>NZ_JJMI01000028.1:0-110297 GCF_000705335.1 Mangrovibacter sp. MFB070
CATCAACCATGTCACATTTGTTCAGGAACACGATGATGAAAGGAACGCCAACCTGACGACCCAGCAGGATGTGCTCACGAGTCTGCGGCATCGGGCCGTCAGTCGCAGCAACAACCAGGATAGCGCCGTCCATCTGAGCAGCACCAGTGATCATGTTTTTAACATAGTCGGCGTGGCCTGGGCAGTCTACGTGCGCGTAGTGGCGGGTCGGGGTATCGTATTCAACGTGAGAAGTGTTGATGGTGATACCACGTGCTTTTTCTTCCGGTGCGTTATCGATCTGGTCGAATGCGCGAGCGGAACCACCGTAGGTTTTTGCCAGAACGGTAGTGATTGCAGCAGTCAGGGTTGTTTTACCATGGTCAACGTGACCGATAGTACCGACGTTGACGTGCGGTTTTGTACGTTCAAATTTTTCTTTAGACACGGCTATATTCCTTACTATTGCGCTCCTCCCGCAGAAGGAGCGCTGGACTTTGTGTTAACCCTGAGGCTTATTTACCACGGGCTTCGATTACGGCCTGAGCGACGTTGTTCGGCGCATCATCGTACTTCAGGAACTCCATAGAGTATGAAGCACGACCTTTGGTCAGAGAACGCAGCTGAGTTGCATATCCAAACATTTCAGACAGCGGAACTTCAGCATGAATGATAACGCCAGTCGCGTTAGATTCCTGACCACGCAGCACACCACGGCGGCGGCTCAAGTCACCGATAACGTCACCAGTGTTCTCTTCAGGCGATTCAACTTCAACCTTCATGATAGGCTCAAGCAGAACAGGTTTTGCTTTCTTAAAGCCATCTTTAAAGGCCAGAGATGCCGCCAGTTTAAACGCCAGCTCGGAGGAGTCAACGTCGTGGTAAGAACCGAAGTGCAGACGCACACCGATATCCACTACCGGGTAACCAGCCAGAGGACCAGACTTCAGCTGTTCCTGAATACCTTTATCAACGGCAGGGATGTATTCGCCAGGAATTACACCACCCTTGATGTCGTTGACGAACTCATAACCTTTCGGGTTAGAGCCTGGTTCCAGCGGGTACAGGTCGATGACAACGTGACCATACTGACCACGACCACCGGACTGTTTGGCGTGTTTACCTTCGATATCTTTAACGGTCTCGCGAATCGCTTCACGGTAAGCAACCTGCGGTTTACCCACATTTGCTTCAACGTTGAATTCACGTTTCATACGGTCAACGATGATATCGAGGTGCAACTCACCCATACCAGCAATGATAGTCTGGTTAGATTCTTCATCTGTCCATACGCGGAAAGACGGGTCTTCTTTCGCCAGACGGCCCAGAGCCAGACCCATTTTTTCCTGGTCAGCTTTGGTTTTCGGTTCTACAGCGATAGAAATAACCGGTTCTGGGAACTCCATACGTTCCAGGATAATTGCATTATCCGGATCACACAGGGTGTCACCAGTGATTACGTCTTTCAGGCCGATTGCCGCAGCAATGTCACCTGCACGTACTTCTTTGATTTCTTCACGTTTGTTGGCGTGCATCTGAACGATACGACCGAAACGTTCACGTGCAGCTTTCACGGAGTTCAGTACGGTGTCACCAGAGTTAACCACACCAGAGTACACGCGGAAGAACGTCAGGTTACCAACAAACGGGTCGGTAGCGATTTTAAATGCCAGAGCAGAGAACGGCTCGTCATCACTTGCGTGACGCTCTGCCGGAGTATCTTTACCGTCATCCAGCATACCGTTGATTGCCGGTACGTCAGTCGGAGACGGCAGGTAATCAACTACCGCATCCAGCATTGCCTGAACACCTTTGTTCTTAAATGCAGAACCACAGGTAACCAGGATAATTTCGTTGCTCAGAACACGCTGACGAAGAGCGCCTTTAATCTCTTCTTCAGTCAGATCTTCACCACCCAGGTATTTTTCCATCAGCTCTTCAGATGCTTCAGCTGCGGATTCCAGCAGGTTCTGGTGCCATTCGTCAGCCAGGTCCTGCATGTCTGCCGGGATATCTTCATAAGTGAAGGTCACGCCCTGGTCTGCTTCATTCCAGTTGATAGCTTTCATTTTCACCAGGTCAACAACACCGGTGAATGCTTCTTCAGCACCAATAGCCAGCTGCAACGGAACAGGGTTAGCACCCAGACGGGTTTTAATCTGTTCAACAACTTTCAGATAGTTCGCACCCATACGGTCCATTTTGTTAACGAACGCAATGCGCGGAACTTTATATTTGTTAGCCTGACGCCAAACGGTTTCAGACTGCGGCTGAACACCACCAACTGCGCAGTAAACCATTACCGCACCGTCAAGAACACGCATGGAACGTTCTACTTCGATAGTGAAGTCAACGTGCCCTGGGGTGTCGATGATGTTGATACGGTGCGGTTCATACTGCTTCGCCATACCAGACCAGAACGCGGTAGTAGCAGCGGAAGTGATGGTGATACCACGTTCCTGCTCCTGCGCCATCCAGTCCATAGTAGCGGCGCCGTCATGAACTTCACCGATTTTGTGGTTTACACCGGTGTAGAACAGAATACGTTCGGTAGTGGTAGTTTTACCGGCGTCGATGTGTGCACTGATACCAATGTTACGGTAGCGTGCAATGGGTGTTGTACGAGCCATTTGATTCCTCTATATCCTGGGACGTTCAAGTTAAGTTACCCAGAGTGGGCGCAACAATAAAGTTATAGCGCCCACCTGGAACTAACACTAACGCGGGATTACCAGCGGTAGTGAGCGAACGCCTTGTTGGCTTCAGCCATGCGATGAACGTCTTCACGTTTTTTCACTGCAGTACCTTTGTTTTCTGCAGCATCAGACAGTTCGTTTGCAAGACGCAAAGCCATGGATTTATCACCGCGTTTACGAGCAGCTTCAACGATCCAACGCATTGCCAGAGCATTACGACGAACCGGGCGAACTTCAACTGGTACCTGATAAGTAGAACCACCAACGCGGCGAGACTTAACTTCGACAGTCGGGCGCACGTTTTCGAGAGCTACTTCGAAAGCTTCCAGTTCAGTTTTACCAGAGCGCTGAGCCAGGGTCTCCAGCGCGCTGTATACGATAGTTTCTGCAGTAGATTTTTTACCATCTACCATCAGGATATTTACAAATTTAGCCAGCAGTTCTGATCCGAACTTCGGATCCGGCAGAATTTTACGCTGACCAATGACGCGACGACGTGGCATGGAAATACTCCGTTGTTAATTCAGGATTGTCCAAAACTCTACGAGTTTAGTTTGACATTAAAATAAAACGTTTGGCCTTACTTAACGGAGATCCATTAAGCCTTAGGACGTTTAACGCCGTATTTGGAACGAGATTGCTTACGGTCTTTAACGCCGGAGCAGTCAAGCGCACCACGTACGGTGTGGTAACGAACACCCGGGAGGTCTTTAACACGACCACCACGAATCAGGATCACGGAGTGTTCCTGCAGGTTATGACCTTCACCACCGATGTAGGAAGTCACTTCGAAACCGTTAGTCAGACGAACACGGCATACTTTACGCAGTGCGGAGTTCGGTTTTTTCGGAGTGGTAGTATATACGCGAGTACATACACCACGTTTTTGCGGGCAAGCTTCCAGTGCAGGCACGTTGCTTTTAACAACTTTGCGTGCACGTGGTTTGCGTACCAGCTGGTTAACTGTTGCCATTAAATAGCTCCTGGTTTTAACTTTTGCTTCGTAAACACGTAATAAAACGGCCTCATACAATATGAGGACGCAGAATTTTAGGGCCCGGCAGAAAGGGTGTCAAGAATTATACAGTCACTATGTTATTACCAGGCCATCTGATTCTTATGTTTCACTGCCAGTATGACAAAATCATTATAGCTAACCCTGGCAATACTGGTTGATATTTGACCAGAAATTCCGCGGGCCTGCACGTCATCTTCGAGCACATAGAAAGAGGCGGGGCAAGTTTGCAACTCTGCAAAAGCCGCACTGCCTTCTATGGCTGCGTAGACGCCATCCTGCAACAGCAGAAGAGCATCGCCTTCCCGAAGGTTGCGTTTTAGCAATGGCAGGTCGATTTGGCCCGGAGAATTAAAGAGTGTATGCAGCATAGTGCCTCAGAAAGTCAGCACAACATCGTACTGTTCAAGGTGGGTGCGTAATACATCAGCAGGCTCAATTGCGGCTGGCAGTATCAATTCCACACCCTGTGGTGTAAGCCCGCAGGCCTTTAACGAATCACTGCACACCCAACAAGATGTGATGTCATAGAGCGGTAACACCTTAAATGTTGAAATGTAGTCACGCGAATAAATGACTCCTGGCTGTTGCCCTGCCAGTAATTGCAGAACACCATCCCCCATGAAGAACACCCCCGGGTCATCACTGACTGCAGAGGTTGCCAGCAATGCATCAAGCCCTTCTCGCCCGGCAGAAGAACCATGTGGTGGCTGGGTAAACACAAAAGCAATACGCTTCATCAGAACTGCACCACGCGGTCACAGGTTAATGCCGCTTCAGCTAACGCCCCCAGGCCACTCAACTGAAAACCGTCGAGTAAATTATGGCAGCCCAGACCAAGGCGAATGGCCTCTGGCTCATCAACCACACCACGCCGTAATGCCGCGGCGACACAAATATTCAGAGCAACGCCCTGTTGCAAAGCCATTTTCTGCCACGCCCGCACCAAATCGAATTCATCTGAAGCTGGAGACACCAGTTGGTTACCGTTCAGTATGCCTTCCCGATAAAAAAAGACGCTGTCCAGTACATGCCCTGAATCCAGTAGCGCATTAGCAAAACACCAGGCTGTCGTTGCCTGTTGCGTGCCATAAGCGGGTCCAGTAACCATTAAAGCAAAACGCATTACCTGTCCTGAGTCTGAAAGTCGCCACTCTTAAACTGGCGAATATATAAATAGACGGTATGTTTAGAAATATTCAGGCGGTCTGCCACCTGATTGATGGCATCTTTGATGTCGAAAATCCCTTTTTCATACAGATTAAGAACGATTTGCCGGTTCTTGGCATTGTTCGAAACTGAACGGTCTGCATTGACTTCTTCAATCGTGAATTCAAGTGTTTGCATTACCAGATCTTCAACTGAAGATGCAAAATTAACAGAAGACGATTCTTCTTGCGTCTCCGGCGGCACAAAAGTGCTCATTATCTGGGAGAACGGAACATCCAGGTTCATGTTGATGCACAACAACCCAATAACACGATGTTCCCGATTACGAATCGCAATCGTGACCGACTTCATCAGCACACCGCTTTTCGCCCGCGTAAAGTAGCAGCGAGAGACGCTACTATCTGCACCTGTCATGTCATGCAACATACGCAGAGCTAAATCTGTAATTGGTGAGCCAATTTTACGCCCGGTATGTTCGCCATTGGCAATACGCACTGCTGAGCACTTCAAATCCTGAAGAGAATGCAGAACAATTTCGCAGTGGGAACCGATGAGCATTGCCAACCCGTCAACAACAGCCTCATATGACTTAAGGATATCAAGATCTGTCTGCTCAAAAGGACGTTGATCCAGTAAATCAAGCTCACTGGTTTCGTTGGTTAGAAGCGAGTTGGACATGAAGAAACACCACCTTTTCCACGGAGTCTGTCGCGATGATGGTCATTATTATCGTAGGGCAGACTCATTCTTAATACATTGCGCAAGCCCATAAAGTAATACAGCGCAGCACGCCTGTGCCAGTTTTTATTATATCCTGGTTCCAATGAAAAACCGCCGCCTGCGTGGCGACGGTTTCAATATTGCCTGATTAATTGCCTGATTACTTGCTTGCTGCTGCGCTGGCATCGTCTGCTTTGGCGTCTGCAGCCTTGTCATCATTCTTCGGTGCTGGCTTGATATCCAGCAATTCGACATCAAACACCAGTGTAGAATTTGCCGGGATCCCCGGAACGCCTGTTTTGCCATAAGCCAGGTCTGGCGGAATAACCAGTTTAATTTTGCCGCCTTTCTTGATGTGCTTCAGCCCTTCTGTCCAGCCAGGGATTACGCCATCCAGGCGGAAAGAAAGCGGTTCACCACGAGTATAAGAGTTGTCGAACTCTTTCCCGTCAATCAGTGTACCTTTGTAGTTAACAACCACGGTGTCCGTATCTTTCGGCGCTTCACCTGAGCCTGCTTTCTCAACCAGATACATCAGGCCAGACTTAGTGGTTTTAACCCCTTTCTCTTTTGCGAAAGCCGTACGGTATGCAGTACCTTTGTCTTCATTTTCTTTCGCGTCTTTTTCCATTTTTGCCTGAGCGGCAGTTTTCACGCGGGTTTCAAACCCTTTCAGCGTTTCTTCGATTTCCTGATCAGACAGTTTGCTCTTATCAGCGAATGCATCCTGTACCCCGGCAATCAGTTGCGCTTTATCCAGCTTAATACCCAGTTTTTCCTGCTCTTTAAGGGAGTTATCCATGTAGCGGCCCAGAGATGCACCCAGCGCATATGCTGCCTGCTGGTCGTCATCTTTGAATTTTGCAGCACTCTGGTCGGCTTTTGCCGCAGCCCCTTGTTCCGCAGAGGTCGTTGCTGCAGATACCAGAGGTGTATTCAGTGCCATCGCCATGGTGGTTGCCAGCAGCGTGGCTTTAAACAGTGATTTCATCCATTATCTCCGGGCAGGGCGTCACACCCCAGGGTTAAGAAATTAAACTAACAGAGCGACGTACTATAACGTCGGGAAAGAAAGCAGCACAATCTCTAACGCGGTTATTGCGCCAAATTCTGACTTATTTTTGTGTAAATTAATGTCATAACCAGGACAGGCGGTATTTGCGCCATAATTCAAGTACAATCCCCCGCATATTGCCCTGAGCGGGCTCAAATTCCGGGAGAACCGTATGCAAAGCACAGAGACAGAAAAACGCCTGGAGGAGTTAGAAAGCCGGCTGGCATTTCAGGAATTCACTATTGAGGCTCTTAACCAGGCTGTTTCCAGCCATGAACTGGAACTTGCCAGGTTGCGTGAGCACATTCGTTTACTGGTGGAAAAACTGAAGGCAAGCCAGCCTTCAATGCTGGCATCACAGGCGGAAGAAACACCGCCGCCACACTATTAACAGAAACCGCAGAAACCAGTATTAAAAAAGGGCGCCACTGCGCCCTTTTTTGCTGCTATGTGGATTAGTGGCAACCACACCCGCCGTTACCACAACCACCTTTGCCATGTTCGTGGTCATGGCCATGACCACCACAGCAACCTTCGTGGTCGTGGTCGTGATCATGATGGTGATCATGAGCGCCATGAACGTGACCGTGAGCCAGTTCTTCTGCCGTTGCTTCACGCACAGCGACAACTTCCACATTGAATTTCAAATTCTGGCCAGCCAGCATATGGTTACCGTCAACCACAACGTGGTCATCTTCCACAGCAGTGATTTCAACCGGTACCGGGCCCTGATCGGTTTCAGCCAGGAAACGCATCCCAACTTCAAGCTCATCAACACCCATGAAAACATCTTTCGGTACGCGCTGTACCAGATTTTCATCATACTGACCGTAAGCGTCGTTTGCGCCAACGCTGACATCAAAGCGATCACCCACTTCATGGCCGTCCAGCGCATTTTCCAGGCCAGAGATCAGCGACCCATGACCGTGCAGATAGTCAAGCGGCGCGCTTACCGGAGACTCATCAACTAACACACCGTCTTCTGTACGTACCTGATAGGCCAGGCTGACCACCAGGTCTTTTGCTACTTTCATGATATCTCCTGAACGTGGGGAAAAAACTGGCGCGAATTGTAGCTGAAATTCACGCCGGTGTACCCAATAGCTTAAAGAAAGCTGACGCGTATCGCTAGTCCGGATGAAAAATCCCTATGACTTGCTCGTGTTCACGCAATTGCTCACGCGCCTGTTTATCGGCCTCACGCATCTGGTGACCACATTTCACGCAGGCAACAATATCGACATTATTTTCGCGCCACATAGCCAGTGAATCTTGCGCCTGGCACTGCGGGCACACCGCACCCGCAATAAAACGTTTACGTACAGCCATTACTCACCTTGTTATTCAAATTCGTCCCAGCCATCCAACTGATGACGCTCTCGTTGTAATTCACGCTGAAATATCTCTTCCAGTTCCCTGCGCGCTTCTTTCACCCGCGAGATTTGCGCAGTATCGGTATGCACAGGCATCAACTCACGTAACATACGCATATCCAGGCGACGAAAATGTAATTGCGCTCGCAAAGCCTGATGAGGATGCATTCCCAGCGAGATCAGCGCTTTTTTACCCAACTCCAGCGCACTGGAAAATGTTTCGCGGGAAAATTGCGTGACTCCAGCCTGTAATAGCTCATGAGCCTCAACGCGCCCCCGCGCCCGCGCCAGGATAGCTAAATGTGGAAAATGTTTCTGGCACAGGTGCACGATTTTCATCGTGTCCTCCGGCTCATTGCAGGTAATAACAATAGACTGTGCATTTTCAGCCCCTGCAGCACGTAACAACTCTGCATCCGTCGCATCACCGTAATACACCTTATAATCATATTTCCGCATGATATTAACAGCGCTGATATCACGTTCCAGAACAGTGATACGCATCTTATTCGCCATCAATAAGCGCCCGATAACCTGCCCAAACCGGCCAAAACCAACAATAATGACCTGAGGATGGTCGTCTTCAACCCAGGGGCGCTCATCACTGTCAGTTACGGGCTGGTTAAAACGGCGCACCAGCACATTATCAATCACCCGCATTAGTAGTGGTGTGGTCATCATGGAAAGTGTGACCGTCACCAATAACAAGGCCATCTGATTGCCAGCAAAAATATGCTGTGCTGACGCCGCAGAAAACAGGACAAAAGCAAACTCGCCCCCCTGGCTTAACACGCCCGCAAACTGAGCCCGCTCAGAAGAACGCAAACCTCGCCAGTGAGCCAACGCATACAGTACAGCCATTTTGATGCTGACCAGAAGTGCCACACTGACCAATATCCATAACCAGTGGGTATAAAGCACACCCAGGTTAAGCACCATGCCAACCGAAATAAAAAACAGCCCTAACAGCAACCCTTTGAAGGGTTCAATGGCACTTTCGAGCTCATGGCGGTATTCACTTTCCGCCAGCAGTATTCCCGCAATGAAAGTCCCCAGTGCCATGGAAGCACCCAGAAGGTCCATAAACAACGCAGCGCCAAGAACAAGTAGCAACGCTGCAGCAGTAAACACTTCGCGAACACCCGATGCGGCAATAATGCGAAAGACCGGGCGAAGTAAATAACGCCCGCCCACCAGCATGCCAGCAAACGCCACCACCTTAATGCCGAATTTGAACCAGTCAGGCGCCTGCCCTTCACTGCCAGCCAATAAAGGAACCAGCGCCAGCGCCGGAATAACCGCCATATCCTGAAAGAGCAAAACCGAGAAACCCAGTTGCCCTCCCTCGCTGCGTTTCATGCCTTTTTCGCGCATCAACTGCAACGCCATTGCTGTTGATGACATAGCAAGCCCGATGCCACCGATAACAGCGGCGGGCAAAGAAAAGCGGCTTAGCATCAACAAGCCACCCAGGATCACTGCACTAATCACCACCTGCAAGGTTCCGGCACCGAAGATGGAACGCCGTAACCGCCAGAGTTGTGCGGGGTTTAATTCAAGCCCTACCAAAAACATCAGGAAAACCACACCAAGTTCTGAGAAGTGCAATATCTCATCGACATCGCTAATCATCCCCAGCCCCCAGGGACCAATAGTGACCCCTGCTAACAGGTACCCCAGTACCGCACCAATACCAAGGCGGGCGGCAAGTGGCACAGCGACTACCGCCGCCAGAAGGAACACCACTCCGGCAACAAGGAGATCGGGTTGATGCATCAAATTCCTCCCTGGTGAAACGGCGAAGACAACCATTCGACATACGCCCGGGCATGGCTGGCAAGTTCATCAGCGGGTAACCGTCGGGCCCAGTAGATGACAAAGGGGTTTAACCAGTGCATCCGGCACAAAGCGGCGGTTAATTCAAACGGGCGCAAAATCTCACTCAGAGGGTAACGGTTCAACCCATCGTACCGGAACGCACCTTCCGGCTCACCAGTAGTAATCACACTGCGCCAGTATTTCCCCACCAGTGCATTTCCCCCCTGCCCGCTGGCAAACCCACGGCTTAACACGCGATCCAGCCACTCTTTGAGTAAGGCCGGGCAACTGTAAGTGTACAAAGGATGTTGAAAGACAATGATGTCATGCTCACGTAAAAGGGCCTGCTCATGCTGGATATCAATAAAAAAATCAGGATAGTGGGCATAAAGGTCATGAACGGTCACGTTAGGCAGTTGAAAAACGCCTTCCAGCAGGACCCTGTTCGCCACCGAACTGTGAAATTCAGGATGGGCGTACAACAGCAAAACCTTGGGTGGCTGCGACATCATTACCCTCCGGGGATCGTGTTGAGTGCTGTTTTGGGCTAACATGCAGCGCGGTTGGCCAAATACCGGCCCAGGTTACCTGATTATAATGACAAATTAACATAGTCTAAACATACGGCGCGCTATGATTGTTTTCTCTTCACTACAAATTCGCCGCGGCACCCGCGTGCTGCTGGACAATGCTACTGCTACTATCAACCCCGGGCAGAAAGTTGGGCTTGTGGGAAAAAATGGTTGCGGGAAATCCACGCTGTTATCACTGCTGAAAAGTGAAATCAGTGCCGATGCAGGTAGCGTGACCTGGCCTGGTAACTGGGCTATGGCCTGGGTTAACCAGGAAACACCCGCACTCCCGGAACCCGCCATTGAGTATGTCATTGATGGCGACCGCGAGTACCGCCAGCTTGAAGAGGCGTTAAAAAACGCTAATGAAGCTGATGACGGCCATGCCATTGCCACCGTACACGGGAAACTGGATGCCATTGATGCCTGGACCATTCGCGCACGCGCAGCAAGCTTATTGCACGGTCTGGGCTTCACCAATGAGCAGCTTGAACTACCAGTGAGCGATTTTTCTGGTGGTTGGCGCATGCGCCTGAACCTGGCTCAGGCACTAATTTGCCGATCAGATTTACTGCTGCTTGATGAACCCACCAACCACCTGGACCTGGAAGCGGTTGTCTGGCTGGAACGTTGGCTAAAAAGCTATACCGGCACACTAATTCTTATTTCCCATGACCGGGATTTTCTCGACCCGGTTGTTGACAAGATCCTGCACATTGAACAACAAGCGTTGTTCGAGTACACCGGTAACTATTCCTCATTTGAAGTACAGCGTGCCACTCGTCTCGCCCAGCAGCAGGCGCAATATGAAAGCCAGCAACTGCGTGTGGCGCATCTGCAAAGCTATATTGAGCGTTTTCGCGCTAAGGCTACTAAGGCAAAACAGGCTCAGAGCCGCATCAAGATGCTGGAACGCATGGAGTTAATCGCTCCGGCGCACGTTGATAACCCATTTCATTTCGAGTTTCGCGAACCCGAAAGCCTGCCAACGCCATTACTTAAAATGGAACATGTCAGCGCGGGTTATGGTGATAAGACCATTCTGCGTTCAATCAAACTCAACCTGGTTCCGGGTTCCCGTATTGGTTTACTGGGCCGAAATGGCGCCGGGAAATCGACACTGATTAAATTACTTGCTGGTGATTTGGAACCACAGCAAGGTGAAATTGGCCTGGCGAAAGGCATTAAGCTTGGTTACTTCGCCCAGCACCAACTGGAATACTTACGCGCAGATGAATCTCCGTTACAGCACCTGGCGCGAATGGCTCCCGGCGTGCTTGAACAACCGTTGCGTGATTACCTGGGCGGTTTTGGTTTCCAGGGTGATAAGGTTAATGAGCCAACACTGCGTTTCTCTGGTGGGGAAAAAGCGCGCTTAGTGCTCGCGTTAATTGTCTGGCAGCGTCCTAACCTGTTGCTGCTCGATGAACCAACCAACCACCTGGATTTGGATATGCGCCAGGCGCTGACTGAGGCCCTGATTGACTTTGAGGGCGCACTGGTCGTTGTTTCCCATGACCGCCACTTACTGCGCACTACCACCGATGACCTGTATCTGGTACACGATGGCAGCGTTGAGCCATTTGATGGGGATCTGGATGATTACCAGCAATGGTCGCTGGACCAGCACAAACAGGAAAGGCAAGAAAACAACCTGAAGGAAACGGTTAAAGATAACCAGAACAGTGCCCAGGCGCGTAAAGATCAGAAACGGCGTGAAGCAGAACTCCGTACTCAAACCCAACCTTTACGTAAAACACTCGAACGGCTGGAAAAAGAGATGGAAAAACTCAACAGCAAACTGAGTGACCTGGAAACCCGGCTTTCAGATACCGCTATCTATGATATTAGCCGTAAAGCGGACCTCACTGACTGCCTGCAACAACAGGCACAAGCGAAAGCCGCACTGGAAGAGAGTGAAATGGCCTGGCTGGATACGCAGGAACAACTCGAAAATATGCTATCTGGTGGGCAAGAGTGACCTAAAAAAACGTGCACATGAGTATAACCTCATGTGCACTGTTCTCAGGAAAGAGCGGGTGATGGCCTTGTATTCACCACTGTCTTATTGCTGAGCTGCAAGGCGCTGGCGCAGTACCTCAAGGTGTTCAACATTATACTGTTTACCATCCAGAAAGCGGGTTTTCAGTTCCCCTTCACCTTCCTGTGCTGGGGTTTGCTCATCAAAAAGGCATAACTCGCCTTGTTCATTACGCACCACTTTCAACAGCCCTCTTGCTGAGCGTTTCAGGCCGCTGTCTGTTTTCGGCTCTTTAAAGATCATGCGACCCGTTCCGTTTACCGCTCCCCAGGTGGCTTTCATCGCGAAGCCGAATGTATCACGCGTGTTGTACTGGTAGGTGTATGAACCAACGCCAAAAACAACACAGGAGCTGGCAAAACCTTTTGCTGCAAGGCGGCGTAAAATTTCATTGGCACGCTCCAGGGTAATTGAATCGCCATAAATCAGGCCGACATGGGAATCGAGCACTTTGTAACCTTTGCTGTTCACCGTGCCGCCAAAGATTTCCCACAACACTTCGACAGAACCTTTTTCCTGGGGAGTACGCGTGGCGCTTTGGTCGTCATCAGCACCTGTACCACATAAAATTTCTACCGGATCACCACTGTCCGGGCGGAAAACCACTCGGCCTTCCCGTGCCATAATGGCGGCTTTAAGTTCTCGGGTAAAAGTTGTCAGCACCTGCCAGTAATCCCAGGTGTCCGATACGATGGACACAAACCCTTGCGGGTACAAATCACAAATCAGGCGGCGAAATGTAGCAATTTCATGGTCTTTTTCACCCATGCACATCACACTGTGTTCTGTTGCCGGAATACTGCCTGCAATAAAGTAATCAGCATCATTGCCGGTATAATACTGTCGGGCATACACAACTGCCGGAATACTGTCAGTCCCTTTAAAACTCAGCAAATGCCCACACCCCGCCTGGGCAACATCCTGCATACCCGCCATCCCCCGGAAAGAGAAGTCATGGCACTGAAAATCCAGGTGAGCAAAGTCATCACAGGTTTGTTCTGCCCAGGCTGCGCATATTTTGTGGTAGTGGTGCGCAATAGTAGCGTTTGTTGATGCTTTCCACAGTTCAGCCGAGAGCACCGTTTCCAGGTAATTCACCAGCCAGAAAAATTCATTCCGGGTGTTGGTAATTGTTAATACCGGCACTTTCATCGGGATTTTATCGCCTTCGTCCAGCCCTTTAATGTGCAAGGGCAAATAACCTAAACGGTGCAATGCCCGAATATGTTCAACATCAACAGCATCTTTTCCCAGGTAACTGTCCATCAGCATTTTGTATTCACTAACCACCTGCTCTTCCGGCTGTGCGAAAAACTGGCTGTTAAACATGTCTATCAGGAACCATTTTATAAAGCCCTGCAGGCCAAAAAAGACCAGCTTGTTATCCGCGACTGGCGAACGGAAAAAACGGTCGCTGCGGGGTGTAAAATTCGAGTAAACACGTGTTGTGCCTTCAGGGTATTGCTCACGGTGTGAAACTTTATAGCCATCAATTGCCAGAATAGGGTTAATCATCATGTCCGTATCTCCTTAAGCCACAAATAACGTGTCAACATCCACAACAGAAAGGCGTGAATCAGCCGGAGCCTGCGCAGAAAATGAAGTGGTGGTATAAATGTGGTGAATACCCTGGCTAAGCAGGTTTTCCACCCCTTTAGAAAAAATACCGTGCGTCACATACAAACTGACTGAACGAGCTCCTGCCGCTAACAACACCTGGGCAGACCCAATAAAAGTTCCCCCGGCATCACACAAGTCATCGGCAATCAGCAGGTCCTTCCCTGCCACATCGCCACTCGCCAGTGCAAACCCGGTTAATGCACCAGTCGCCACATCTCTGTTTTTAGTCATGATGGCGAAATCTTTTGCTCCGGCGGCTGCGGCAACGGCATGGATCTTTTTCAGCGCGCCGGCATCAGGTGCCACCAGCATTAATGCGCCAGACTTCAATTGCGAGCGTAATGCCTCATGGGCCAGTAAGGCCGTTTCCTGAGGAATAATGACCATGTTGCGCACTGCCGCTGCAGCAGCTGCACTATGCGGGTCAATAACGAAAATCTTATCAAAGTTAAGGCTGTTCAGTGCGTCAGCAAAAATACGTAACGCGAAGCTGTCTCCGGGTTGCATATACCTGTCCTGCCGGGCACACGCCAGCCAGGCCAGTTGTAAGTGACTGAAGCGGATATCACACTGATGGCGGATAGCATCAACAGACTGAGCCAGCAACATCCAGTCATCCATAGTGGCAAGCCCTGTCGCCCGGACCACCATTTTGTCAGCAAAACCAGGTAACTCAGTACGCGTTTTTGCCCAAACAGCACCGTCAGGGAAACGCCCGGTTTCAACCATAACCTCCTGGTTATCAAGCCAAATACTCAGTGTCATATTCATAACCGCCTCCAATTAATGTCCCTAAGACAGTTATAATATTGTCCTAAAGACATTTTATTGCAAGCAAAAAATTGTCCCTATGACACAATTAACAATTAATGCATTGATTAATATAAGAAAAAAAACATACCCACTCCACAGCAGCACCATGTAAAATGTGACTTTGAGACAGTTATTATTGCCAGGAGTGAAGGTGGAGAGCGAAGAGCAGTACCTGAAAAATTATGACGCCAGTCGTTTCCCCTCGCCTATCGTCACGGTAGACAGCGTGCTATTCACTCTGCATGAAAAACAACTCTGTGTATTACTGGTGAAACGTAATCAGCACCCTTTTCTGGGGCTGTGGGGGCTGCCTGGCGGTTTTATTGATTTGCACAAAGATGATTCCACACAAGCAACAGCTGCGCGCAAACTGGCAGAAAAAACAGGCATTTCTCCTTCGTGGCTGGAACAACTGGAAACCTTCTCCGGGCCGAACCGTGACCCAAGGGGCTGGAGCATCACCGCAACCTGGTTTGCACTCATCGCCTGGGAGGCCTGCCAGCCACATATTGCAACAGTAAGTGATGTTCAGTGGTGTCCGGTAGCAAATCTGGAAAGCAAAGCACTGGCTTTTGACCACGCCGCAATCATTGCCGCGGCCTTGCAGCGCCTGCGGCAAAAAACGATGTACTCCCTGTTACCAGTCTATTGCCTGCCAGAAACATTTACCCAAACGCAGTTGCAGGAAGCCACCGAAGCCATTCTTGGGCAACCAGTGCAGCGTAAAAGCCTGATCCGCCGCTTTGAAGCGTCAGGAATGTTTGAAGATACCGGGCAAAGTGTTGCCACTGGGGCCCGAAAAGCGCGGTTGTGGCGGCGTAAACCCAACATCCCGGTTCACTTGTTTTCGCGCAATCTGCTGGCAGATTGAACATGAGTTGGTTATTTTTACATCAATGCCGTGAAATACATAAACGTGACGCATGACTCACGGTATAGTAGCCAGTAATTAGCGCGATAATGAATTGATACCTGTTTTACAACTATGACCCAGATTACCCCCGTCGATGCCAGTGAAGAAAACAACAGTCAGAGGGATTTTCACCCTATGCCTGGGCTTTCTAACCCGCATTTACAAACGATGCTGCCCCGTCTCATTCGCCGGCGCCTGCACTTCAACCCTTTTTGGCAGCGGCTGGAGCTTCCGGACGACGATTTCGTCGATCTTGCATGGAGTGAAGACCCACAACAGGCTCTGCATAAACCCCGGCTGGTGGTATTTCATGGCCTTGAGGGCAGCCTGTACAGCCCCTATGCCCACGGTATGATAGAAGCAGCGCAAGCACAGGGCTGGTTGGGTGTCGTAATGCATTTTCGTGGCTGTAGCGGAACACCCAATCGCCAAAAGCGGATTTATCACTCCGGTGACACTGGTGATGCCAGTTACTTTCTTAACTGGCTGAACCTGCGTTATGGTTCAGCACCCACAGCAGCGGTAGGTTACTCACTGGGCGGAAACATGCTGGCCTGCCTGCTGGCAGAACAAGGTAACCAGTGCACACTGGATGCAGCAGTTATTGTCTCAGCCCCCTTTATGCTGGAGCAGTGTTGTTACCATATGGAGCGGGGTTTTTCTCGTATTTATCAACGCTACCTGTTGAACTTACTGAAAGCGAATGCCAGCCGGAAACTGGCTGTGTACCCGGGTTCACTCCCTGTCGATTTACCCCGGTTACGCAAAGTAAAACGAATCAGAGAATTTGATGATTTAATTACTTCCCGTATTCACGGTTTTGACGACGCACTGGATTACTATCGCCAGTGTAGCGCCATGCCCCATCTGCCGAATATCGCGGTAAATACACTGATTATTCACGCAAAGGATGATCCCTTTATGGATCATCATGTCATACCAGACAGCACTCTACTTCCGTCAAATATTGAATACCAACTCACCGATCATGGTGGTCATGTCGGGTTTATCGGTGGTAGCGTCGCTCGCCCGGAAATGTGGCTTGAAAAGCGCATCCCCAGTTGGTTAACCCGTTATCTAAGTAATTAAAATGATCATTCCCTGGCAACAGATAGCACCCGATACGCTTGATAACCTGATTGAGTCCTTTGTATTACGTGAAGGTACCGATTATGGCGCGCAGGAGCGCTCACTTGCTCAAAAAGTGGCGGATGTAAAACGGCAACTGAAACAGGGTGATGCTGTTCTGGTCTGGTCTGAATTGCATGAAACGGTGAATATCATGCCCCGCACCCAATTTAAGGGCTGATTCACAGGCGTCACACACAGTATTGGCATCCACCACTATACTGCTTTAACCTGCAGTACTGTGCGTTTCACATTGCCTCTTACTGATGGAGTGGTTGTTTATGTCAGCCAAGCACCCTGTTATTGCGGTTACCGGTTCCAGTGGAGCCGGTACCACGACAACCAGCATTGCCTTTCGTAAAATATTTAATCAGCTTAATCTGCGGGCTGCCGAAGTTGAAGGTGACAGCTTTCACCGCTATACCCGCCCGGAAATGGATATGGCAATACGTAAAGCCCGCGACCTTGGCCGCCATATCAGTTATTTCGGGCCAGATGCCAACGACTTTGCCTTGCTGGAGCGCACATTCAGGCAATACGGCGAGCAGGGTAACGGCCAGTCTCGCAAATATCTGCACACTTACGATGAAGCCGTTCCCTGGAATCAGGTGCCTGGTACCTTTACCCCCTGGCAACCGCTGCCTGAACCCACAGATGTATTGTTTTATGAAGGGCTGCACGGCGGCGTGGTAACTCAGGAGTGTGATGTCGCTCAACACGTTGATCTCCTGGTCGGCGTGGTACCTATCGTTAACCTCGAGTGGATTCAAAAGCTGGTAAGGGACACCAGTGAACGCGGCCATTCCCGGGAAGCCGTGATGGATTCAGTGGTGCGCTCAATGGAAGATTACATCAATTACATTACACCCCAGTTTTCACGTACTCACCTTAACTTCCAGCGAGTGCCTACCGTGGATACGTCCAACCCCTTTGCAGCCAAAGCGATTCCTTCTCTGGATGAAAGTTTTGTCGTTATTCATTTCCGCGGGCTGGAAGATATCGATTTCCCATGGCTTTTGGCAATGCTGCAAGGGTCATTTATTTCTCATATCAATACACTAGTTGTCCCGGGTGGGAAGATGGGCCTGGCGATGGAGTTAATCATGACGCCACTGGTCAAACGCCTGGCTGAAGGGAAAAAAATCGCGGGGGCCTGATACAGGCACAGAACGGGCGGGCGCTGCAAAGTACAGCCCCCGCCATGAAAACTTAGCCTTCAACCACTTCCCATGAGTGCGTGATGGTGGCTGCTTTGCCAAGCATTAACGCAACAGAGCAATATTTTTCCGCAGACAAATCCACCGCGCGAGCCACGGCATTATCTTTCAGATCTTTCCCTGTAACGATGAAGTGCAAATTGATAGTGGTAAACAAACGCGGCGCTTCTTCCCGGCGTTCAGATGTCAGTTTGACCTCACAATCAGTCACATTATGGCGGCCTTTTTGTAAAATAGAGACAACATCAATGGCACTGCATCCACCGGCAGCCATTAGCACCATTTCCATTGGACTTGGCGCTTTATCACCGGAGTTACCATCCATCAGGACCTGGTGGCCTGAGGCGGATTCACCCAAAAATGTTAAACCTTCAACCCATTTAACTCGCGCCTGCATACTCATTACTCCCAACTAAAGTGTTATCGCAACAGATTACGCGGCATTAACAAAACAGGCAATGGAAGGCGACACAGGTCATGCTGAAACGAGACAATAGAAGACACTTCAGGAAACCTGTGCTAAAACAAACAAGATGTAACAGACTGACAGTGACGTCATACCTGTTACAGAGGAAAAAGCGATTACAGACCAAACGACTCATGGCTCGCTTCAGGAATGGGGCGATTTAATGTTGTAACGCCAACAGGGCCCTACCCTGTCTTTGAGCAAGTTTATAATAGAGGATAACCGCGCATGGTGCTTGGCAAACCCCAAACAGACCCGACTCTCGAATGGTTCTTGTCACATTGCCACATTCATAAGTATCCATCCAAGAGCACCCTGATCCATCAGGGCGAGAAAGCAGAAACGCTGTATTACATCGTAAAAGGCTCTGTGGCCGTGCTTATCAAGGATGAAGAAGGCAAGGAGATGATCCTTTCTTATCTTAATCAAGGCGATTTTATTGGCGAACTGGGGCTGTTTGAAGAAGGCCAGGAGCGTAGCGCCTGGGTTCGTGCAAAAACAGCCTGTGAAGTAGCCGAAATTTCATACAAAAAATTTCGCCAGTTGATCCAGGTAAACCCGGACATTCTGATGCGCCTTTCATCCCAGATGGCACGTCGTTTACAGGTCACTTCTGAAAAAGTAGGGAACCTGGCATTCCTTGATGTAACCGGCCGAATTGCACAGACTTTGCTTAACCTGGCGAAACAACCTGATGCAATGACCCACCCGGATGGCATGCAAATCAAAATTACCCGTCAGGAAATTGGCCAAATTGTTGGCTGTTCCCGTGAAACTGTGGGCCGTATTTTAAAAATGCTGGAAGATCAAAACCTGATTTCCGCTCACGGTAAAACCATTGTGGTATACGGTACTCGTTAATTTTACTGTATTTCATCACACATTGAGGCACGCTCCAGAGCGTGCCTTTTTGTTTTGCTCAACCCAATATCCCTTCGGCTTTACCGAACAAATTCTGAAAATTGTTCACGAATGACACAAAACTGTCACAAATTCGCCTTATTCTTCCCGGGTACTGAAAACACAGCGATTAAAAAATTATTTTTGATCTAACCTTTTCCGGGAGAAATTATGGCAATGCTTAGCTCTTCAGCCCGTCTTGTAATCGCCGCTCTGACTCTGTCCACCACAACTGCATTTGCAGCCACTAACCTGACAGGTGCCGGTGGTACGTTCCCAGCGCCGGTTTATGCAAAATGGGCTGCAGAATATCAGCAGAAAACAGGTTCTCAGGTAAACTACCAGGGAATTGGTTCTTCAGGTGGTATCAAACAAATCATTGCAAAAACCGTCGATTTTGGTGCATCTGATGCGCCAATGAGCGATGCTGATCTGGAAAAAAATGGCTTGTTCCAGTTCCCGACCGTGATTGGTGGCGTGGTTCTGGCCGTTAATATCCCGGGTATTAAATCAGGTGAACTGACTCTGGATGGCAAAACACTGGGTGATATCTACCTGGGTAAAATCAAGAAATGGAATGACCCGGCAATCACTAAGCTGAACCCGAATGCCAAATTGCCGGATACCAACATCAATGTGGTTCGCCGTGCAGACGGTTCAGGCACCTCTTTCGTCTTCACCAGCTACCTGTCCAAAGTAAGCCCGGACTGGGCAAGCCAGGTTGGTAAAGGCACCACCGTTAAATGGCCAACTGGCCTGGGCGGCAAAGGGAACGATGGCGTGGCTGCATTCGTACAGCGTCTGCCGGGTTCTATTGGTTATGTTGAATATGCCTACGCAAAACAGAACAACCTGACCTGGACTAAGTTGTTTGATGCTGACGGTAAAGCAATCGAGCCGACCCAAAAAAGCTTCAGTAACAGCGCAAAAGAAGCCGACTGGAGTAAAACCTTTGCTCAGGACCTGACTTATCAGAAAGGTGCAGATGCATGGCCAATCTCTTCTACTACTTTTATCCTGGTCTACAAAAAGCAGGAAAATGCAGAGAAAGGTGCCGAAGTGCTGAAGTTCTTTGACTGGGCTTACAAAAATGGCAACGCTATCGCTGGTAACCTGGATTACGCTCCACTGCCTGCAAGCGTTACTGAACAGATTCGTGCTGCATGGAAAGCCAATGTAAAAGACAGTTCAGGTAAAGCCCTGTACTAATCTTGATGAATGGAACACTCTGCTTCAAAAGTAAAAAGCCGGGGTTACCCGGCTTTTTATTGCTGTCCTTGAACCCCGGCACCATCAGTTAAGTGCATACAGAGAGTGCATGAGTGCAGTTACAGCCCTTTAACCACCGCTTTTATTGCATCGGCAAAACGAGCCATACCCTCTTCAATATCTTTATAATCAATAACCAAAGACGGAGCCAGACGGACTACATCCGGCCCGGCATTGAGGATCATCAAACCATTCGCTGCGGCCGCATTCAGTACATCACGCGCCCGCCCTTTGTATGCGGCACTCAATTCGGCACCAATCAGTAACCCCATTCCCCGGATATCACTGAAAACAGCGTACTGTTCATTAATCTGCTTCAGGTGTTTTACGAACAACTCGCGTTTCGCCATAACACCATCCAGAACTTCCGGCGTATTGATAATATCGAAAGCAGCACCTGCCACCGCACACGCCAGTGGGTTACCGCCGTAGGTCGAGCCATGTGAGCCAACATGGAATGCCGATGCAATCTCTTCTGTTGTCAGCATCGCACTAATTGGGAACCCACCGCCAATCGCTTTAGCACTGGTCAAAATATCGGGAGTCACATTATAGTGCATGTAAGCAAACAGCTTACCAGCACGGCCCATACCACACTGAACTTCATCAAACACCAGCAGGGCTTTATATTCGTCACACAGCTCACGCAGGCCTTTCAGGAACTCAGGAGTGGCCGCCATCACGCCGCCTTCTCCCTGAATAGGTTCCACCACAACAGCACAGGTGTGGTCATCCATAACGGCTTTCACCGCATGTAAATCATTAAAAGGCACATGAACGATATCTGCCGGTTTCGGGCCAAAGCCATCTGAATATTTAGGCTGCCCCCCCACAGAAACAGTGAATAAAGAACGTCCATGAAAAGCATTATGAAAAGCGATTATTTTTGTTTTATAAGGACTGTGGCGCGTAGACGCATAGAAACGGGCCAGCTTAAAGGCGGTTTCATTGGCTTCAGTGCCCGAATTCATAAACAAAACGCGCTCCGCAAAAGTTGAGGCTATCAGTTTTTGCCCCAGCTTCAATGCCGGCTCATTAGTAAACACGTTACTGGTATGCCACAAGGTTTCCCCCTGTGCTTTCAGTGCTTCAACCAGCGCCGGATGGCAGTGCCCTAACGCTGTAACCGCAATGCCGCCTGCAAAATCAACGTACTCATTACCTTGCTGATCCCACACTCGGCTCCCTTTACCTTTCACCGGGATAAAATTTGCGGGGGCAAAAATTGGAACGATAACGTCATCAAATGTTGAGCGGGTTACTGCGGGTTGTTCAGTTGCCATTTCATATCCACCTATGTTTAGTAGAAATGCGTAATGAAATTATAATCACAAAATATGCATAAAAAATCATTTGATAGCAATGAAAAATCAACGTTTCAGGAAATTATTCAAAAGAGCATGGCCTTGTTCACTAAGAATACTTTCCGGGTGGAACTGTACCCCTTCAATATCCAGCAACCGGTGACGGATCCCCATAATCTCTTGTTGTTCCGTCCATGCAGTCACTTCAAATACCTCTGGCAGACTCTCACGCTCAAGCAATAAGGAGTGGTAGCGGGTAACAGTCAGTGGGTTATTCAGACCACGAAAAACTCCTTGATCATTATGGTGTATCGCAGACGTTTTCCCATGCATCACCTTCGCGGCGCGAACTACATTGCCGCCAAATGCCTGACCAATCGCCTGGTGGCCCAGACAAACGCCCAGAATTGGACACCTGCCTGCATAATGGCGGATGGCTGACAGAGAAATACCTGCGTCATCTGGCGTACATGGGCCAGGAGAAATAACCAGCTTCTGTGGCGCCAGCCGGTCTATATCATCAAGGGTTATTTCATCGTTACGTCTGACCAGAACCTGCGCGCCCAGCTCACAAAAATACTGGTACAAATTCCAGGTGAACGAATCATAGTTATCAATCAGCAATAACATAGCAACTCCCGTTCTAAAAACGGGCATATTCTACCGGGTTTACACCAGGGACCGGGGAAAATAACGCCGGAGCGCAGAAAAAACTGGAGAGGCGAAGCAGGTTCATTCCCCCGCTTCGCGCCAGAAGATTATGGCAGGACTTTAGCCGAAAGGATAACAACCGGCTTGGTAGGGACATTCTGGTAAGGCCCAACATTATGAGTAGGCACCTGAGCAATTTTATCCGCCACTTCCATGCCTTTCACCACCTTGCCAAAAACAGCGTATCCGTAATCACTCTGGCCATGGTTTAAAAATGCGTTGTCCGCAACATTGATAAAGAACTGGCTGGTTGCGCTGTCTTTATCAGCTGTTCTCGCCATCGAAATTGAACCACGGGTATTACGTAACCCATTGTCAGCTTCATTCTTAATCGGTGGGTTCGTGGTTTTTTGCGTCATATCCACATTAAAGCCCCCACCCTGAATCATAAACCCAGGAATAACACGATGAAAAATCGTATTGTTGTAGAAGCCACTGTTGACATAGTCCACAAAGTTTTTCACCGTCACTGGCGCTTTTCCGCTATCCAGCACTAGCTCGATATTCCCGGCCGACGTTGTCAGCAGCACATGAGGATCCCCTTTTGCGGCGAGCGCAGAAGAGGAAATCGAAGTCAGGGCAAAGACAGCCGTAACAGCCGCCAGAGTCGATTTCAGCATGAATGGTTTCCTTTACAAGCAATAAAAAATGCAATGAAACGATTCTAAAGAGCCACCTGCCGACAAGCCAGCCATTTACTCTTTTTTACGTAACAGAATACATACACTGGCAGTAATATCACCCAGGGGCGCCCCCTACGACTCAGTGGGGTTAATAACAAGCAACAAAATGATTTCATTGAATAAAAATCATATATTCACAGCATTTACCCGGTAGCATGGGCAATCAAACACCACACATCCCGGGCCTCACTCTTCAACTGGGTGTCTGCCAGGGTTAATCGCCTGAAGGGTCAGGATTACCAACCTGTGAAAAATCAACCAGCTCGCCCCCTTTATCCACTTGCACCCAGGTTTGGGCAGGTTGCGTAGTGGTAATGATACGCCCATTGCGAACAGACCAGCGCACCGGCACCTGCCGCCGTAGCGCATCAAAACCATTCAGGGCTGGCAGAATTATCATGTTCGCCGGATGCCCTTCCACAATACCGTAATCCGCAATACCCAGTGTACGGGCACTGTTGTCTGTTATCAGCCGAATGCCCTCATCGATTTGCGGGTAGCCCATTAACTGGCAGACATGCAGCCCCATATGCAACACCTGCAACATGTTGCCCGTTCCCAATGGGTACCAGGGGTCGAAAACATCGTCATGGCCGAAACAAACATTAATGTCCGCTTCAAGCATCTCTTTCACCCGGGTTACCCCACGGCGACGCGGGTAGCTGTCAAAACGGCCTTGCAAATGAATATTCACCAAAGGATTTGCCACGAAATTAATTCCGGACAATTTCAACAACCTGAACAAACGAGAAGTATAAGCGCCATTGTAACTGTGCATGGCGGTAGTATGGCTCGCAGTAACACGCTCATTCATACCCAGTTTCAGTGCCAGTGCCGCCACCGTTTCCACAAACCGCGATTGCTCATCATCAATTTCATCACAATGAATATCCAGCGGCCGGTCATATTTTTCAGCCAGCGCAAATGCAGTATGCAAAGACTCGACACCATATTCGCGGGTGAATTCAAAATGTGGGATAGCGCCCACTACATCTGCGCCCATTACCAACGCTTCTTCAAGCAAAGCTGCGCCATTGGGGTAAGACAGAATGCCTTCCTGCGGAAACGCGACCAGTTGCAAATCAATCCAGGGCGCAACTTCCTGTTTCACTTCCAGCATGGCTTTCAGCGCAACCAGACCCGGGTCAGAAACATCCACATGACTACGAACATACTGGATCCCGTTTGCCATCTGCCACTTCAGTGTCTTCCACGCACGCGCTTTGACATCTTCATGGGTCAACGTTGCCTTGCGCTCTGCCCAACGCTCAATACCTTCAAATAAGGTTCCTGATATATTCCAGGCTGGTTCACCTGCTGTTTGCGTGGTGTCGAGATGAATATGAGGTTCAACAAAAGGGGGGAGAGCTAATCCACCATGGGCATTAAGTACATCGTTGCCTCCATGGGAGCGGTTTTCCTCCATGGGCGTTATTGCTCCAAACCGCCCGTTTTCAATAGTAATTTGCCACAAACCTTCACGCCCGGGCAGGCGAACATCCTGAATGAACCAAAACGTAGCTGGTGCCATATAACCTCCGGATGGTTGCATATTGAAAAAACAGATAGCGGCTATGACGTTATCATGCCTTTCAGTGACAGGCACAACGCATCTTCACTATGCCGTGCAACCATAGCGCCTTACAACTTCATGTGAAAACAGGAGTATTACTGAAAAAGCCAGCAGCAAGTTGCCAAACACCAGGTAAGGCAACTTGCTGGCAAGATAACAGGAGGGGAAAGCATCAGGTGCTCACAAAAGAACAATAAATTCACTGAGTTTGCATCTGTATATTATTGATAGTTTAACGTAATAACCCTTGCAGTTGCTTCTTCATTTTTTAAGGTAACTGTAATATTTTCCACCACGGACTCAATCGCCGTCCCATGTTGCTCAAAGCATATTGAACTGGTGTTATGCTTTATTGCCTGGTCAAGGCACTCAGTTCTGGCCGCAGATGCATTATCCAGAACGGAGCCGTGAAAGCGAATAACACTTGCTGATGAAAAATATGAGATAAAAAGTAAACAAATAACAACAGACTTAAATAATCGCATTGATTCCCCCTATATTTGATTCTGAACAACATTATTTTTTATTGAAGAATAACAACTCAGGAAAATAGCGTCAAAACTCCCTTATGCATTTATCATTTGATAAAAAAAACCAGACAAATATTATTCACACCGAGAAAAATAAACATCACACCAACAATGCCACAACATGGTACCCTCTCACTCCAGGTGCCCTCCACATCAGTAAAGAAGGCTCAAACAACCGGCCGGGTCAGCTTCACACACAGACATATTAATTTCGTAGTACCAGCCCCTTCCCAATAAATATAAACATGACTCACATTAGTCATAAAACCCATCACAAGCAATATAAAAAGTGGAACAATTCATTATTATAAAAGCATTTACAATTCAATTTTTAAAGCCAGTTAATATTTACAAACCACCCCCAACAAAAAAAACATAACGACCATCGTTATAACTATCACAGTAGAAAGATGCCATTACGAGCTATATAGTTATCTTTCTGACTATATGCTCGCATACTATATATCAGTACCCTACAACCAATAACGTGGTATCACGCATACCCAACTCCATCTGAATACTGAGTCCATTTTTGATGGGCAAGGATCTGTACGCTTTTGTACAGCTATGAGATAGTCTTCGCCTTACTGTCGAAATGCTTATCGCACTGGCCCGCACAAGCGGGAGGAACGAGGAACTGCTGTGGATTATTTGCCTATTTTTTGTGAGCTGAAAAACCGCGACTGCCTGCTGGTTGGTGGAGGAGATGTCGCTGAGCGTAAAGCCAGGTTACTGATGGATGCTGGAGCAAACGTCATCGTCAATGCCCGGGAGTTTACCCCACAGTTCACAGTTTGGGCTGAGCATAAGCAGTTGTCACTGGTTAAAGGTGATTTCTCCCCCGCGTTAATGGACAACTGTTGGTTGGTGATTGCCGCAACAGACGATGACCAAACCAATCAGCACGTTAGCCAGGAAGCAGAGCAGCGTAAGCTTTTTTGTAATGTTGTCGATGCCCCGAAACGCGCGTCATTTATCATGCCATCAATTATTGACCGCTCCCCCATCATGGTGGCGGTGTCTTCCGGTGGTACAGCACCTGTTCTGGCACGGTTACTACGCGAAAAGCTTGAAGCAGTGTTGCCTCAACACCTGGGTAAGGTGGCCCAATTTGCCGGGCAGTTGCGCCAGCGAGTCAAAGATACTTTCACAACAATGGCTGAGCGTCGCCGTTTTTGGGAAAAGTTGTTCGCCAATGACCGGCTTGCGCAATCTCTGGCGAATAATGATCAGGTCGCAATCCATTCGCAAACCGAAACCTTGTTCTCCACACCACTGGATAACCAGGGCGAAGTGGTTCTGGTTGGTGCAGGTCCTGGCGATGCTGGGCTTCTCACGCTAAAAGGACTACAGCAAATCCAGCAGGCCGATATTGTTGTGTATGACAGGCTGGTTTCTGACGATGTGATGAAACTGGTGCGCCGCGATGCTGACCGTGTATTTGTGGGCAAGCGTGCGGGTTATCACTGCGTCCCACAAGAAGAAATTAACCAGATATTGCTCAGAGAAGCGCAAAGTGGGAAACGTGTTGTCAGGTTAAAAGGTGGCGATCCGTTTATTTTCGGGCGTGGTGGCGAAGAGCTGGAAACGCTGTGTGAGGCAGGGATTCCATTTTCTGTCGTCCCGGGTATTACTGCAGCGTCTGGTTGTTCTGCCTACTCAGGTATTCCACTGACTCACCGTAATTATGCGCAAAGTGTTCGCCTGGTTACCGGGCACCTTAAATCCAGTGGAGAAGAGCTGGACTGGGCCAGTCTTGCTGCAGAGAAACAGACGCTGGTATTTTACATGGGGCTGAATCAGGCTCCGGCTATCGAGAAAAACCTGCTTGCCTGTGGAATGCCAGCTGAAACACCCTGTGCTCTGGTAGAAAACGGTACCGCGACAACACAGAAAGTCGTGCAGGGTACGCTGGATAAACTGGCCGTACTGGCACAACAAGTACAGAGCCCAAGCCTGATTATTGTTGGGCAAGTGGTTGGGTTACGGGAAAAATTAAACTGGTTCAGTAACCATTAAACAAAAGCCCCCACAATGGAGGCTTCAGGCAGATGACATTCTCATGTCCACAGCGAACGAGAGGATGTCATCCAATAGAAAACAAAGAAAAGCAATTCATTGGTTTTCGTCTGTCAGCTTAAGAGAAGAAAAAACCACGTTTTTTCTTCTCTTTCATCACCCGGCCTTTGAAAATCAAGGCTTAGCAACGAAACCAATCGCTTCGTATACTTTATTCAGGGTTTCAGCTGCCTGGGCCTGCGCTTTCTTCGCCCCGTCTCGCATAATTTGCTGCAAGAAAGCTTCATCATTGCGATAGCGATGGAAACGCTCCTGAAGCTCGCTCAACATACCTGAAACGGCATCGGCTACTTCACCTTTGAGGTGGCCATACATTTTGCCTTCAAAGTGTTGTTCCAGTTCAGGAATACTCTGCCCGGTAACAGCAGACAAAATATCCAGCAAGTTAGATACACCAGCTTTATTGGCAACATCATAGCGAACAACAGGTGGCTCGTCGGAGTCAGTTACCGCGCGTTTGATCTTCTTAACCACTGATTTAGGATCTTCCAGCAATCCGATCACATTGTTGCGGTTATCATCAGACTTGGACATTTTTTTGCCCGGCTCAAGCAGTGACATAACACGAGCGCCAGATTTAGGAATAAAAGGTTCCGGCACTTTAAACACATCGCCATAAATCGCATTAAAGCGCTGAGCAATATCGCGGCTTAATTCGAGATGTTGTTTTTGATCCTCACCAACCGGTACCTGGTTAGTTTGGTAAAGCAAAATATCTGCCGCCATCAGAACCGGATAATCAAACAGACCGGCATTAATGTTCTCGGCATAACGTGCAGATTTATCTTTAAACTGCGTCATACGGCTCAGCTCACCAAAATAGGTGTAGCAGTTCAGCGCCCAACCCAGTTGGGCATGTTCCGGCACATGAGACTGAACAAAAATGGTGCTTTTTTCCGGATCAATGCCACAAGCAAGGTACAGAGCCAGAGTATCCAGTGTCGCTTTGCGCAGTTTCTCAGGATCCTGGCGGGCCGTAATGGCGTGCAGATCCACAATGCAATAGATACAGTGGTAATCATCCTGCATGTTCACCCACTGACGCAGTGCACCCATATAGTTACCAATAGTTAATTCACCTGATGGCTGTGCACCACTAAAAACGATGGGCTTACTCATTTTTTCATTCCTGATTGTCATTGTGCGGGAGCCCAATAATGGGCAGGAGATCACTGAAACGATCACAAACAAAGTCAGGCTGACTTAACGTGATCGATTCACCATAGTTGTAACCATATGTCATGCCAGCAACGCTGACAGTAGCGGCTTTTGCGGCCTGGATATCATTGCGCGAATCCCCCACAAACAGTAATTCATGAGGGTACAGCCCCAGTTTACCCAGTACCAGGTACAGTGGAGCCGGGTGCGGTTTTTTGGCAGCGACATCATCACCACCAATAACCAGGTCAAAATAATCGGCAATACCCAGTGTTTCCAGAATCGGCCGGACAAATGGCGTAGGTTTGTTGGTCACTATCGCCATTTTAACACCGTGCTCACGCAGGGTTTTCAATGTATCCGCAACCGCCGGGAATAAATAACTGCCTTCCTCTGCATACTGGGCATAATACGTATCAAACAGGCGCCGCATCATACCTGGCTGGCCATCCTGAGGTGATTTATCTTTCAGGGCCCAGGTAAGCGCTCGTTCAACCAGAATATCCGCGCCATTACCAATCCAGGTTGTCACGCGGTCTTCACCTGCAGCCGGCAACTCAAGGGCATACAATGCGCTGTCAATGGCATCAGTCAGGCCAGGGGCACTATCAATTAATGTACCATCAAGGTCGAATGCGATGCCTTTAATACCTTCAAGCTTACCCATGGCTAACTTTTCCCAGCTCTTCACGCATTTGCTCAATCACTTGCCTGTAGTCTGGTTGCCCGAAAATGGCCGAACCGGCAACAAACATATCTGCGCCAGCTGCCGCAATTTCGCCAATATTCTCGACTTTCACGCCACCATCAACTTCCAGGCGAATATCGAACCCTGAAGCATCGATACGCTGGCGCACTTCACACAACTTATCCAGAGTCTGTGGGATAAAAGACTGGCCGCCGAACCCCGGATTCACGGACATCAACAAGATGACATCCAGTTTATCCATTACATAGTCAAGGTAACTGAGCGGTGTGGCAGGGTTAAATACCAGGCCGGCTTTACAACCATGCTCTTTAATAAGTTGTAAGGTGCGATCAACATGTTCGGACGCTTCCGGGTGAAACGTGATAATACTGGCTCCTGCAGCCGCGAAATCCGGGATTAACCGGTCAACAGGCTTCACCATCAAATGAACATCAATGGGCGCCGTAATTCCGTACTGACGCAGTGACTTCAACACCATCGGCCCAATAGTCAGGTTCGGCACATAGTGATTATCCATCACATCAAAATGAACCACATCTGCACCAGCAGATAAGGCTCTTGCGGTATCTTCGCCAAGACGGGCAAAATCCGCCGACAAAATTGAAGGGGCAATGAGATACTGTGTCATCCGCGTCTCCATTTTTAAAAATGCATTATGCGGCAGCGAAATTGCTCAGACGTTATAGAGTGCCAGAAGTTCGTCTACTTTCTTGCGCGTGCCGCCGTTACTGCTGATGCTGCGCCGAACTTTTACAGGCAACAGCATACTAGCCAGCCTGTACCATTCCCGCGTCAATATCGTGTCATGATTAGAGATCAACACAGGAACGCGTTTTTGCCGCAACTTTTCAGCCAGACAAGCCAAATGCTGTTGTTGTTCGGCATTAAAACTGTTGGTGTGATATGCCGTAAAGTTTGCTGTTTCTGACAAAGGCGTGTACGGCGGATCACAATAGACAACCGCACCTTTCACTGCCCTGGCCATGCTGGAATCGTAAGACTCACAGACAAACTCAGCCCGCTGAGCTTTTTCTGCGAACAAAAACAATTCATCTTCGGGGAAATAAGGTTTCCTGTAACGCCCGAAGGGAACATTAAATTCACCACGCAGATTATACCGGCACAAACCATTGTACCCATGGCGGTTCAGATACAAAAAAAGTAATGCCCGCTGAAATGGGTCAGTGCTTTTGTTAAACGTGTCACGTAATACGTAATAACGTTCAGCACAGTTGTTTTCTGGAACAAAAAAAACTTTTGCTTCAGTAACATACTCCTCTGTACGTGTCTTAACGATGTTGTACAGACTAATCAGATCGCTGTTGATATCTGCGAGGAGATAACGAGAGTACTCTGTATTCAGGAAGACAGAACCCGCCCCGACAAAAGGCTCAATCAGGTACTCGCCTTCGGGGAGATGACGTTTAATGTCATCGAGCAGGGGGTATTTCCCCCCTGCCCACTTCAGAAAAGCGCGATGTTTTTTCATGCTGTATGACTAAATTACCTTCTCCCGCTGTGGAGAAGCTCCGACAGCATCCTGCGCTTTATACACTATTTAAGATCAGCCTGAACCTGATGAATGGGTTTGGTCCAGGGGTTTTTCGCCTGTACATCCGCAGGGAGCGATGATACTGCGCGTTTGGCATCATCGCGATTTGCATAAATACCGCTTACCAGAACATACCAGGGTTGGCCATTACGCGTTGTCTTGTACACAACATAATCTTTAAGCTGCTCTTTTTTAGCCCAGGATGACAAGTTTGCTTCGTTAGAAGAGCTGCTTAATTGCAAGGTGTAATGACTACCTGGCGCTGATTTCAAAGCATTGACATTGCCAATAGTACCGCCAGAAGTTACAGCAGGTGCAGGCGTCGTTTTTGCTACCGCCACATGCTCCTCAACAACTGGTGCAGAACGAACTGGCTCAGCCTTCTTCACAACCGGTGCAGGTTCTCGGGTTTTCACCGGCGCAGGCTCTGTTGCCTTCGCTGTTTTTGTCCTGGCAGGTTGAGAAGGCTCAATAACCACTTCGCGGCGTGTTTTTGCCGGCTCAGTGTGACGCACGGTGCGCTCCGGTGCAGCCACAGGTGAAGACTTACCATTCACAGGGGCGACCGTTGCGGGTTCCGTCGGCAGGGTTGAACTCGCAACAACGTTATTAATTTGCCCTTGTTGCTGAGTCAGAGCGGTATTGAGATCACCCGGCACATCCACGCGTTGTTCCGCATTATTAGCGGGTTGCGCAGGGTCAATAGCCTGCGAAGGCGTCGATGAAACGGGTGGGACAGAGATTTCTTGTGGTGCATTGTTGCTCTGAGCAACCTGACCATTGTTGTCTGCTACGGGTGCAGGAGTATTATTTTCCTGTGAAGCAGAACCGGAGAGATCGATACTTTTTTCACCACCAGAGGCAGCCGCAGAGGATGAATCGCTGGGCGACTTGGGTGATTGCAGTGCAGAACCAATCCCCAAAATCAGCACCAACAGAACCAGTATCCCCACCCCCATCATAATATGCTGGCGTGAAACTGGGCCTTTAGAAGGAGCAGACTTCATTTTTTTACGCTTAGGTGGGCGACGCGCGGGTTGTTCCCCACTTTCATCAACCTCATCATACTCCTGCGCATCGCTGTCACGCCGTGAACGCGATGGACGGCGCTCATCTGCATCAATATCTACATCATCCATGTTGATACTGGGCTCATTGTCATAGTCTGCAGACTGGCGTGAGCGGCCAGGATGACGGTCGCTGGGATCTGGTTTCAGACCGTCTTCCGGTTTTAATTCATCCATTTAACACCCCATTCAAAGGCGAAGAGTGTTAATACCTCATTCGCCCGAAGTTAAAGGCCACTTTGGGTGGCTAATCTCATGTCTTTGTAATCACGCCTGAAGGCAATCTGTGATAGCACTGAGAACAAGGTCGTGCGATACGCCTGCCCGTACTTCACTTTTACCAATAGCCAACGGAAGAACCAGGCGTAGTTCTCCCGCCAGAACTTTCTTATCCCGCATCATATGCGGCATATATGCAACCGGATCCATACTTTCCGGGCCGATTACCGGCAACCCTGCACGCTTAAGGAGTGTAATGATACGTAGCGTATCTGCTTCACTAAACTGCCCCAGGCGCTGAGCTGTACGAGCGGCCATTACCATTCCCGCAGAAACGGCTTCACCATGCAACCAGTTTCCGTACCCCATTTCAGCTTCAATGGCGTGCCCGAAAGTATGACCAAGGTTAAGTAAAGCACGTTGGCCACTTTCACGCTCATCGGCGGCCACCACTTCAGCCTTCAGTTCACAGCAACGGCGGATACAGTAAGACATTGCCGCAGGCTCCAGTGCCACCAAAGCATCCAGGTTATTCTCCAGCCAGTTGAAGAAATCAGCATCAAGAATAATCCCGTATTTAATCACTTCAGCAAGACCAGATGCTAATTCACGGGGAGGTAACGTTTTCAGACAATCGATATCAATGACAACTGACGCAGGTTGATAAAATGCGCCAATCATATTTTTTCCAAGGGGGTGGTTTACCGCTGTTTTACCACCAACAGATGAGTCAACCTGGGAAAGCAACGTTGTGGGAACCTGAATAAAACGAACACCACGTTGATAACTTGCTGCAGCGAAACCGGTCAAATCACCAATCACACCGCCGCCCAGGGCTACCAGTGTGGTATCCCGACCATGGGGTTTTTCAAGCAATGCGGTAAAAACTGAGTCAAGTACTGACAGGCTCTTGTACTGTTCACCGTCTGGCAGGATAACGACATCGACGTTAACCCCAGCCTGTTCAAGCAAGTGCCGAACCCGGTCAAGATAAAGTGGCGCCAGGGTTTCATTTGTCACAAGCATCACTTGCTCACCTGATTTCAGGGGCCAGAAAGAAGCGGATTCATTAAATAACCCTGATGCGATGGTAATTGGGTAGCTACGCTCCCCTAATGTCACCGTTAACCTTTCCATGACGCCGTTACCTTTTGTTGTGTATTACCCCTGCCGGGCTACGTTCACATCAACTGAAATCAGTTACTTTCCAGCATATTAATTATTTGATTAGCAACAACCTTCGCGCTTTGATCGTCAGTGCGAATGACAACATCGGCAATCTCTTCATACAGAGGATTGCGCTCATCCGCCAACGCTTCGAGAACTTCCCGAGGGGGCATGTCTACCTGGAGTAACGGACGTTTTTTGTCACGTTGCGTACGCGCCAGCTGTTTTTCAATGGTGGTTTCCAGATACACCACAACACCGCGCGCAGAGAGACGATTACGCGTTTCACGAGACTTCACAGACCCGCCGCCGGTAGCCAGGACAATACCCTGCTTTTCGGTCAGCTCATTGATAATTTTTTCTTCGCGCTCGCGAAAACCCTGTTCGCCTTCAACGTCAAAAACCCAACCGACATCGGCTCCAGTACGTTTCTCAATTTCTTGATCGGAATCGAAAAATTCCATATTGAGCTGTTGAGCCAATTGCCGCCCAATAGTGCTTTTGCCGGCACCCATAGGCCCAACCAGAAAGATATTGCGTTTCTCTGCCATTTTTTCGGTACTACTAAGACAATTCGTTAATGATAAACCCACCATGCAACGTCCGGGCACGGCAGGAAATGAACTGAAACCTCTTATGCGATAGTGCGAGAGTCAGACTAAAAATTATCTCAACACTCAAGGTGGTTTGGCAACCGAATAAATTACTACTTCGCGGATATCCCCAGAATAAGCCCTGAGCCTGAAGCGGCCCGGCCCCACCTAAAACCGGTACATCTTGTATGATAATTCCAGCCTCAGGTCAAACACCATGACGGGTTTAACTAAACTTATTTGTATACATCTTTTATTTGTCAGATTTCTGCCAGATGCGTGGTGATAAAAACAACCAGCTCCCGGCGCTCATCTTCTTTTATTTGATGGCGAAATAAACCGCCAATCAATGGAATGGATCCAAGAACAGGGACCTGAGCCACACCATCACGTTGTTTATGCTGAAAAATACCGCCAAGAACAATGGTATCGCCATGGCGTACATCAATGCGGGTTTCTATTTCCTGTTTATCTATAGCCATAACATCGCCCTCCGCACGCTGTAAAACCTGACCAGGGGCATTCTGAGTGATACGTAAATTCAGGCGTACCCGTTTATCTGGCAGCACTACAGGGGTGACTTCCAGCCCAAGAACCGCTTCTTTAAACTCAATAGTCGCTGCCGAAGAATCCGTACCTGAGGTCTGGTAGGGAATTTCACTCCCTTGCTTAATACTGGCCGGTTGCTGATGTGCAGTAATCAGGCGTGGGCGTGCAATAATATCCAGTTGCTGGCGTTGTTCCAGAGCCGACAACTCCAGCGCCAATAAATTACTGTCCACCCGGCCAATATTAAACCCAAGACTGGTACCGCCCCCGGTAACCGCCAGTTCTGCAGAGCCTGAAACCTGCCGGGAGCTCCCTTGCCACTTCACGCCCAGTTCCTGCAAACTTTGCTGGTTGATAGTCACGATATGAGCCGCCAGTTCAACCTGGCCTAATGGTAAATCCAGTAACTCAACCAGTGCCTGTACGCGGTCGAGAGCCTGTTGTGTATCATTTAGCATCAACCTGCTGGTGCGTTTATCGACCACCATAGACCCGGAGCCGGACAGGCCGTTATCACCCAGTTCACGAATGGCAGAAGCTACCCGCTCGACATCAGCATGCTGTACAACAAAAACGGACTGCTTTTGCGGCAGGCGAGACTGCTGCTGCGCTTTTTCTTCCCTCTGCGCCTGGCGCTGCTGGTTGGCCCATTCACGCGTATTAATACGCAAAATATTGCCCTGCACTTTTCCTTCCAGTTCGGCAATTTCAAGTACTACGGAAAGCGCCTGTTCCCAGGGGACATCCACCAGCCGTAATGACACCAACCGTTCACCTCCGTTCGCGATCACAACATTGAGCTGCCTGCCCTGCGCAAGCGCCTGCAACACCTGAGCTACTGGCACATGGTCAACCACCAGGGAAACCGGTGTGGCGCCACACCAGGCTGACCACAAAAATACCAGGCTCACCAGCCATCCCTTCATGTTTCGTTCCTCCCTGAAGGCAGTAAAATATGCTCAGGTGCCGAACACACTGCCACCCGGCGGACTACCATTTGGTGTTCGGAAACCGGGCCAACAAGCCAGCTATCGCCCAGTGCATCTCCCTCCACCACACGTAACCACCGCCCACTGCCCGCACTGACAATGCCTTGTAGCATTGTTCCCTGGCGTACCACTCCCATAAAACGCCATTCATCCGGTACATCTGACGAACAGGTTGTTGTCAGTGGAACGAATGGATTTCGCAATTCACTGCTGACCAGCACAGGCACCCACAACATCAACAACATTATCTGACGCATCCATCATCTCCAGTTCCAGCTTCACGCTAACCTGCTCACCTTCATCAGCCTGCAACTGGAACCCTAATAACCTGACCGGTTCACCAGCCAGTGCCGTGAATAACTGCGAAACACCCTCCCAGGGCAAGGACAAATTCAGTTCGGCTTTACCACCATCTCCCTGTATCCCCCAGCGTAATATTATTCCTCCCACATCGCGGCTAAAACGCTGGGCGGAAAATACCGTGGCAGACTGCTCAGCACATAAATGCTGTTGTTCCAGTTCAGACACTTTCTGGCGTAACCGTAACCAGTGAGCCTGTTGTTGTTGCCATTGAGTACGCTGAATATTTAATTGCACACCAGAATCTGCAATCTGTTGTGTTACCGGAACAATCCAAATCAACCAGCCAATACCAGTACAAACCGCCATCAGCACAAACAAAAGCACTGCCTTTCTGGGGCCGGAAAGTGCCAGCCAGTGTTCAACTATCAATGTCATCCTTTTCACCCTGCAGGGTAAATCCAAAGTGAATCTCGCCATTACGCCGGGTGATATGGTTAACTTTTAGTTGGTGAAACCCAGGCCAGGCCGCCAGTGCTGTTTCGCAGGCCAGTGTGCCCTCAGCCGATAGCCCAACCCCTTCAACCGACAGAGTGTTATGTTGCACAACCAGCTCAGTAATCCAGGTATCTTCCGGTAACTGCTGGCTGAGATACACCAGGCTCTGCTGCCAGTGGCGCAAGTTTTGTTGGCGCTTTTTCATGGCGTCACTGCTCTGGCGTATCTGTGCTAACTGGGCAAGCTTGGCTTCCAGCCCGGCTACCGCATGTTGCTGCCGGTTATATAAAGCGGGGAATGGCGCAGCCATATTCTTATGAACACGTAAACTGGCATGCAAAGGCTGAACAACAATTACCAGGGTAATGCCGACACAGCACAGTGCGATAAATAAGTACCGCCCCCACAGCCAGAACAACGATTTGCGCCGCTGAGCCCGCCACGGCAAAAAATTCAGCGAGCCACTCATGCCGGATACCTCCCCAGCGCCAACCCCAGCGCAATGACAAATGGGCCGATGTTCTCAGGCAAAGGGGGAGCTACCAGATGGAGTACGTGATACGGATCCAGCCACTCTTGCGATGGTTCCGTTAGCACCTCATGCGGCCCACAGAAATGAATATGCTCAGCCTCGCACCCCAACCGGGCCAATAAACCAGGTATGCCAGCCACATCGGAAAACCGCGTGGAACCCCATTGTTGAGGGCCATACCATAACCAGTCCTGCTGACTGCGATAGATAACCCAGGCGTTGTCTCCCTCCTGAGCCTGATACGGAGCCAGTGCCAGCGCATCAGGAGTAATTGCGCTCAGGTGACACTGACTCTGGGTAAAGTACTCCTGCAAACGTGCCACTTCGTCTGCCGGAGCAGTAACAACACTGACATGCTTGCTGCCAGCACTGGCAACATAGTCCCAGCACAATTGGCTGGCAGGCATATCCAGTTGTTGTGCTGCCATTTGACCGATATAGCGGCAGGTATCTGACTCAGTCATCGCCATGGCGGGTAATACCAGTTGCTGTTGGAGCGTACGCCCGGCGGGGATTCCTACCCGAATACGGTACCCGGCAGGTAACGAGCGCCTTAACTCCCCCAGCGCTGAAACGACATCAGCTTGCGGAGGCAGTTGTGTATCAGCCGGTGAATGATGAGACATCGGCCATTCCCACCAGCCGCGCAACTGCCACCCATAACGCCGGTGTTGAACAGCCACCGCCCGAAGACTGTCTCGCTGAATATCCACCCCCACCTGCCACTGCGCTGCTGGACGCATCTCATCTTCCTCCCTGACCTAAAAGTAAAAATGGCATATCAAAGCGCTCTTGATGCCTTTATACTACCGCCCGGTTGTTTATAAACTGCCCAACAGAAACCAGATGAGAAAAGCTCAGTGAAGTTCGTAAAGTATTTATTGTTCTTTGTTATTGCTTGCATTTTATTGGGTGCTGGCTCGATTTATGGCTTATACAAATACATAGAGCCGCAGTTGCCCGATGTTGCGACGCTTAAAGATGTCAAACTCCAGACTCCCATGCAGGTGTACAGCACCGATGGTGAATTGATTGCGCAATTTGGTGAAAAGCGGCGGATACCGTTGCACCTGGACCAAATTCCGCCGGAGTTAGTGAAAGCGTTTATTGCGACTGAAGACAGTCGTTTTTATGAACACCACGGCATTGATCCTGTGGGGATTTTCCGTGCAGCCAGCGTGGCTCTGTTTTCCGGGCATGCTACCCAGGGTGCCAGTACGATTACTCAACAGCTTGCACGTAACTTCTTCCTGAGCCCGGAAAAAACGCTCGACCGTAAAATTAAAGAAGCGTTTTTGGCTATCCGTATTGAACAGTTGCTGAGTAAAGATGAAATTCTTGAACTTTACCTCAACAAAATTTATCTCGGTTACCGTGCTTACGGCGTGGGTGCAGCCGCTCAGGTCTACTTTGGTAAGGATGTCAGCCAGCTAACATTAAGTGAAATGGCGGTCATTGCCGGGTTGCCGAAAGCACCTTCCACATTTAACCCTCTTTATTCTGTCGACCGTGCAACAGCCCGCCGTAATGTGGTTTTGAGCCGCATGCTCAGCGAAGGCTATATCACACAGGCACAATATAATGATGCCGTCACACAGCCGATAGAAGCGAATTACCATGGCCCACAAATTGCCTTCTCGGCACCTTATTTGGCTGAAATGGTTCGCCAGGAAATGGTTCGGCGCTATGGCGATAATGCTTATACCGATGGTTACAAAGTCTATACCACCGTTAGCCGTCGTTTACAGCAAGCCGCTCAGGATGCCCTGCGTACCAATGTAATTAACTACGACATGCGCCATGGCTACCGTGGCCCGGAAACGGTGTTGTGGCGTATTGGTGAAACACCGTGGGATACCCAAAAAGAAATTGCGCTGTTACGTACGCTGCCTAATTACGGCCCGTTGCACCCGGCTATAGTGAACAGTGCCACACCAACGGAAGCAGTAGCGATACTCGCCGACGGAAGTGCAGTACGGTTAACTATGGATGGTGTTCGCTGGGCAAGGCCATGGCGTTCAGATACCCAGCAAGGTGCCACGCCGCGAAAAGTGACCGATGTTCTTCAGGCGGGCCAGCAAATTTGGGTACGCCAGCAGGACGAAAACTGGTGGCTGGCTCAGGTACCAGCGGTAAACTCAGCGCTGGTTTCACTCAACCCACACGATGGTGCGGTAATGGCACTGGTGGGCGGGTTTGATTTCTACCAAAGTAAATTTAACCGCGCCACACAGGCTCTGCGCCAGGTAGGCTCTAACATTAAGCCGTTCCTGTACACCGCAGCAATGGATAAAGGCCTGACGTTAGCCAGTATTTTGAATGACGTACCAATTTCACGTTGGGATGCTGGAGCCGGATCCGACTGGAGCCCGAAAAACTCCCCACCAACTTACGATGGCCCGATTCGCCTGCGCCAGGGCTTAGGTCAGTCGAAAAACGTGGTCATGGTACGCGCGATGCGTGCAATGGGTGTGGATTACGCGGCCGATTACCTGCAACGTTTTGGCTTCCCGTCACAGAACATTGTGCGCACCGAATCGCTGGCGCTGGGTTCAGCTTCTTTCACCCCATTGCAGGTAGTTCGTGGCTATGCCGTGATGGCAAATGGCGGCTTCCTGGTTGATCCTTATTTCATTAGTAAGATTGACGATGAGCAGGGAAACACGATTTTTGCTGCTAAACCACAAGTTGCCTGTGCCGACTGTAATCTGCCGGTCATTTATGGTGATACACCGAAATCGAATGTTCTGGAAAATCAGAACATGGAAGATGTTGCCACTTCTGCCCAGCAGCAGAATGCTACAGTGCCGATGCCTGAGCTTGAAAAAGTGGACGGGCAGGTTCCAACTGTGCAGTCTCAGGCTTATGCGCCTCATGTTATCAGCACCCCACTCTCGTTCCTTATCAAGAGTGCTCTCAACTCGAACATCTTTGGTGAACCGGGCTGGATGGGTACAGGCTGGCGCGCATCACGGGACCTGAAACGTAATGATATCGGTGGGAAAACAGGGACAACCAATAGCTCAAAAGATGCCTGGTTCTCTGGTTACGGCCCGGGTGTCGTCACATCAGTGTGGATAGGCTTTGACGATCATCGCCGCGACCTTGGGCGTACTACGCTCTCTGGCGCGATTAAGGACCAAATTTCAGGTTACGAAGGCGGTGCTAAAAGTGCACAACCCGCCTGGGATGATTACATGAAATCGGCTTTAGATGGTGTTGCAGAGCAACCACTCACCCCGCCACCGGGTGTGGTTACCGTGCGTATTGACCGTGCCACGGGGCAACTTGCCAGCGGCGGTAATAGCCGGGATGAGTACTTTATTGATGGCACACAACCTACTCATCAGGCTGTACATGAAGTGGGTACAACTGTCATTGATAACGGTGAAACTCACGAACTCTTCTGATTAGCCAGCCCCTTCCTGTGGAGGGGGCTATTACAGCCGGCCTTGCTGATTAAGCCATTCGCGCACTAAAAAAAGCGCACTGATATTACGCGCCTCACTAAAGTCTGGTTCTTTCAGCAAGTCCATCATCTTCGCCAGCGGCCAGTGTTCCTGTACCAGGGGTTCAGGCTCATCACCTTCCAGCGACGATTCATATAAGTCTTCGGCCACAATAATATTCATTTTGCTGGAAAAATAAGAAGGCGCCATTGTCACTTTTTTTAGAAAGCTCAGTTTTTTCGCCCCAAACCCTACTTCTTCCTGTAGCTCCCGGTTCGCCGCATCAAAAGGCAATTCGCCGGGGTCAATTAACCCCTTTGGAAACCCCAGTTCGTAAGATTCCGTGCCAACAGCATATTCACGTATCAGAACCAGCTTATCTCCCAGGACAGGGACTATCATCACCGCTTCCCGTTCAGACGGACGCATACGCTCATAGACACGATGAACCCCGTTACTGAATGCCAAATCAACCGACTCAACATTAAACAGGCGGGAGCGGGCAACGGTTTCAACATTCAGTATTTGTGGTTTTTGTAGTGGTTTGTTCATGAATCTGCGCTTCATATATGGGATCCTGATGCTATTTTGCGACACGCGACAATGTTTGGGCAATTGCCAATTGCCTGTTTTTCACAATTGTGCAACGAAGCAAACACGAATCATGACGATTTGATTGATGTCAAGGCATTGCATTCTTTCCAGGAATTTGCTGATACTTCTCTTTATATAGCTTTGCTAACATTTAGTTACCTTCGGCATGTCTACCCAAAAAGCTAAAGAAAGAAATCAATAATGCCGATTATCATTCACTTAACTAAAATCATCAGTGAAGGGTTGCCGTTTGCTGTACTTGATTCAAAAAATGAAGGTTTGATGGGGATAGCATGAGCACCTTGTTGATTTTTTTCACTGCGGTACTGAGCTGCCTGGCTATTGCCGGGTTGGTGTACGGGTACAAGCAGCATCAGCACTCGCGCTACCCCTGGTTACAAGCATTGGGTGGCGCAACAACACGCCAGCTCAGTGAAGAAGAACGCTCAGCGATTGAGCATTACCTTTCCTCACTGGCACGCAATCAGCAACTGCCAGGCCCCAGTGGTGCCAGTGCTGGCCCGGTGACTATGTCTCTCGGCCCTAAAAGCCGTACCGTGTATTCCGTCGTACGTTCAATTACCCGCTACGGGCTTACTGCCGATGACCCTAACAAGTGGCGTTATTATCTGGACTCTGTTGAAGTCCACTTACCGCCTTTTTGGGAGCAGTATATCAGCGATGATAACAACGTCGACCTGGTGATTACCGATTCACTCCCACTGGTAATTGGCCTCAACGGCCATACACTGAAAAACTACCGCCAGGAAGCCCGTGGCGCGGTACATCAATTCTCGGGCAGCACCGCATCAATTCGTGGTGAAGAAAGTGAACAAATTGAATTATTAAATATTCGCGAAGAGACGCGCGAAGAGTACACATTGTCGCGCCAGGATAACCTGCGGGAAGCATTGCTTATCAGTGCAGCTTTTTTACTGTACTACCTGTGCCTGCTTATTCCGTCTATGTTTATCCCCTGGCTTGCCGGGTGTGCCACGCTGCTGTTACTTGGCGGGTTATATGGTATTTGCATCCCACCAGCCAAAAGCAACTTACGGGAAATCCACTGTTTGCGCGGCACCCCCAAACGCTGGGGGCTGTTCGGTGAATCAGACCAGGAACAAAATAATATTTCGCTTGGTGTCATTGACCTGATTTATCCCTCCCACTGGCAGCCTTTTATTAACCAGGATCTGGGTCATAAAACAGACATTGATATCTATCTGGATCGCCATGTTGTTCGCCAGGGGCGTTTCCTGTCTTTACATGATGAAGTAAAGAACTTCCCTCTGCAGCACTGGCTGCGCAGTCTGATTATTAGTGCCAGCGCCCTGGTAGTGCTGGTGATGCTGGTTGTCTGGGTACCTCTGGATATGCCAATAAAGCTCACTATATCGTGGCTTAAAGGCGCGCAAAGTGTTGAAGCGACAACACTGCCGCAGTTAGAAAATGCCAACCTGCGCGTGGGTGATACAGTGCAGCTGTCCGGGTCAGGTATGTGCAGTGTTTCAGCCACAGACAACTGGTCAGCCCGCCATAACACGCCTTTCCGGCCCTTTGATTGTTCACAGATTTTCTGGAACAGCGCTACCCCGCTGCCAACACCGGAATCCGATATCGTCACCAAAGCCAGTGCTCTGGTGCAAACAGTCAATCGCCAGCTTCATCCCCAGGATGGCGATGATACGAAGGTAAACCCGCAATTGGCTTCTGCTATTCAGAAATCAGGTATGGTGTTGGTGGACGACTTTGCTGATATCGTGCAAAAAACCCAGGCGTTATGTACCTCGGACGATGATTGTGTTCGCCTCAAAAATGCGCTGGTTAATCTGGGAAATACCAAGGACTGGGAAACCCTGGTTAAACGTGCAGATGGCGGGAAACTGGACGGCATTAATGTTCTGCTTCGCCCGGTAAGTGCGGAGTCACTGTCTAACCTGGTGACAACATCAACTGCACCTTTCTTCATGCGCGAAACATCCCGAGCGGCCTTGTCACTTAACACCCCGTCACCAGGTGGTTTTTTGATTATCAGTGACGAAGGTGCAGAGCTGGTGGATCAGCCTTATCCGCCCGTGTCTCTCTATGACTATCCGCCACAAGAACAATGGGCCGTCTTCCAGCACCTTGCCGAAACCCTGACTCATACGCCATTCCATGCGGAAGGCATTATTACCGGGCTGTCCACCGACGCAAATGGAACGGTACACATCATGCTGCACAGCGTTCCAGACAGCGCCAGCTTGTGGCGTTATATCTTCACGTCGTTGCTGCTGGCCGCTATGGTACTTAGCTCTTTGTATAATGGCAGCATGGCCGCTATACGTTACTACCGCCACCGCCGTCGCCTGGCGCAAATTCAGGCATGGTACGAAAACTGCCTCAATCCGAAACTGATTCCCGGGCCGGACGTTCCCCATTTGTTCTGAGTATTCATGCCGCAGGTTGTGATAACCTGTGGCACATTGTGAATACCCGGGAGCCCCCATGCACGTCGACATAGACTGGCAACATATCGACACCGTCCTGCTGGATATGGACGGCACCTTACTCGACCTCGCCTTTGACAACTATTTTTGGCTGCACCTGGTACCGGAAACACTCAGCGAGCAGCGGGGAATTCCCCTCGAAGACGCGCATGCCCTGATTCGTCAGAAGTACCATGCCGTTCAACATACGCTAAACTGGTATTGTCTCGATTACTGGAGTAATGAACTCGGTCTGGATATTTGCGCCATGACCAGGGAAATGGGGCCGCGGGCAGCATTAAGGGCAGATACCAGGCCATTTTTATCAGCCCTGAAGCAGGCCGGTAAGCGGCGAGTCCTGCTGACTAATGCGCATCCGTATAACCTTTCTGTCAAACTGGAGCATACCGGTTTAGGCAACTGGCTTGATTTATTACTTTCCACCCATACATTTGGTTATCCCAAAGAAGACAGGCGTCTGTGGCTGGCTGTTCAGGAGCAAACCGGGTTTGACCCGGCACGCACATTATTCATTGATGACAGCGAACCCATTCTTGATGCCGCCAAACAATTCGGCATTCGCTATTGTCTCGGGGTCACCAACCCGGATTCCGGGCAACCCGATAAAATCTGGCACCGCCATCCGGCAACAGGTGACTACCGGGGGCTACTCCAGGCTCTATCCTGAATGGAGGTGAGATGAAAGAGAAAAGCGCAGAAGGTGTGCGGCTGGATAAGTGGCTGTGGGCAGCACGTTTTTATAAAACCCGCGCCATTGCAAGAGAAATGGTTGAAGGCGGAAAAGTCCACTACAACAGCCAGCGAAGCAAACCGAGCAAAATTGTCGAGCTGGATGCCAGTCTGGTGATTCGCCAGGGTAATGACCAGCGTACCGTTATCATTAAAGGCATCACCGACAAACGTGGCCCGGCAATACAGGCTGCTACGCTGTATGAAGAAACACAGGAAAGCATTGAGAAGCGCGAGAATATCGCACTGGCTCGTAAAATGAATTCACTGACAATGCCGCATCCTGAACGTCGCCCGGACAAAAAAGAGCGGCGTGATTTGATGAAATTTAAATACGGCGGCAATGAATAATCACCGCCCGCAAGAGAGAGAAAGTATGGTTCAACACGACCAATTGCACCGTTACCTGTTTGAAAACTTCGCTGTTCGCGGCGAACTGGTAACAGTATCCGACACCTGGCAGCAAGTGCTGGCAAACCACGATTATCCGCAACCGGTGAAAAACCTGCTGGGTGAAATGCTCGTGGCTACGTCACTGCTCACCGCCACACTGAAGTTTGAAGGTGATATTACCGTTCAACTGCAGGGTGATGGCCCATTATCCCTGGCTGTTATCAACGGTAATAACCAGCAGCAACTGCGTGGTGTTGCGCGTTTTAGCGAAGAGTTTCCAGCCAGTGCCACATTGAAAGAAATGGTGGGTAATGGTTACCTGGTTATCACCATCAGTCCGAAAGAAGGTGAGCGCTACCAGGGTGTGGTTGGTTTGGAAGGTGAAACCATCGCAGAGTGTCTGGAAGATTACTTTGTGCGTTCAGAGCAGTTGCCAACCCGGTTGTTTATTCGCCTGGGTGAATCAGGTGGTAAACCAGCCGCCGGTGGGATGTTCCTGCAAGTATTACCAGCTCAGGATACCGAGGCCGATGATTTCACTCACCTGGCAACGCTGACAGAAACCATCAAAGCCGAAGAACTACTGACACTGCCAGCCCAGGAAGTGTTATGGCGTTTATACCATGAAGAAGAAGTCACTCTGTATGAACCCCAGGATGTCAGCTTCTCTTGCAGTTGCTCACGTGATCGCTGTGCAGCGGCACTAAAAACGCTGCCACAAGAAGAAATCGACACCATTCTTGAAGAAGATGGTGAGATAGACATGCATTGTGATTATTGCGGTAACCACTATCTGTTTAACGCTATGGATATCGCAGAAATACGGACCAATGCTGATCCTGCGGATCCACATATTCACTAAGTTATACCAGCCCTGGTCATCACCGGGGCTTCTTTCCCACTGGTAAGCCTGCACACTGTTTTGCCGAAAAATACACCAACGCAACATTATGTATGCGTTTACAATCCCAAAATGGCTTTTTTTTCTACTTTTCAATAACATTTGCAAAACACTTATATCCATTCATAAAAAAATCCTGCGATAATGCTTCCCGCAGCGAGACCTGCTCTGCTTCTATTATTTTGCGAACAAATCTTTGGATACGTAAATCTATGAAGCGGGTCGCGGTCAACATTCGGCTAATAACCCTACAATTTATAGTAATAGATCCTGGCTAAGGAGAAGTGACATGCGCGTTTTAACCCCGCAAGAACTGAAGGCTTATGGTATTCATGACGTCGTGGAAGTGGTGTATAACCCTGATTACGATACTCTGTATCGTGAAGAGCTCGACCCAACCCTGGAAGGGTTCGAGCGTGGCGTACTGACAAATCTGGGTGCCGTCGCTGTTGATACCGGTGTTTTCACTGGCCGCTCGCCAAAAGATAAATATATCGTCCGTGACGATACAACCCGCGATACGTTATGGTGGTCTGATAACGGTAACGGGAAGAATGACAACCATCCACTCACCCCTGAAGTATGGCAAGACCTGAAAAGCCTCGTCACTGATGAGCTTTCGGGAAAACGTCTGTTTGTGGTGGATGCTTTTTGCGGTGCCAACCCGGACAGCCGCCTGTGTGTACGCTTTATTACCGAAGTGGCCTGGCAGGCACATTTCGTCAAGAACATGTTTATTCGCCCCAACGATGAAGAACTCGTTGATTTCGAACCCGATTTCATCGTTATGAACGGAGCGAAATGCACCAATCCGAACTGGCAGGCACAAGGCCTGAACTCAGAAAACTTTATTGCGTTCAACCTGACAGAGCGCATGCAGTTAATTGGCGGCACCTGGTATGGCGGCGAAATGAAAAAAGGAATGTTCGCCATTATGAACTACCTGCTGCCACTGAAAAATATTGCCTCCATGCACTGCTCCGCCAATGTCGGTGAAAAAGGCGATGTCGCAGTCTTCTTCGGCCTGTCCGGAACCGGTAAAACCACCCTGTCCACTGACCCGAAACGCCGCCTGATTGGCGACGATGAGCATGGTTGGGATGACGACGGCGTATTCAACTTCGAAGGGGGTTGTTATGCGAAAACCATCCGTCTGTCAGAAGCTGCAGAGCCAGATATTTACCGGGCTATTCGCCGTGATGCCTTGCTGGAAAATGTGACTGTCGCAACCGATGGCACCATTGATTTCAATGATGGCAGCAAAACTGAAAACACCCGTGTGTCTTACCCTATTTATCACATTGATAATATTGTTAAACCGGTATCCAAAGCAGGCCATGCCACTAAGGTAATTTTCCTCACCGCTGACGCATTTGGTGTGCTGCCACCCGTTTCGCGCCTGACAGCCGAACAAACGCAATATCACTTCCTTTCAGGTTTCACCGCAAAACTGGCTGGAACAGAATGTGGTGTGGACGAACCGACCCCAACCTTCTCTGCCTGCTTTGGTGCGGCCTTCCTCACTCTGCACCCCACGCAATACGCAGAAGTGCTGGTGAAGCGCATGCAGGCTGCCGGTGCCCAGGCCTACCTGGTGAATACAGGCTGGAACGGCTCGGGTAAACGTATCTCAATCAAAGATACGCGCGCCATCATTGATGCCATTCTCAGTGGAGAGCTGGATAACGCCGAAACAACCACACTGCCAGTCTTCAACCTCGCCGTGCCAGTAGCCTTAACGGGTGTGAACGCCGGGATACTTGACCCGCGCAATACATGGGCTACTCCCGAGAAATGGGAAGAAAAAGCGCAGCATCTCGCCACGCTGTTTGTAGATAACTTCGAAAAATATACCGATACTCCGGCTGGTGCAGCGCTGGTCAGTGCCGGGCCACAAACCCGGTAACCAGCACCCTGAACCTGAGCAACAAAAAGCCCGTGTATTCTGAAATACACGGGCTTTTCTTTGCACCACCAGCCTGGTGATAACCGCCTTACAGCTTCCGGTTAACTCTCTTTCGCCTTCTCTGCCAGTAATCCTGGCATAATGGGCAGCCAGGCCCGAATTCGCAACCCACCGCAGTCACTGGAGCCAATATCCAGCAGCCCGTTATGGTTATCTATAATACGTTGCACTATAGCAAGGCCCAGACCGGTACCGCTGGTGCTACGCGCGCTGTCTCCACGCACAAAGGGCTGTAGTAAATGTTTCAGTTGTTCAGGCGGGATACCCGGCCCGTCATCCTCCACCTGGAACCAGGCCTTACCCGGCTCAGTGCCACTACTGACTTTTATCCACCCATTACCATAACGCGCCGCATTAACAACCATATTCGCCACAGCGCGTTTGATAGAAAGCGGATGGATATTGACAGTAATCTCACCCGGTTGCAGGTCTGTATTAATCTCGCGCTCATAACCACTTTCCGCAGCAATCACCTCCCCGAGCACACTGTTGAGATCTGCCGTTTCCAGTGGCATTTCCTGGCCTGTACGCAGGTAGTCAATAAACTGCTCAATAATGGCATTACACTCTTCGATATCTTTATTGATTGACTCAGCGAGATAACCATCTTCTTCACCCATCATTTCTGTCGCCAGGCGGATACGGGTGAGTGGTGTGCGCAAATCGTGGCTGACACCGGCCATCAGCAAAGTGCGGTCATCCGCCAGTTGCTTCACGCCCGACGCCATATGGTTAAAGGCCCGGGTCACCGAGCGCACCTCTGAAGCGCCATATTCACGTAACGGGGGCGGAATAATCCCTTTACCCACCTGCAAAGCCGCATGCTCAAGGTCTACCAGGGGACGGTTTTGAATACGAATAAACAACCACGCGCCACCAATGGCCAGCAACATAATCGCCAGGGTGTAGCGGAACAACGGTGAGAAATCGCCCTGATGAATTTCAGTCAGCGGTACACGTACCCAAATATTGGGCGATAGCCAGGTCTTCAGCCAAACAACCGGTGAGCTTTTATTGACCTCAACACGAACTTCCGTTGGCCCACCGAGTTGTTGTGCCATTTGCTGGCTCAAAAATTCGTAATGCTGCGCCCAACGCAGGCCTGCCTCTTCCGCCGCTTCATCGGAATACAGGGAAATCCCAAGCTCACGATAAATCTCACGACGAAAAGCAGGCGGTACGACCAGTTGAGTACCGTCCTCCAGTTGCAGTTTATCTGTCATCAGCATACGGACTTCGTAAGCCAGTACTTTATTAAACTGCTGGAGGCTCGGCAAAATCGCAAAGTTCAACACGACCAGGTACGTTGTCACCAGGCTGGCAAACAGCAAGGTGACAATCAGTAACAAGGTGCGTGCAAATGAACTTCTTGGCGAGAAGCGCAGTCGCCTCATGCTTTAGCGCCATCCGGCACAAACACATAACCCAGGCCCCATACCGTCTGAATATAACGGGGGTGCGCCGGGTCTTCTTCCACCATGCGACGCAGGCGGGAGATCTGAACATCAATCGAACGTTCCATCGCACTGTATTCACGGCCACGTGCGAGGTTCATCAGTTTATCGCGGGATAACGGCTCACGTGGGTGGCTGACCAGGGCTTTCAACACAGCGAATTCACCGCTGGTTAAAGGCATTGGCTCGTCATCACGGAACATTTCACGGGTTCCCAGGTTCAGTTTAAATTTGCCGAAAGCGATAACGGCTTCTTCCTGGGATGGTGCGCCGGGTAACTCATTTGCCTGGCGGCGCAACACTGCACGAATACGAGCCAACAATTCACGCGGGTTAAAGGGTTTGGGAATATAGTCATCAGCACCAATTTCCAGCCCAACAATACGATCCACTTCTTCACCCTTCGCCGTTACCATAATGATGGGCATCGGGTTACTCTGGCTGCGCAGACGGCGGCAAATGGACAAGCCATCTTCTCCCGGCAGCATCAAATCCAGAACCATTAAGTGGAAAGACTCACGTGTCAGCAGGCGATCCATTTGTTCAGCGTTAGCAACGCTACGAACCTGGAAGCCTTGTTCGGTGAGATAACGCTCAAGCAGTGCACGTAACCGCATATCGTCATCAACAACCAGAATTTTATAATTCTCTTGCATACTGTTAACTCCCAAAGGCTCGAATTGTACGTTGGCTATTCTAAAAAAGTGTGCGCCAACGACCAGATAAAACTGGTATATATTCTAGTCAAAATTGTTACAAAGCATATTTAACAGCGACTTATCTGTACAATACATCACAAACAGGCGCATAAAGCGACAGGCAAGTTATTGTAAAATAGGCCTGCTTCACCATTCGGCAGCACAGACAGGTACATAGTATGAAAACGGCCTTGATTACCCGAGAGGGTTACGAAAAGCTCAAAAAAGAGCTGGATTATTTATGGCGAGAAGAACGCCCGGAAGTCACCAAAAAAGTCACCTGGGCGGCAAGCCTTGGCGACCGCAGCGAAAACGCCGACTACCAGTACAACAAGAAACGCCTGCGCGAAATTGACCGGCGGGTTCGTTACCTCACTAAATGTCTTGAGAATTTACGCATCGTTGACCACTCACCGCAACAGGATGGCAAAGTGTTTTTTGGTGCCTGGGTGGAAATTGAAAACAACGACGGGGATATCAGGCGGTTTCGCATTGTCGGTTACGATGAAATTTTTGGCCGCAATGACTACATTTCTATTGATGCCCCCATGGCCCGGGCTCTGCTCAAAAAAGAAGAAGGTGATACCGCCACCGTTATCACACCTTCGGGCATTGCAACCTGGTATGTAAACAGCATCAGCTATACAAGGCCGGAGTGGTCCGAAGAAGCCTGAGCCTCGGCACTGTTCACAAGATTTAAAGAACAAACTGAAAAAGCCGGTTGAAAGGTCGCCATAACTGGCATTTTATTTCCGGACTCCGTATAACTGTGCTTCACTTTTTATCGCGACAGACAGACAACAAAAGCCATGATGAACAATTCGCTTAACGGCATTATTGCCAGTGAACTCAATGCACGGAATGAGCAGGTTGAAGCGGCCATCCGTTTGCTTGATGAAGGGAACACCGTGCCATTTATCGCACGTTATCGTAAAGAGGTCACAGGTGGGCTGGATGACACCCAATTGCGTCAACTGGAAGTCCGTCTGGGTTATCTGCGTGAACTGGAAGAGCGCCGTCAGGCCATTCTGAAGTCGATTAGCGAGCAGGGTAAACTGAGTGATGAACTGGCTGGCGCCATTAATTCAACACTGAGCAAAACTGAGCTTGAAGACTTATATCTCCCGTACAAACCTAAACGCCGCACACGTGGGCAAATCGCTATTGAAGCAGGGTTAGAACCTCTTGCAGATTTGCTCTGGCAAGATGCCTCCCGCACACCAGAACAAGAAGCAGAGCAGTATATTGACGCAGACAAAGGCCTGGCCGACACCAAAGCGGTGCTGGATGGCGCTCGTTATATTCTGATGGAACGCTTCGCTGAAGATGCGGCCTTGCTGGCAAAAGTGCGTGACTACCTGTGGCGTAATGCCCATCTGGCCTCCACCGTGGTACCAGGTAAGGAAGAAGAAGGCGCGAAATTCCGTGACTATTTTGCTCATCATGAAGCCATCTCTGGCGTGCCTTCACACCGTGCTCTGGCCATGTTCCGTGGCCGTAACGAAGGCGTGCTTCAGTTAGCCGTTAACCCGGACCCTCAGTTTGATGAGCCTCCCAAAGAAAGTTACTGCGAACAACTGATTATTGACCACCTTGGGCTACGCCTGAACAACGCACCGGCAGATAACTGGCGGCGTGCGGTCATTTCCTGGACCTGGCGTATCAAAGTACTGATGCACCTGGAAACAGAGCTGATGTCCACCCTGCGGGAACGCGCAGAAGATGAAGCAATCAATGTCTTTGCCCGTAACCTGCATGATTTGCTGATGGCTGCGCCTGCAGGAATGCGAGCCACTATGGGCCTGGATCCGGGGTTGCGTACCGGGGTTAAAGTTGCCGTAGTGGACGCCACCGGGAAACTGGTTGCTACCGATACCATTTACCCACATACCGGGCAGGCAGCCAAAGCAGCAGTTGTACTGGCCGCACTGTGTGAAAAACACCAGGTCGAACTGGTCGCGATTGGTAACGGTACAGCCTCACGCGAAACAGAACGTTTCTGGCTGGACGTGCTAAAACAATATCCCCACCTTAAAGCACAGAAAGTGATTGTCAGTGAAGCCGGGGCATCGGTCTATTCCGCTTCAGAACTGGCGGCACAAGAATTTCCATCACTCGATGTTTCTTTGCGTGGCGCGGTCTCCATTGCCCGCCGCCTGCAGGACCCACTTTCAGAACTGGTGAAAATAGACCCGAAATCCATCGGTGTGGGCCAGTACCAGCACGATGTCAGCCAAAACCAACTGGCGAAAAAACTCGATGCCGTCGTTGAAGACTGTGTAAACGCCGTCGGTGTGGATCTTAATACTGCGTCCGTACCGTTATTAACCCGCGTAGCAGGCCTGACCCGCATGATGGCGCAAAATATTGTCGACTGGCGCGACCAGAATGGCCAGTTCCAGAACCGCCAGCAACTGCTGAAAGTTAGCCGTCTGGGGCCAAAAGCTTTTGAACAGTGTGCCGGTTTTTTGCGTATCAACCACGGGGACAACCCGCTGGATGCATCAACCGTTCACCCTGAAGCCTACCCTATAGTTGAGCGTATTCTTGCCGCAACCCACAAAGCCTTGCGGGATTTGATGGGTGATGACAGTGCGCTGCGTAACCTGAAAGCGGTCGACTTCACTGATGAGCGTTTCGGTGTACCAACCGTTACAGACATTATCAAAGAGCTGGAAAAACCTGGCCGTGACCCACGCCCTGAGTTTAAAACAGCTCAGTTTGCTGACGGAGTAGAAACACTCAATGACCTCCAGCCCGGCATGGTCCTGGAAGGTGCGGTTACCAACGTCACTAACTTCGGCGCATTCGTGGATATTGGCGTACACCAGGATGGCCTGGTGCACATCTCTTCTTTGGCTGATAAATTTGTTGAAGACCCACACAAGGTGGTGAAAACCGGTGATATCGTCAAAGTAAAAGTGATGGAAGTGGATCTGGCCCGCAAGCGCATTGCGTTATCCATGCGTCTTGATGAACAGCCCGGGGAAAGCCAGCCACGCAAGGCACAAGGTAACGACACGCGCCAGCGCCCTCAACAACAACCGCGCCAGCGTGAAGCAAGCACTTCAGGTAACAGTGCCATGAGCGATGCACTGGCTGCTGCATTTGGTAAAAAGCGTTAAGCTGTGATGTGGAAATTGCCAGTCTGGTCTATCCAGGCTGGCAAAAAATATAAAAAAATTCGCTTTACCACTTTTAATTTGCACCCGTTCACGTTGTAACAAAGCTACTGCAGCCATACTGAAATAGTTGAGTAAAATTCGCAGGTTCCGGAAAATCACGCCCATAAAAAAGTTAATTATTAGCGAGCTAATTTTTAGCAAATAATTATTTTTTAATATAAATAAAAAACACTCCACCAAAATATTTAAAATACCACCTTTAATTTAACAAAATTAACCATTTGTAGTTATTTGAAATACCCTGCCTCTCATGCTAAATACCATCTTTATGACACAGGTTAATCTTAGTACGAATAAAGTGTGAAATAAGATTCATTTGCGTTAAAGCGAGTTGATTACGAAAACCATTCTCATTATCATTGTATTACTTGTTTTATTCTGCTTTATTTTTCTGGCGAGGCTCCTCTGAATCTTATTCAGGCTGTTCTCTTGGTAAACGTTCATTTGTAAGTTCTGGCAGGCGGGCATTATGCAATTCTTACCATCCAGCTCATGGAAAATCATTGGGTTCTCCGGGGAAATCAGCCCGGCATACCGCCAAAAGTTACTTTCTTTGGGTATGCTGCCGGGTTCGTCATTCAATGTGGTGCGTGTGGCACCACTGGGCGACCCTATTCATATTGAAACCCGTCGCGTTAACCTGGTCGTGCGTAAAAAAGACCTGGCGCTATTAAATGTCGAGGAAATACGCTGAGTTACTCAGTTATTTCATCATGGCAATGCAAGTAAGTGGGTCATAAAATGAAAACAATTACTGTTGGTTTAATTGGTAACCCCAATTCTGGGAAAACAACATTATTCAACCAATTAACAGGCGCCCGCCAGCGTGTAGGGAATTGGGCAGGTGTAACGGTTGAACGTAAAGAAGGGCAATTTGCGACGCCTGAACACCAGGTCACACTTGTCGACCTGCCTGGCACCTATTCCCTGACCACTATTTCTGCACAAACCTCCCTCGATGAACAAATTGCCTGCCACTATATTCTGAGCGGTGATGCGGATTTACTGATTAACGTCGTTGACGCCAGCAATCTTGAACGCAATCTGTATTTAACATTGCAGCTTCTTGAACTCGGCATTCCCTGTGTTGTTGCCCTGAACATGCTGGACATTGCAGAGAAACAGCACCTGCGCATTGATATTGATGCGCTCTCTGCCCGGCTTGGCTGCCCGGTCGTGCCACTGGTTTCTACTCGTGGGCGGGGTATCGACAGCCTGAAACGCGCTCTGGACATTCACCAGAAAAACAGCGAGCAAGAGTTCGTTCATTACCCACAGCCCATTATCGACAGCGCCCTGCAACTGGCTGAATCCATGCCTGGTACATTACCGGCTGGCCACCGCCGTTGGTTGGGCATACAAATGCTGGAAGGGGATATTTACAGCCTTGCTTACGCCGGGGATGCGGCAGACAAACTGGATGCAGTAAAAGCCGGGCTGAGTGAAAAAATTGATGACCCGGCGTTATACATTGCTGACGCGCGTTATCAGACTATCGCCACCATTTGTGAATCAGTCAGTAACAGTATTACGGTTGAGCCAAACAAGCTCACCGCGCAAGTAGATAAAATAGTGCTGAACCGCTTCCTCGGTTTACCGATTTTTCTGTTTGTCATGTACCTGATGTTTCTGCTGGCCATTAACATTGGAGGTGCACTGCAACCGATTTTTGATGCGGGTTCCGTCGCTATCTTTATCCATGGCCTGCAGTGGGTTGGCGCAACGTTACATTTCCCGGACTGGCTGACGTTACTGCTTGCCCAGGGTATTGGCGGTGGGATCAACACTGTATTACCTCTGGTACCGCAAATCGGCATGATGTACCTGTTTCTCTCTTTCCTTGAAGACTCAGGTTATATGGCTCGTGCAGCCTTTGTGATGGACCGCCTGATGCAATCTCTGGGGTTACCTGGTAAGTCATTTGTCCCGCTGATTGTTGGTTTTGGTTGTAACGTACCCTCAGTGATGGGTTCACGTACCCTTGACGCTCCCCGTGAACGTCTGACGACCATCATGATGGCGCCATTTATGTCCTGCGGCGCACGCCTGGCTATTTTCGCCGTTTTCTCCGCAGCATTCTTTGGGCAGCAAGGAGCATTGATTGTTTTCTCGCTCTATCTGCTGGGTATTGTAATGGCAATACTTACCGGCCTGATGCTGAAGCACACGATTATGCGCGGTGAAGCAACCCCCTTTGTTATGGAGTTGCCGGTTTACCACGTTCCTCACCTGAAAAGTCTGTTAATTCAAACCTGGCAACGCCTGAAAGGGTTCGTGATCCGGGCCGGTAAAGTGATTGTGCTGGTGAGTATTTTTATCGGCGCACTGAACAGCTTCACGCTCAGCGGGAAAGCGGCAGATAACATTAACGATTCGGCGCTGGCATCCGTCAGCCGCGTTCTGACTCCGCTTTTACAACCCATTGGGGTTCACGAGGATAACTGGCAGGCAACGGTCGGGCTGTTTACTGGTGCCATGGCGAAAGAAGTGGTCGTGGGTACACTCAATACGTTGTATACCGCTGAAGATATTCACAATGAAGCGTTTGATCCGGCTACTTTCAACTTACTGGGTGAACTTCAGGGCGCGCTTGGTGATACCTGGAGCAGCCTGAAAGACACATTCAGCCTGAGCGTACTGGCTAACCCCATTGAAGCCAGTAAAGGTGATGGCGAAATGGCGACTGGTGCTATGGGTGTCATGAGCAGCAAGTTTGGCAGCGAGGCTGCGGCATACAGCTACTTAATCTTTGTTTTGCTGTACATCCCTTGTATCTCCGTGATGGGCGCCGTCGCCCGTGAAGCGGGCCGCGGATGGATGACGTTTTCCATTCTGTGGGGGCTGAACATTGCTTACTCGCTGGCTACGGTGTATTACCAGGCCGTCTCTTTCCGCAGCCATCCTCAATACAGCCTGGTCTGTATTCTGGCCGTGGTGCTGTTCAATGTGGTGCTGTTGGGTGCTTTACGCCGTGCGCGTAGCCGGGTGGAAGTACACCTGGTTGCAAAACCACGCAGTGTCGCTTCCTGTTGCCAGTCTGCTGGCGCCAGTGACTGCCACTAATACACTGCAAGAGGCAATTAAGTGATGGCAAGTCTGATTGAGATACGCGATTTACTGGCGCTGCGCGGCACCATGGATGCCACGCAACTCAGCCAGCAACTTGCCACACCGCTTCCTCTGGTCAACGCTATGCTGGCCCGCCTGGAAGCGATGGGCAAAGCACAGCGCCGCACAGAAGATGCCAGCGAGTGCCTGAGCGGGGGGTGCAAGAGTTGCCCGGAAGGCAAAGCCTGCCTGAGAGAAGTGTGGAGCCTCAGCCAGCCTGTTTAAAGCATAACCCGGTGAACAGCATCAGCGGGTTTGCCGGGCTTGATCCCAGTTACAGGCGCAACCCGCTGGTCAACGCCAGTAATTGCTCGCAGAACAAATCGGGGTGAGAAATAAATGGCGCATGTGCGGCTTTAGGGAATACAACCGAAGCACTGCGCTGCCAGCGGCTGTCCAGAATCTGTGCTGTTTTGCGCGGCACCAGCCCATCCAGGTAACCATAGAGCCGCCAGAACGGCACCGGCAGGTTGTCCAGCGCTTCGCGCAAATCCACCTGTTCCAGAATAGCCAGCCCGCCATTGAGAACTTCTGGTGTCGGGAACGGCTGCGACAGCACCACTTCTTTGAGCGCCCGCGCATCCTGCCTCGCACTCTCTGTACCCAATGTTTGCAATGCCAGAAAACGCTCAACGGTTCGCCGGAAATCCTCACTTAGTTGCTGCTGAAACCCCTGCAGCACTGAACCTTTAATACCCGGCCACCCTTCATGTTCATTCGCCTGAAAACAAGGCGATGAGGCAACTGTAACCAGTGCATCAACCCGGGAGGGTGCAACCAGTGCGACCTGGCTGGCAACCAGCCCGCCAAGGCTCCAGCCAAGCCATACTGCGCGTTCAGGGGCCTGTTGCATAACCACAGCAGCCATGTCCTCCAGAGGCATCGCACCATAGCCCTGGCTACGCCCAAACCCCGGTAAGTCTACCAGGTGCAGGGTGAAATGCGGGCTAAGCTGGGCGGTAATGCCTTGCCAGACAGCCGCATTCAATCCCCATCCGTGCAACAGCACAAGATGCGTTTTCCCTTCACCACATGTTTGCCACCACAAATCCGTCATCGGTTATAGTTCTCTGATTTATCCAGCAAGGAGGCTGTATGCTATCAATCCCCGGACATTGTTGGCTATGCAAAATGCCACTTACTCTGCCCCACTGGGGCTTTTGTTCCTGTTGCACCGCCAGCCTGCCCCGGCCACCTGTTTGTTGCCCCTGCTGTGGCCTGCCCGCCGGGAAGGCAGACTGCCTGTGCGGCCGCTGCCTGCAAAAAGCGCCCCCCTGGCAGAGCATGGTATTTGTCAGTGATTACTGCCATCCCCTTGATAAACTCATCCAGCGCTGGAAATTTCATAATACTCCGGCACTCAGCCTGGGGCTGGCACGGTTACTGTTTCTGCGTTTACAGGCACAGAAGTACACAACGAACTGGCAATTACCTGACACAATACTGAGTGTGCCATTATTTCAACGCCGGCACTGGTTGCGGGGGTTCAATCAAAGTGACCTGCTGGCCCGCCCGCTGGCACACTGGTTAAAATGTGCCTGGGTGCCCGCTGGGTTGCGGCGGAGCATTCCAACAGTAACTCAGCACCGGCTTTCAGCGCAGTTACGCAGGCACAATCTCAATAATGCGTTTACGCTTGAAATTCCGGTAAAGCAACGCCACATCGCTATAGTGGATGATGTCGTAACTACTGGCAGTACTGCCGGTGAAATTGCCCGCCAGCTTAACAAAGCTGGTGCTGCAAGCATTCAGATCTGGTGCCTGTGTCGAACCTTGTAGAGCCTCGATGATGGGCGTATAATAACCGACTAAAATAGTCAACTATTAGGCCTTTGTTATGATCCGTATTTCCGATGCTGCGCAAGCACACTTTGCCAAACTGCTGGCAAATCAGGAGGAAGGGACACAGATTCGCGTGTTCGTTATTAATCCCGGCACGCCAAATGCTGAGTGCGGTGTTTCATACTGCCCGCCTGATGCTGTTGAGGCTACGGACACAGCTCTTCCGTTTGAGCAACTGACCGCCTACGTTGATGAACTGAGCGCACCGTACCTGGAAGATGCTGAAATTGATTTCGTCACTGACCAGTTAGGCTCACAGTTAACCCTGAAAGCACCCAACGCGAAAATGCGCAAGGTGGCAGATGACGCGCCATTAATTGAACGCGTGGAATACTTTCTGCAGGCTCAGGTTAACCCGCAACTGGCTGGTCACGGCGGGCGTGTTTCTTTGATGGAAATCACCGAGGAAGGTTACGCTATTCTGCAATTTGGTGGTGGCTGTAACGGTTGTTCCATGGTGGATTACACCCTTAAAGAAGGGATTGAGAAACAGCTCTTAGCCGAGTTTACCGAACTTAAAGGTGTACGTGACCTCACTGAACACCAGCGCGGCGAACACTCGTACTATTAAAAACAGCAAGGCGCACTCTTTCTGCCCTGGTGTTTATGTAAAGGTCTGCGGTTTATAAACAGCAGGCCTTTCTGTTTTCTGTTCCCTCTTTACTCTCCCGATTACTTTTCACGAGAACACCTGGCCCACGCCAGGCAAAGCAACACAGGTCCATGAATATTCGGCCCGTCTGTTTACGTTACTTTGTTATTCAAATAATTTGACCAATAACACCAAATCCTTCAGCTTTCACTTCTTCCTCCCCCGGCTTATTATTACTCCATCGAAGGCAAACAGCCTTTAAACAGACCAAACCATTAAGGAATACGACCATGAAATCTATCAAATCTTTAGTTGTAGTTACTGCTCTCTCCCTGGCTTCATTTGGCGCATTTGCTCAAACGGTTAGTGCAACAGCATCCACCCTTGATGGCGCTGAAGCAAAAATCGCAGCACAGGCAAAACAAGCCGGGGCGTCTTCTTACAACATCACTGAAGCGTTCAGCGGTAACCAGGTTCATATGACTGCGGAACTGAATAAATAAACCGCGTCAGGCCATAATTACCCTTTGATGTATTGCCATTTACTGCCCATGCCAAACACTTGTTTGAACTCTGACTCTGATTCGGCGACAGTTTTCTGTCGCCTTTTTTTGTTTGTACCCCAGTAACGGCCTGGCAATAAAAAAACGCCCTGTACCACATGTCACAGGGCGTTGTTACAGCCGTATCTCACCTGGATTATTTATGCTGTCCCGCTTTTTTACGCCTGGCAGTTAAATCCTTCAGTAGCCGGTTAATATCACCATCTGCAAAAATGGCTTCTACTTCACGATTAAGTTTACGCCGCCAGTTAGGGTACTGTGTACTGGTGCCAGGAACATTCACAGGCTCCGCCATATCCAGCCAGTCTTCCGGTTGTAGCCCCAGCAACGCACTGTTTGAGTCAGCAATGTAACGCTGCAACCCCCGGTTAAGAACAGGAGACATCTGCATAAGGCGCGCCTGTTTTCCGGTACGTTTCGGCACACAACCATACTGGTGCAAACTATTAAGTAACCCTTGTTTCGCTGCTTCCCGATCCTGATATAAACCTTTCAGGATCACCTTGTCAGGATACAACCCCAAAGATTCACCAAGCGTCAGATCCCCGCATGCCCAATATCCCCGTAGGGTTGGCAGGTCATGGGTAGTGGCAACAGCCATGGATTGTTCCGGCCAGATATCCGGTGCTTTGAACTGCTTTTCGCTGTCATGCTCAAAATAAAGCACTTTGTACGAATACACCCCACTGCTGCGCAGTTTCCCGACGATTTCTGCCGGAACAGTCCCCAGGTCTTCACCAATCACCATGCACTGGTGGCGCTGGCTTTCCAGTGCCAAAATGGCCAGCAGGTCGTCTACCGGGTAGTGAACATACGCGCCTTTATCTGCCGTTTCGCCATATGGGATCCACCATAAACGCAGTAGCGACATAACATGGTCAATACGTAACGCGCCACAATGCGTCATGTTGGCGCGTAATAAATCAACAAACGGCTCATAGGCACGCTCAAACATTACGTGAGGATTAATCGGTGGTAATCCCCAGTTTTGCCCGAGTGGGCCCAGAATATCTGGCGGAGCGCCCACAGAAGCCTGCAGGCTGTACAAAGCACGGTCACTCCAGGTTTCGGCCCCACCTTCTGCCACGCCTACAGCCAGGTCACGATACAGCCCTACTGGCATTTCAGCTTTCAGGCACTCATCCCAACAGGCCGAGAACTGTGTGGCAGCCAGCCACTGTAACCACATCCAGAAGCGTACTTCCTGGGCATTTTGTTCACAAAACGCCAGGACTATAGCACTTTGAGGATCCTGCCAGGCTTCAGGCCAGGCCGGCCAGCCCCAGTGCTGAGCATCTTTCGCCAGTAAATGGTGATGCACAGCATCATAAGCACCCTGCCAGTAAAGGCTTTCTCCACCATCACGCACAAAAGACTCAAACTGGGCAACGGTGTCATCATCATGAGGCCGGGCGCAGAAGGTATCCCAGGCAAGGCGTAATGCAGCAATTTTAAGTTCCGTTACCGTAGTGTAATCCACCCACTCGGTACTTCGGGCCTGGGCTATCGCTTGCTGTGTCGCCTTGTTTTCCCACCAGTGTTGTGCGGCATCACTGGCGGCAAAATCAGCCACAGCGGGAACATCGATATACAAAACATTCAGCCAGCGGCGTGATGACGGACTGTACGGACTGGCACTTTCAGGAATCGCCGGGTACAGCGCATGAACCGGGTTCAGGCCAATAAAAGCCCCACCTCGTGCGGCAACTTCTGGCAGCATACGTTTCAGGTCACCAAAATCACCAATGCCCCAGTTGGTTGCCGAACGCAAGGTATACAGCTGTACGCAAGCCCCCCAGAGTTTTTCCCCTTGCAAGAGTTCTGCAGGTTCATAACAGCGAGGTGGCGCGACAATCACCTGGCAGTGCCAGCGTTGCTCACCCTGCGTGAGGGTCAGTGAGTGGTATCCGGGTTGCAGGCTGGTGGGCAAACGCATGGGCTTGCCGCCCTGGACTGTGCCATGGTGAGGTTCGCCAGTTTCGGTTGTCAGCAACCACTGGAAACGCCCTTCCCCCCTTACCGGCACAGACAGGCGTTTACCAGAGACCAGCACATGTACAGGAGGCACCACGCGCTGGCTGTGTTGGTGTGCCAGTGCTGGCGCATCACCCATTGCCGCCAGCAACCGCTGTCGGGTGTCCATTCCAATGCTCTCAGGTTTACCGTGTGCATTGATATAACTCGATGCGATCCCCGCTTCCAGGGCGGCCTGCTCAAGACGTTTTTTGTCCATCATCCTTTCACCTACCTTGATGTCCTTAGCGCTTTGCCTGCCAAATACGGGCCTGGTAATCGCGAATGGAACGGTCCGAACTGAACATACCGCAACGTGCTGTATTCAGAATCGCCGCACGCGTCCAGGCCTCCTGATCACGGTACAGTTCATCAACCTGTTTCTGCGCTTCAACATAAGCATGGAAGTCTGCCATAACCAGATATGGGTCGCCTCCCTGTTTCCCCATGCTGTGCAGCATTTGGTCGAACGCATGTTTATCGCCGTTGCTGTATTTACCCTGTTCCAGCTCTTTCATAACGGAATCCAGCAGTTTGTCTTTTTTACGCCATTTTTGTGGTTCATAACCAGCGGCTTTCAGCGCTTTCACTTGTTCTACGGTATGGCCGAAAATAAAGATATTTTCCGCACCAACCTTTTCGGCAATTTCAACATTCGCGCCGTCCAGCGTGCCGACAGTCAGAGCACCATTCAACGCCAGCTTCATATTCCCGGTACCTGAAGCCTCTTTCCCGGCCGTTGAGATTTGTTCAGAGACATCCGCTGCCGGGATCATCACTTCTGCGGCAGACACACAGTAATCTGGCAGGAAGACAACTTTCAGTTTGTCGCCCACCGCCGGGTCAGCATTGATAACCTCAGCCACTTTGTTAATGGCAAAGATGATATTTTTAGCCAGGTAGTAGCCAGGTGCGGCTTTTGCTCCAAACAAGAATACGCGCGGAACTCTGTCTGCTTTCGGGTTTTCACGGATCTCTTTGTACAGCGCCAGAATATGTAACAGGTTCAAATGCTGGCGCTTGTATTCGTGCAGGCGTTTGATTTGGATATCAAACAAAGCATTGGGGTTAATCTCAATCCCGGTACGTTGCTTAACGAACTCCGCCAGGCGAACTTTGTTCTGTTGTTTAATTTCCCGGTAAGCCTTGCGGAATTTGGCATCATCAGCATATTTTTCGATACCTTCCAGGACATCCAGATCGTTCGCCCACTCTTTTTTCAGTGTTTTATCCAGCAATGCAGCCAGAGCCGGGTTGCACTGTTTTACCCAGCGGCGGGGAGTAATGCCATTGGTCACGTTATGGAACTTGTTCGGCCATAACTGGTGGTATTCCGGGAACAGATCCTTCACAACCAGTTCAGAGTGCAGCGCCGCCACACCATTCACCGCAAAACCACTTACCACGCACATGTTCGCCATACGAACCTGGTGGTCATGTACCACAGCGAGTTTCGCCCACACAGCACCATCGCCCGGCCAGGTTGCTTCCACCAGTTTTTTAAAGCGGGCATTAATCTCTTTGATTAATTGCATATGGCGTGGCAGCAACGTTCTTACCAGGCGCTCATCCCAGCACTCCAGTGCTTCAGGCATCAGGGTATGGTTGGTGTAAGCAAAAGTACGGCTGGTAATCGCCCAGGCGTCATCCCAGCTCAACTGGTGTTCATCAATCAGCACACGCAGTAATTCCGGAATGGCTATCGTAGGGTGGGTGTCGTTCAACTGAATAACTTCAAAATCAGGTAATTGTGCCAGTTTACGGCCTGCCAGGTGGTGGCGACGCAAAATATCCGCAACGGAACAGGCGCACTGGAAGTATTGCTGCATCAGGCGCAGTTTTTTCCCCGCCAGGTGGTTGTCATTGGGATACAGCACCTTCGTCAGTTTTTCTGCGTCGATCCCCTGTTTCTCGGCACGCAAAAAGTCACCATCGTTAAACTTACCTAAATCAAAAGGATGTGCATGTTTCGCCTGCCATAACCGTAAAGGTTGCGAAATGCCATTACGGTAACCAATAACCGGTAAATCCCAGGCTTCCCCCTGCATCACAAAAGCGGGTTCCCAGTGCGGTTTACCTTCGACAGTCACCACTTTGCCGCCAATGCCAACCTGCACATCCAGGGCACTGTTATGGCGGAACCATGGGTAACTGCCACGCAACCAGTCATCCGGGGCTTCATGCTGCTGGCCATCAACAAACGACTGGCGGAATAAGCCGTACTGGTAATTCAGGCCATAACCAATGGCAGACTGCCCAACGGTTGCCATGGAATCCAGGAAGCAGGCAGCAAGCCGCCCCAATCCGCCGTTACCCAGCGCCGGGTCGGTTTCCTGTTCAAGCAAGTCACTCAGGACAATATCGTAATCGGCCAGCGTATCGCTAACCGACTGATACCAGCCCATATTCAATAAGTTATTACCTGTCAGGCGGCCAATCAGAAATTCCATTGAGATGTAGTTTACATGGCGTTGTTTTTTTTCTGGCTTTGCCGGAGGCTGTGCAGCCAAAAGTTCCGCCAGTGCCCCGCTAACAGCCTGCCACCACTGGTGTTGCGTCATTTCTGCCGCAGCATGTAATCCAAAATGCTGCCACTGACGTGTCAGGGCAGCCTGAAATTGTGCTTTATCGAATGTAGGCTGTGACATAGGTAATCGGTGTCCTTCAAGTAATTAGACAAAGTTTACAGTAGTGTGCCTGGGCCCCTGAGTGGATACCTCATCCCGCCCGGGATTAGGCAGGGAGGAGTAGCGGGGAGTAGGAAAAACTGTGATCCATGACACTCAAATTAGTCGTAAACCACGTAAAAGCATAATGTGAAATTTTAATGAAACAGGTGAAAATTCAAGCAATGAAACACTTTAATCAATTGAAATAATTACTATTAGATGCAAATAAAGACAGACACACTTTCTGCACATTATGTAGAAATAAAACCAAACCCTTTGTTTTTACTTGGAAGAGATGAGCAGTTCAGAGATCAAGGTTGTGAAACAAAGGAGGACGGCGAACCCTGGCTACGCCCCCAAATCATCCAATAAGTTTCAGAAATGTGACCAGGTGCACCTTTGAAGGTCTTTTATACGGGGTTAACTTGCATTAAAGACTAATCTGTTCGAATTTATCTTAAGAATTAATTACGAAGCGCGAAAAAATTCGTAATCCCGTAGTTTCGACACAGTGAAGTGAATGACTATGTTAATTCCATCCAAACTTAGCCGCCCGGTGAGGCTCGACAATACAGTTGTGCGCGATCGCCTGTTGGCAAAATTATCTTCGGCCAAAAATTACCGTCTGGTTCTGGTCACCAGCCCGGCAGGTTACGGAAAAACAACGCTGGTTGCTCAGTGGGCCGCCAGCCAGCCGCATTTGGGCTGGTTTTCCCTGGATGAAGGAGATAATCAGCCTGAGCGTTTTGCCAATTATCTGATAGCCGCTATTCAGCAGGCTACCGGAAAGCATTGCGTCACCACTGAAATGATGGTGCAGAAAAGGCAGTATGCCAGCCTGGTTTCACTCTTTGGGCAACTGTTTATTGAACTGGCTGAGTGCCAGCATGCTTTCAAGTTAGTCATTGATGACTACCACCTGATCACCAACCCGGTGATTCATGACGCCATGCGCTTTTTCCTGCGCCACCAGCCAGATAATCTCACGCTGGTTGTTCTGTCCCGTAATCTGCCACAGTTGGGGATAGCCAACCTGCGCGTACGGGATCAACTGCTGGAAGTGGGCAGCCACCAACTGGCCTTTACCCAGCGGGAAACAAAACAATTTTTTGACTGCCGGTTAAGCTCACCGCTGGATGACCAGGAAAGCCACCAGATTTGTGAAGATGTCGCTGGTTGGGTTACCGCGTTACAGCTAATCGCCTTGTCTGCCCGGCAAAAGAATACCGCTACACAACATTCAGCCCGGCGGTTGCCCGGCATCAACGCCAGCCACTTGTCCGATTACCTGGTTGATGAAGTGCTTGATACCGTCACACCCGCTACCCGCCTGTTCCTGCTGAAAACATCGTTATTGCGTTCCATGAACGATGCGTTAATTGTGCGAGTGACGGGCGAAGAAAACGGCCAAATGTGGCTGGAAGACCTGGAGCGCCAGGGCCTGTTCATACAGCGTATGGATGACGACGGTGAATGGTTCAACTACCACCCACTGTTTGGCAGTTTTCTGCGCCAGCGATGCCAGTGGGAAATGGCGACAGAACTGCCAGCCATTCACCGGGCTGCCGCAGAGGGCTGGATGGCGCAGGGCTACCCGGCTGAAGCTATCCACCACGGTGTTGCTGCGGGAGATACCGCTTTATTGCGCGATATTCTGCATCAGCACGCCTGGGATTTATTTAACCAGAGCGAACTGGCACTGCTGGAAGAATCCCTCAACGCACTGCCCTGGTCTGTGCTGTTAGATAACCCACGCCTGCTGTTACTGAAAGCCTGGTTGATGCAAAGCCAGCACCGTTTTCAGGAGGTTAATAACCTGCTGGCCCGGGCAGAAGAAGAAATGACCCGTGAGCCAGACGAATCGCTGCATGGGGAGTTCAATGCTCTGCGGGCACAGGTAGCCATCAACGCAGGTAATCCCGATGAAGCAGAACGCCTTTCAATGCTGGCGCTGGAGACTCTGCCGTTTGCCAGTTTTTACGGGCGCATTGTCGCAACTTCTGTTCACGGAGAAGTGCTGCACTGCAAAGGCGAACTGAACAACTCACTGGCTTTAATGCAACAGACTGAGCAGATGGCGCAACTCAATGAAGTCTGGCATTACGTGTTGTGGAGCCAGATTCAACAAAGCGAAATTTTATTTGCTCAGGGTTTCCTGCAGTCTGCATGGGAAATTCAGGAAAAAGCCTTCCAACTGATTCAGGCACAACACCTGGAGCAGTTACCGCTACATGAATTTTTGTTACGTATCCGCTCGCAGCTACTCTGGGCCTGGGCCCGGCTGGATGAATCCGAAGCAGCAGCCCGTCAGGGGATGGATGTGCTGGTTAACTACCAGCCACAGCAGCAACTTCAGTGCCTGTCATTAGTGATTCAAAACTCACTTGCCCGGGGCGATTTAGATAATGCCCGCGGTTTACTCAACCGCCTGGAAAACTTACTGGGCAACGGTTCGTACCACATTGACTGGGTCAGCAATGCCGACAAAGTGCGCGTCATTTACTGGCAAATGAATAATGACAAACAGGCGGCAGAAAACTGGTTACGCCAGACGCCGCGCCCGGAGACAGTCAGTAATCATTTTCTGCAAAGCCAGTGGCGTAACATTGCCCGGGCACAAATTCTGCTGGAAGAATTTGGCACCGCAGAAACCATACTGGAAGAGTTGAACGAGAACGCGCGTCGGCTTCACCTGATGAGTGACCTGAACCGTAACCTGTTACTGCTCAATCAACTTTACTGGCAGGCAGACCGTAAGAGCGATGCCCTCCAGGTACTGGTTGAAGCGCTGTCTCTGGCAAACCGTACTGGTTTTATCAGCCACTTTGTGATTGAGGGTGAGCCAATGGCGCAGCAGTTACGCCAGCTAATCCAACTGGCGACATTGCCAGAGCTGGAGCAGCATCGGGCACAACGCATTCTCAAAGAGATAAACCAGCACCACCGGCATAAATTTGCCCACTTCGATGAAGGCTTTGTACACCGTTTGTTGAACCACCCGGATGTGCCGGAATTAATCCGCACCAGCCCGCTAACACAGCGCGAATGGCAGGTGCTTGGGTTGATTTATTCAGGCTACAGTAACGACCAAATTGCCGGAGAACTGGATGTAGCGGCAACTACAATCAAAACCCATATTCGTAACTTGTACCAGAAGATGGGTGTTGCACACCGTCGGGAAGCCGTACAGCAGGCACAGGAATTATTAAAAATGATGGGGTACGGCGTATAAGCCCTGTTTTTGCCAGCCCAGGCTGTATTGGCCAGCCTGGCTGATAACCGGCCAGGCTAAGCCGTTTTAGCATAATTCTAACTGCACGTTATTTTCGGCAATCACCTGCATGACGCCTGCAGGGGGCATAATGTCCGTATACAGCGCATCAACCAGGCCAATACTCCCCAGGTTCACCATGGCATTACGGCCAAATTTCGTGTGATCAACCACCAGCATCACATGACGTGAATTATCAATAATTGCCCGCTTGGTGCGTACTTCGTGGTAGTCAAATTCCAGAAGAGAGCCGTCGCTGTCGATGCCACTAATCCCCAGAATGCCGAAATCGAGACGAAACTGTGAAATAAAATCCAGTGTTGCTTCACCAATGATCCCGCCATCGCGGCTGCGTAATTCCCCACCGGCCAGGATTATCCGAAAATCATCTTTTACCATCAGGGTGTTTGCCACATTCAGGTTATTGGTCACCACCCGCAAATGGCTATGGTCCAGCAAGGCGTGAGCGACAGCTTCCGGCGTAGTGCCAATATCAATGAACAACGTTGCTCCATCAGGGATCTGGCTGGCAACTTTCTGCGCAATACGCGCTTTCTCTGAAGCCAGAGTTGCCCGCCGGTCGTGCCATGACGTGTTTACTGAGCTCGATGGAATAGCAGCGCCACCATGGTGGCGCATGATAATATTCTGGTCAGCCAGGTCGTTCAGGTCACGACGAATAGTCTGCGGACTAACCGAAAAGTGCTCCACCAGCTCTTCAGTACTGACATAACCTTGTTTTTTGACCAGTTCAATAATGGCATCATGCCGCTGTGTTTGCTTCACCCTGCTCTCCTGTTGTTATTGTTTGCGGCGCAAGAGCCGTTTTCGCGACCAAAGCGGTTATGCGCGTTTTCGCGCCTGGCTACTGTCAACCAGTGCCATCGCCAGCCCCACCAGCAAACCAGTCAGGTGTGCGCTATTGGCAATAGACATCCCCATAACATTAAACCAGCCAATCACCAGCCAGAGCAGTGCAAACACCATCAACCCGCGGGGTAACATCACACCGCAAGACGGGTCACGCTCGCCCCGCAACCACACATAACCCATTAAGGCATATACCACACCCGATAAACCGCCAAACCATGGCCCACCAAAATAGTGCTGTATAAAGCCGCTGAGTAAGGCGGAGATCAGGGTGATAGTCAGCAATTTACCACTACCAAGGCGCTTTTCGACCGGGCCGCCCAGGTACCACCACCACACCAGGTTAAATGCGATATGCAGTAACGAAAAATGCAACAGGATATGCGAAAAATAACGCCAGACCTGGAATTTGAGCGAGGGCTCAAACGGCCAGGCCAGCCACAGCATTACCTGTTGATCCCCGACTATCTGCATCAAAATATACACGGCCACACACAAAACCAGCATGCCCAGTGTCAGTGGGCCAGCTTTACTACGCAGTGTCGCGAAGAAAGGGTAACGCCGATAATGTAGCCCGCTACCGGTATGGCCCGTCGACCAACTGGCCGCGAGATAACGAGGATCGTTGGGGTTTGCCAGAAAGTGCTCCAGCGCTTCTCTGACTTGTGACTCCTGGCTTTCATCCTCCAGCCAGATATCCGTATTCACCCGGTGTTGCAAACTCAGGTGTACGCCCTGAGTCGCCATATAATCGACGAACGCCTGGGCCATACGCGGGTTTTCAAATGAGGCAACCATCAACATAGGGTAACAACCTGCTTATCCATAATAGTCATAGCAGTATACTGGTTAAATGATGCCGGCAAAAATTACTCTTCACCCTGAGCGACTTCCGCCGGGAACTGACGATGCCATGCCTCAAAACCGCCATCAATGCTGTACACCTCATCATAGCCTTGTTGCAACAAGTACTGAGCCGCACCTTTACTACTATTGCCGTGGTAGCACATCACCAATACGGGTGTATCAAAATCCGTGTTTTGCATAAATGCCGGTAAAGAAGCGTTAGTAAGGTGAAACGCGCCAGGGGTATGCGCCAGGGTATAACTTTGTGGATCACGGATATCCACTAACACCGCACCACCAATGTGTAATTTCTGGTGAGCCTGTTCAACATTAATACACTCAAAGTTATCCATTATCTGCGCTTACTCTTTTCTGTATAGGGGATAAAACCCGTTTCCTGATAAGGAAAATGGGGCCTGATTCTCTGGCACCCAGTGTACGTGGCTGAGCGTTAATGCGCCATTGTGTTATGCATATCACGCGAAATTGTTTTTTTCTTGTTACCAAAAGCGCGTCCCCTTGCTATTATGAGCGATATCGAACATTTTTGAGCTTTAACGAAAATGAGTGGGGGCATAATGGAAACCAAAGATCTGATTGTGATCGGTGGCGGCATCAATGGTGCTGGCATCGCTGTAGACGCTGCCGGTAGAGGCTTGTCTGTCCTGTTATTAGAAGCTCAGGATTTAGCCTGCGCTACATCATCTGCCAGTTCAAAACTGATTCATGGCGGGCTGAGATACCTTGAACACTACGAATTTCGCCTGGTGAGTGAAGCTCTGGCTGAACGTGAAGTGCTGCTCAACATGGCACCACATATCGCCTTTCCTATGCGCTTCCGCTTACCTCACCGCCCGCATTTGCGCCCGGCCTGGATGATCCGCATTGGCCTGTTTATGTACGACCATCTGGGTAAACGCACCAGTTTACCTGGTTCTGGCGGTTTGCGTTTTGGCGCAGATTCAGTGCTTAAACCTGAAATTGTGCGCGGTTTCGAATATTCCGACTGCTGGGTGGATGATGCAAGGCTTGTGCTGGCTAATGCTCAAATGGTGGAAGAAAAAGGAGGCCAGGTTCTCACCCGCACGCGAGTTACTTCGGCACGCCGCGAAAATGGCTTGTGGGTAGTTGAAGCTGAAGATGCAGACACCGGCAAGCGCCATACCTGGCAAGCACGTGGGCTGGTCAATGCAACTGGTCCATGGGTGAAACACTTCTTTGATGACGGCTTACACTTGCCATCGCCTTACGGCATTCGCTTAATCAAAGGCAGCCATATAGTGGTACCGCGTGTCCATACACAAAAGCAGGCCTATATTCTGCAAAACGAAGACAAACGCATTGTGTTTGTTATTCCCTGGATGGATGAGTTTTCGATTATTGGTACTACCGATGTTGAATATAAGGGCGACCCGAAAAGCGTTCAGATTGACGACAACGAAATTCGTTACTTGCTGAATGCCTATAACGCGCACTTTAAAAAGACACTCACACAAGAAGATATTGTCTGGAGTTATTCAGGGGTACGTCCGTTGTGTGATGATGAGTCTGATTCACCACAAGCCATTACCCGTGATTACACGCTGGATATTCACGACGAGCAAGGCAAAGCCCCGTTGCTATCGGTATTTGGTGGCAAACTCACTACTTACCGGAAACTGGGCGAACACGCGATGGATAAGCTCAGCCACTATTACCCCAATATCAAACCCGCCTGGACCAAAGGCGCAGTCCTGCCTGGTGGCCATTTCTCTGGTGACCGGGACGACTATGCAGCGCAGTTACGGCGTAAATTCAGTTTTCTGACTGAATCACTCGCCCGCCATCTCGCCCGCACATATGGCAGCAACAGTGAGAAAATCATTGGCAATGCCAGCAGCGTGGCAGATTTAGGTGAAGATTTCGGCCATGAGTTTTATGAGGCAGAGCTGCATTATCTGGTCACTCACGAGTGGGTACGTGAACTGGACGACGCTATCTGGCGCCGTACCAAGCAAGGTATGTGGTTAACTGAAGCCCAACAAACCCGTGTTGCGCAGTGGCTGTCTGAACACCAACAATCGTCAGACAGCAGGCTTTCACTGGCATCCTGATTGCTTCCCTTGATGTTCAGGCACTTTCCCCCACATAAAAGTGCCTGGACATAGCTATTCACCATAATTATTTCCCTGTAAAACTCAGATTTCCCCGCCAACAGATATGTTGGTCATCCCTGACCACGCAAGTTAATTGCTGAGCACACCGCAACCTCGTCAGCAAGAGTCGTTTCGACAACCAAAAAATATTAAGATTTTTCTGCTTTTTGATTCTAATTTTCTGAGTAGCATGCAATGCTTAACTCATTAATTAATCAGCGATATTTTGTCGTAAAATAAAACATAAAAATGGACAGCATAATCAATTTAGTCACGAATGATTATGTACATCAAATTATGAAAAAGATACTAACTGCACTTTTACTTTTAACAACAGCATCATCATTTGCTCAAAATAAGGATGATACGCTGTCTATCACTACTAAAAACTACCAGATAACTATCACTGATAATTGTGAAGAAGGTGAGATTACCTGTAACGATGTTACATATCATTCAGTGAATAAAAAGAATCACACCGAACTAACATTGAGCGGCCATACAATTAATATCGGGCAATCAGAAGACTTTAGAGGATATGACTTCAGTAATGGCGCATATTTATACAGGCTTCGCCCTGAAGAAGACGATACCTGGTCACTTTATGTCATAAAGGGTGATAAAACGTTACTCCATGAGAAAGGTGTGGAACACTGAAAATCTGTAACTTATCACTTTATTAAATGCCAGCAGCATTCAGAAACAGGGAAAGGGCTATTGAGAGCCCTTTCCCATACCTCATTTAAAGCCTTACCGGTTTTATATGCCAAATTTCATCGGCATATTCCTGAATGGTGCGGTCAGAGGAGAAATACCCCATATTGGCAATATTGTGCATTGCCCTTGTGGTCCACTCTTCTGGTGTCCGATAAAGCTCGTCCACTCGTTTCTGGCAATCCACATAGCTACGGTAATCAGCCAGCACCTGGTAGTGGTCGCCGAAGTTTATCAGTGAATCAACCAGATCCCGGTAACGCCCCGGCTCCTGCGGGCTGAACACCCCAGTCGCGATTTGCGTCAGAACCTGGTACAACGCTTTGTCTTTCTCGTAATACTCACGCGGGTTATAACCCTTGCGGCGCAGTGCTTCCACTTGTTCTGCTGTGTTGCCAAAAATAAAGATATTATCTTCGCCAACATGTTCCAGCATCTCCACGTTCGCACCATCCAGCGTACCAATAGTCAGTGCGCCATTCAGAGCAAACTTCATATTACTGGTACCCGATGCTTCGGTGCCTGCCAGTGAAATTTGTTCCGAAAGATCAGCCGCAGGAATAATCACCTGCGCCAGGCTAACACTGTAGTTAGGAATAAAGACCACCTTCAGCAGATCTTTTACCTGGGGATCATTATTAATAACCGCCGCGACATCATTTATCAGGTGAATAATGTGCTTCGCCATGTAATAGGCAGAAGCCGCTTTACCGGCAAAAATATTAACTCGCGGCACCCAGTCAGCGTCCGGATTTGCTTTAATCTGGTTATAGCGTGTAATCACATGCAATACATTCATCAACTGGCGTTTGTATTCATGGATACGTTTTATCTGCACATCAAACAACGCATGGGGATTCAGGACAACCCCCATTTGCTGAGCAACCCAGTCAGCAAGGCGTTTTTTATTTTCCAGTTTGGCGTGCTGAATATCGTTGTTTACTGATGGATAATCGATGTGTTCCTTAAGCTCACGCAGCAGGCTCAGGTCAGTACGCCAGTTATGGTCGATGTTATCGTCCAGCACTTTAGACAAACCAGGGTTTGCCAGCGCCAGCCAGCGCCGTGGGGTAATCCCATTGGTCTTATTACAAAAACGCATCGGGAAGATAGCTGCAAAATCAGCAAACAGTGACTGCACCATTAAGTTTGAATGCAATTCAGAAACACCATTCACTTTATGGCTGACCACCACAGCAAGCCAGGCCATACGCACACGGCGCCCATTGGATTCATCAATAATTGAAGCACGGCTCAACAACCCCACATCTTCCGGGTATTGTTCCTGCAGTGTTTTCAGGAAATAGTCGTTTATTTCAAAAATAATCTGCAGATGACGGGGCAAAATCTTGCCCAGCATATCCACATCCCAGGTTTCCAGCGCTTCGCTCATCAATGTATGGTTGGTATAAGAGAAGACCTGGCAGGTCACCTCAAATGCTTCATCCCAGCCAAAACTGTGCTCGTCTATCAGCAGGCGCATTAACTCAGGAATTGCCAGTACCGGGTGTGTGTCATTCAGGTGAATGGCAATTTTATCGGCCAGGTTGTCGAAGGTTTTATGCATTTGCCAGTGGCGGCTCAGGATATCCTGAGTGGTGGCGGACACCAGGAAATACTCCTGGCGCAAACGCAACTCCCGGCCTGAATAGGTGGAGTCATCAGGGTAGAGAACACGGCACACGTTTTCTGAATGGTTCTTATCTTCCACCGCAGCAAAATAGTCGCCCTGGTTAAATTTACCCAGGTTAATTTCACTACTGGCCTGAGCAGTCCACAACCGTAACGTATTGGTTGCGTCCGTATCATAGCCAGGAATAATTTGGTCAGTGGCAACCGCCAGGATCTCTTCGGTCTCCACCCAGTGCGTTTTCTTGCCTTCTTGCTGAATACGCCCACCAAACCGCACCTTATAGCGCGTATTATGGCGGCGGAACTCCCATGGGTTCCCGTATTCCAGCCAGTAATCCGGCGATTCTTTCTGACGGCCATCGACGATGTTCTGTTTGAACATGCCGTAGTCATAACGAATTCCGTAGCCACGGCCTGGCAACCCAAGTGTTGCCAGGGAGTCCAGAAAGCATGCTGCAAGGCGACCCAAACCACCATTACCCAGGCCCGGGTCGTTTTCTTCTTCGATAAGCTCTTCAAGAGAGAGCCCCATCTCTTTCAACGCCCCGTCAATGTCTTCATAAATTCCCAAAGACAACAGTGCATTTGACAGTGTGCGGCCAATAAGAAACTCCATCGACAAGTAATATACCTGGCGAACTTCCTGGGAGAGCTGTGCCCGGTTGGAACGAAGCCAACGCTCGACCATTCTGTCCCTTACGGCAAACAACGTAGCATTCAACCACTCATGTTTATTGGCAATAGCCGGGTCTTTACCGATGGTAAACATCAGTTTGTAGGCAATGGAATACTTCAACGCCTCGACGCTGAGAGTAGGTGATGCATAGCTAAAGGGTGCGTTCATAACAGTGATTCCTGGAGACTAAATCAAGCGTTGATAAAGTTCGCGGTAGGACTGCGCCGCTACCTGCCAGCTAAAGTCCATACTCATCGCCTGGCGCTGGACATAGCGCCATAACGATGGGCGTGACCACAACACAAAAGCCCGACGAATCGCCCGTAGAAGCGAAAGGGCATTACTGTCTTCGAATACAAAACCACTGGCGAGACCATCAGCCAGGTTTTCCAACGAGCAATCAGAAACGGTATCCGCCAAACCTCCTGTACGTCGCACCAACGGCAACGTGCCATATTTCAGCCCATACAATTGCGTTAACCCACATGGTTCGAACCGGCTCGGAACCAGAATCACATCTGCTCCACCCATAATTCGGTGAGAAAACGCCTCGTGATAACCTATCTGTACCCCAACCTGCCCGGGGTGCTCTGCGGCAGCTGCCAGAAAACCCTCCTGCAGTACCGGGTCACCCGCGCCGAGTAATGCCAGTTGCCCACCTTGTTCCAGTAAGCCCGGCAGGGCTTCAAGCACCAAATCCAGGCCTTTCTGGCTGGTCAGACGGCTGACTACTGCAAACAACGGCACTTTGTCATTAACCTTTAGCCCCATGGCTATCTGGAGCTGGCGTTTGTTTTCCGCTTTCGCTTCCACAGAATCACGGTCATAAGCGGCAGTAAGTAATAAATCATGGGCCGGATCCCAAATTTTTTCATCCACACCGTTAAGGATCCCACTCAACCGCCCTTCCCTGTGCCGCTGCGTTAACAACCCTTCCATACCATAGCCATACTGTGACTCGGTTATTTCACGAGCATAGGTAGGGCTCACGGCGGTAATGTGATCAGAATAGTAGAGACCCGCTTTCAGGAAAGAAATTTGCCCGTTGAACTCCAGGCCATGCATATTGAAAAACTCACCAGGCAACTGGATCTCTGCCATGTGTTTGGCATAGAACAACCCCTGGTAGGCAAGGTTATGCACAGTAAAAACGGATTTTGCTGGCCGCCCACGCGCGGCGAGATATGCCGGTGCCAGCCCTGCATGCCAGTCATGAGCATGAACCACATCCGGTTGCCAGAACAAATCCAGGCCGCAAGCCAGCTCACTTCCCACCCAACCTAACAGGGCAAACCGCAACACATTATCGGTATAGGAATGCAAATTGGTATCGTGGTAAGGGCTGCCTGGGCGTTCATAAAGATGTGGCGCATCAATCAAATAGATGCCCACACCATTAAAATGCCCATACAACAATGTCATCGGCCCGGCAAACGTATCCCGTCGGGTGACTACCTGCGCGTCAGTGATACCCTTGCGAATATCAGGAAAAGAAGGCAACAGAACACGCGTATCAACGCCACCTGCAATCTGTGCTGCCGGTAATGCGCCGATGACATCTGCGAGACCACCCGTTTTCAGCAGCGGAAACATTTCAGAACATACATGTAAAACCTGCATTGTCGCTCCCGTTCAATGTTTGGCCCACACTGTGTCAGTGAAGGCTCCCTGTTGTTCAGGCCTCCAGACGGGCCAGCATTTCACGCGTTACCAGAACAATGCCTTCTTCGGAGCGATAAAAACGGCGGGCATCCTCTTCGGCATTTTCACCAATGACCATTCCTTCGGGAATGACACAGGCTCTGTCAATAATGCAGCGTCGCAAACGGCACGAACGGCCGATCCACACATCGGGCAAGAGCACTGCAGAATCAATATTGCAAAATGAGTTTATTCGCACACGGGGAAACAACACCGACTGCACCACCACGGACCCCGAGATAATGCAGCCACCAGACACCAGCGAGTTGAGTGTCATGCCGTGGCTACCAGAGCGGTCCTGCACAAACTTAGCGGGGGGAAGTGGTTCCATATGGGTGCGAATTGGCCATTTCTGGTCATACATGTCCAGTTCGGGGGTTACCGAGGCCAAATCAAGGTTAGCTTTCCAATAGGCTTCCAGCGTACCTACATCACGCCAGTAAGGTTCAGATTCAGGGTCTGACTGCACGCAGGACAACGGGAAGGGGTGAGCAAATGCTTCACCAGCTTTGGTAATTTTAGGGATGATGTCTTTACCAAAATCATGGCTCGACTGCTCATCCTTATCATCTTCTTCCAGCAACCGGTAAAGATAATCCGCATCAAAGACGTAAATACCCATACTCGCCAGTGCTTTTGTCGCGTCGTTAGGCATCGCTGGCGGTTTTTCTGGTTTTTCAACAAAATCAATAATGCGTTCTTCGTTGTCGACAGCCATTACCCCAAACGCGCGGGCTTCTTCAACAGGAACGGGCAGGCAGGCAACGGTACATTTGGCACCTTTCTCCACATGGTCAATCAACATGCGGGAATAATCCTGCTTGTAGATATGATCACCGGCAAGGATCACCACATAGCTGGCCTTATAACGCCGGATAATATCCAGGTTCTGCGTCACGGCGTCAGCAGTACCGCGATACCAGTTTTCACCATGGACACGCTGCTGTGCGGGTAGTAAATCAACGAATTCATTCATTTCTTCATTGAAAAACGACCAGCCGCGCTGAATATGCTGAACCAGCGTATGCGACTGATATTGCGTAATCACGCCAATGCGACGAATACCGGAATTAATACAATTAGACAGGGCAAAATCAATAATGCGAAATTTGCCGCCGAAGTGGACGGCAGGTTTGGCGCGTGTTGAGGTTAAATCTTTTAAGCGTGTCCCTCGGCCCCCGGCAAGAATAAGGGCAACCGACTTCATTGGCAGCTCACGCGCCAACATCAACGAATCGTTCTTATCTAATCTTATCATGACTGACTCCTTTATTTATGACCGGTAAAAAACGCACACTCCGTGCGCGGGCCCATGCCATACAGCCATTACCACCGGGTTATCCTCTCCGGCAAATGGGGGGACAGCACGCCATTCCCCTTCGGGTAAAACAAATTCACTAACAGACTGAGTGGCATTCAGGGTGATAAGCCAGTGCCCTGAAAGCAGTACCTGCAACTGCTTTATCTCTGACTGCCAGGCCTCAGAGCTCAGCGGCCCGGCCTGGCTGTTAAGCCAGACAACACTGCCATCTCCCTCATCCCACCACTGGTTACGGACCAGTGCAGGGATTTGCTTTCTGAGTTTGAGTAGTTCGGCAGTAAACGCCGTCAGCCCTTCATTCTTATTCGCCCAGTCCAGCCAGGTCAGCTCGTTGTCCTGGCAGTAGGCATTATTATTGCCGTGCTGGGTATGCCCGTGCTCATCGCCTGCCAGTAACATAGGTGTCCCCTGAGCAAGCAACAAAGTCGCCAGTAAGCCATGAGCTGAATGGCGGCGGCGCTCCTGAATATGAATATTGCCTGTCGGGCCTTCCTCACCATGGTTGTTACTGAAATTCGCACTGGTGCCATCACGGTTTTCTTCACCATTCGCTTCGTTATGTTTGTGGTTAAAGCTGACACAATCGCGCAGCGTAAAGCCATCGTGAGCCGTCACCAGGTTAATACTGGCCGAAGGGCTGCGCCCATGGTGGCGAAACACGTCGCTGGAAGCCGCAAAGCGGCAGGCAAACTCACCAGGATTTGAACCGCCACTCAACCAAAAGCGCCGCATACCATCACGGAAATGGTCATTCCATTCGGCAAACAGTGGCGGGAAATTCCCCACCTGATAACCCCCCGGGCCAATATCCCAGGGTTCAGCAATCAGTTTCACCTGCGATAGCAACGGATCCTGGCGAATCGCTTCGAACAACGGGGCATCCTGGCGAAACTCTGGAGTACGCCCCATCACACTCGCCAAATCAAAGCGGAAACCATCAACATGAAACTCCTCCACCCAGTAGCGCAGATTATCCACCACCATATCCACTACCGCCGGGTGGCTCAGATTCAGCGTGTTACCACACCCCGTCCAGTTGTGGTAATCCCCGTTGCCCTGCAGCCAGTAATAGCTGGCGTTATCAATTCCGCGCCAGCTAAAGGTTGGGCCAAAGAGATCCGTTTCTGCCGTGTGATTGAGCACAATATCCAGGACAACTTCTATTCCCGCCTGGTGTAACGCTTTAACTGCAGTACACAACTCAGCCCGGGCTGATTCAGGGTGCGAAGCATAACCCGGCTCCGGGCAATACATCGCCAGAGGGTTATAACCCCAGTAATTGCTGAGCCCCATCTGCTGCAAACGCGGTTCTGTTGCAAACTGAATCACCGGCATTAACTCCAGCGCGGTAATTCCCAGTTGTTGGAAATAATCGAGCATGGCCGGGTGAGCCAGCGCAAGATACGTGCCGCGTAACTCCGCCGGAATACCCGGGTGAAGGCGTGTAAGGCCACGTACATGCGCTTCATAAATAACCGTTTCCCCCCATGGAGTACGCAGCGGCTCGTCGTCTTCCCATTCAAAATGAGCGTGAACAACCACGCAGCGCGGCATCACACTGCTGTTATCCCGGTGGTCGGGGTTATCCAGGCCACCATGGAACAATGCGTGATCGGGAACGTCACCAATAACCTGGCGGGCGCACGGGTCGAGAAGCAATTTTTCCGGATTGAACCGGTGCCCTTGCTCTGGCGACCAGGGGCCATGTACGCGGTAACCATACTGCAAGCCAGGACGGGCGCCGGGCAGGTAACCGTGCCAGATATCGCCAGTACGGGCAGGTAACAAGTGGCGTTCTTCGTTGCCATCCTCGCCAAACAGGCACAACACAACCTGCTCAGCATTAGCTGAGAACAAAGTGAAGTTCACACCGTGGCCATCAAACACCGCGCCAAGGGGCGCAGAATTACCCGCCAGCAGTTGTGTCATCGATATCCCCCTCGCGCACCAGCCAAATTGTTGCCAACGGCGGCACGGTTAAACACAACGAGTGTTCACGCCCATGGCTCTGGATAGCATCACTTTGGATGACGCCGCCATTGCCCATATTACTGCCATGGTAGTACTGAGAATCGGTATTAACGGCTTCGCGCCAACGACCAGGCTGGTTAACCCCTACACGGTAGTGCTCGCGAGGAACCGGGGTGAAATTGCTCACCACAATGATTTCATTGCCCTGCTTGTCACGCCGGATAAACGCGAATACTGAGTTGGCCTTATCGTCAACAACCAGCCATTCAAACCCATAAGAGTCAAAGTCTAGTTGATGCAACGCCTTGTGGTGCCGATAGGTGTGGTTCAGGTCACGCACCAGGCGCTGTACGCCGTTATGCCAGTTATCCTTACCTTCCAGTAAATGCCAGTCCAGGCTGGAATCATGGTTCCACTCACGCCCCTGCGCGAACTCATTGCCCATGAATAACAATTTCTTACCAGGGAAGGCCCACATCCAGGCGTAATACGCGCGTAAATTGGCAAATTTCTGCCATGCATCACCGGGCATACGATCAAGAATAGACCGTTTCCCGTGAACCACTTCATCGTGAGACAGGGGGAGTACAAAGTTTTCGCTGTAGTTATACAGCATGCCGAACGTCATCTGGTCGTGGTGATATTGCCGGTGGACCGGGTCCAGCTTCATGTAATTCAGCGTGTCATGCATCCAGCCCATATTCCATTTAAACCAGAATGCGAGGCCATCTGGCCGGGAAACGCCGGGGAAATCGGTGGATTCTTCCGCCATCGTGACAGCACCAGGTACTTCCTTGCCAATTATCTGGTTGGTCTGGCGTAAGAATGAAATAGCTTCGAGGTTTTCACGCCCACCAAATTCGTTGGGGATCCACTCACCCTGCGCCCGGCTGTAATCGCGATAGACCATTGAGGCGACGGCATCCACACGCAAGCCATCAATCCCAAAGCGCTCCATCCAGTACAGCGCATTGCCCACCAGGAAGTTCTGCACTTCACGGCGGCCAAAGTTATAAATCAGGGTGTTCCAGTCCTGGTGAAAACCTTCGCGTGGGTCCTGGTGTTCGTACAGCGCCGTGCCATCAAAACGCGCTAACCCGGCATCGTCTACCGGGAAATGGCCCGGCACCCAGTCAAGAATGACGTTCAGCCCGGCAGCATGGGCCGCGTCAACGAAATAGCGAAAGTCATCACGCGTGCCAAAACGCCGTGTTGGCGCATATAACCCCTGAGGCTGGTAACCCCAACTGCCATCAAACGGGTGCTCATTGACGGGTAACAGTTCGATATGGGTAAAGCCCATACTTTTCACATACGGCACGAGCTGTTCAGCAAGCTCCCGGTAACTTAACCAGAAGTTATTATCAGTATGGCGGCGCCAGGAGCCGAGGTGCACTTCATAAATCGAAATGGGGGCGTCGAAGTCGTTCGCGCGCTGGCGTGATTCACTGATTGCCTGTTTTGGCGGCAACCCGCAGATCATGGATGCCGTGTCAGGGCGCATTTGCGCTTCAAATGCATATGGGTCTGATTTAATGCGTAAATTGCCATGGCAATCCAGCAACTCGAATTTGTAGAGCTGCCCATTGTGCGCTCCCGGAATGAAGATTTCCCAAATCCCCGACTCGCGGCGTAAGCGCATAGGATGGCGTCGCCCATCCCAGAAATTAAACTCCCCAACCACGGAAACCCGGCGGGCATTCGGTGCCCAGACAGTAAACCGCGTCCCCGTCACGCCATCCATAGTTGCGGCATGCGCGCCCATCGCTTCGTAAGGGCGCATATGGGTGCCTTCCGACAATAACCAGCCGTCCATTTCCGGCAATAAAGGCCCGAAACAGTACGGATCGTCTATCAGATTCTGTTGCCCATGCCAGGACACAGCCAGTTGGTAACGGAAGGGATTTTTTCTGCGAGGTAACACTGCGGCAAAAAAGCCACGAGAATCAAGGCATGTAAGCTGGCCAACTTTCCGGCCGGTTTTTGGTTCAATAACCCACACTTCTGTGGCATCGGGTAACAATGCACGAACTTCCAGCCCGGCATCAGTTTTATGCATCCCCAGTACGGAAAACGGGTCCGAATTCTGGCCAGCAAAAAGCGCAGTTATCACGTCCTTATCAATACATACAGACATGGTAAGCATCCTGTTTTTATGTGTCATGCCTGTCCGATTTACGCATGTGCGCAGGCATGCCCACTTATTTTATTGACCTGACAGCGCAGTCTTTCTCCCTGCCACTCTGTCACACAAAAAGCAGAAACGTGGCAAGCACGCTCTCTTTAAGCATAGTCAATGGTTTAGCTGACTCCCGAGAAAAAAATGAACATCGCGTTTACTCCATGTAGTGCGCAAGAAAACGGGAGGGGATCCCCTCCCACGAAGCATAAAATGCTAATCAGGCCAGTTGGCGCAGCATACGACGCAGCGGTTCAGCCGCGCCCCACAGCAGTTGGTCGCCAACGGTAAAAGCAGAAAGGTATTCCGGGCCCATATTGAGTTTACGCAGGCGTCCAACCGGCGTAGACAATGTGCCGGTTACCGCAGCAGGCGTCAGTTCACGCATGCTGATTTCCCGGTCGTTCGGAATCACTTTCACCCAGTCGTTGTGCTCAGCAAGCATTGATTCAATGGTCGCAACGGAAACGTCTTTTTTCAGTTTCAACGTGAAAGCCTGGCTATGGCAGCGTAACGCACCAATGCGCACACACAAGCCATCTACGGGAATTGTTGATGTGGTTCCCAGAATTTTGTTGGTTTCCGCCTGGCCTTTCCACTCTTCACGGCTCTGGCCGTTATCGAGTTGTTTATCAATCCACGGGATCAGGCTGCCAGCCAGCGGCACACCAAAATTATCGACCGGTAATGCACCACTGCGTGTCAGCGCGGTTACTTTGCGTTCGATATCCAGAATAGCCGATGCCGGATCTGCCAGTTCTGCCGCCACTTCATGATGCAACTGCCCCATTTGCGCTAACAGTTCGCGCATATGGCGGGCGCCACCGCCGGAAGCAGCCTGGTAAGTAGCAACAGATGCCCACTCAACCAGGTCATTGGCAAACAAACCGCCCAGGGACATCAGCATCAGGCTGACAGTACAGTTACCGCCCACAAATGTGTTAATGCCTTTGTTCAGGCCATCGTCAATAACCTTCTGGTTAACCGGGTCCAGAATGATAATGGCATCGTCTTTCATTCGCAGGGAAGACGCAGCATCTATCCAGTAACCTTTCCAGCCGCTTTCCCGCAGCTTTGGATAGATTTCATTGGTATAATCGCCGCCCTGGCAGGTCACGATAATATCCAGGGCTTTCAGTGCGTCCAGGTTCCAGGCATCCTGCAAAGTGCCAGCAGCTTTCCCGGCGAACGCAGGTGCAGCCTGCCCGGTTTGAGAGGTAGAGAAGAAGATGGGGTTAATGGCGTCAAAATCGCGCTCTTCAACCATGCGTTGCATGAGCACGGAACCAACCATGCCACGCCATCCGATAAAACCAACATTTTTCATAACTTATCTTTCCTGCGAAGATGTGTGCGTTTTTTGTGTACCCGTGAGGGAACCGGTTTATCCTTTCACCTTACAAAAAGCAGCTAAAGTCGCAAGTGAAATTAATCAATGATGACCATCTCATCAGAAGCACGACTTATTTAGCAGAAATTCCGGATTCATTATTATGGAAATTTATTTATGAATGAAATCATTTCCGCAGCAGTTTTGTTGATCCTGATTATGGATCCTCTCGGAAATTTACCCATTTTTATGTCTGTGCTGAAGCATACCGAGCCCAAACGACGCCGCAAAATAATGATAAGGGAGCTATTAATTGCGTTGCTGTTTATGCTGATTTTCTTATTTGCAGGTGAGAAAATCCTGTCATTACTTAACTTACACGCAGAAACTGTTTCAATTTCAGGTGGGATAATTTTATTCCTGATTGCCATTCGGATGATTTTCCCTGCCCCCACGGGAAGTTCAAGTGGCCTGCCAGCCGGTGAAGAGCCGTTTATTGTGCCGCTGGCGATTCCGCTGGTTGCCGGGCCATCACTGCTGGCAACACTGATGCTGCTTTCTCACCAGTATCCCAACCAAATGGGGCATTTAGTCATCGCCCTGTTGGTTGCATGGGGAGGCACCTTCATTATTTTGCTGCAGTCTTCACTGTTTTTACGGCTGTTGGGTGAAAAAGGCGTTAATGCTCTGGAAAGGTTGATGGGGCTTATTTTGGTGATGATCGCCACTCAGATGTTTCTGGACGGTATTCGCACCTGGATGCAGGGTATACCGGTGCATGGGTAATACAGTCAGTTAATGTAATCAACTCAAACAATCACCACCTCCGAGGAGGTGGTTTAAAGCTGACAATAAAAAAGGGCCTAAAAAGGCCCTTTTTTTACATTAACCACTTTACTGCAGGTTTAATGATAAATGCCGCACATCACATTACGACAGCAAAGTGAAGGCAATGGCACCAACAATCGCGCCAGTGGTTCCCAGGATGGTTTCCATCATGGTCCAGGTTTTCAGGGTTTGCGCTTCAGATGCACCGGTAAACCGGCCAAATAACCAGAAACCCGCGTCGTTAACATGGCTGACCACAATTGAACCACCGCCAATACAAATTGACAGCGCGGCCAGTTGTGCACCAGAGAAGTTCAACTGACTGATAACTGGCATAACCAGGCCAACTGTCGTCAGGCAGGCAACGGTCGCAGAGCCCTGAATAATACGCACTGCCGCAGCCAGGATAAAACAGGTTACCGCAATGGGCAGACCCATACCGGTCAGCGCTTCACCCAATGCAGGGCCGACGCCTGAATCAACCAGTACCTGTTTAAACACACCACCGGCACCAATCACCAGCAGGATAATCCCGGCAGGCTGCAGAGCCTGGCCACAGATATCCATAACTTTCTCTTTCGGCATCCCCTGGCGTACTGCCAGGCCATAAATAGCAACCAGGCACGCAACCAGAATCGCGGTGAACGGGTGGCCGATAAATTCAAACCATTCATAGGCGGTTGAACCCTGCGCCACAAAATGTGCGGCAATAGTTTTCAGGCCTACCAGTACCAGCGGTAACAGGATCAATGCCAGGCTGAAACCAAAGGACGGCAGTTTACCTTCGCCCAGGTGCGGCTCAGAGACATCATCGGGCACTTTCAACTCAACATAACGGCTGATGAAGTTACCCCAAAGTGGCCCGGCAATCAGCATCCCCGGAACAGCTGCACACAGGCCGATCAGGATCATCCAGCCAAAATCGGCGTGCATCTGGGACGCCAGCAGCATAGGCGCAGGCCCCGGCACCAGGAATGCCGCCGCCGCAGCCACACCAGCAAACAACGGAATAACCAGTTTCACCAGGTTAGTGCCTGTATGGCGCGCCATAGAAAACGCCACACTGATAAGCAAAACGATAGCGACTTCGAAGAAGAGCGGTAATGCGCATACCAGGCCCGCCAGGCCAATAGCGAAATGCGCACGGTTATGACCAAACGACTTCAACATCTTGACGGCAATCTGGTCAACCGCACCGGTTTCAAACAAAATCTTCCCGAACATCGCTCCCAGCGCAACCACAACCGCCAGGAACCCGAGGGTACCGCCCATCCCTTTTTCCATGGTGGCCGCAATTTTATCCAGCGGCATACCAGAACACAGGCCAGCACCCACAGACACAACCATCAATGCCAAAAACGCGTGCATACGCGCTTTCATAACCAGGAACAGAAGCAAAAGAACCGCGCCAACCGCGGTTAAAACGAGTGTTAATGTACTCACTTGGCACTGCCTTTATTGATTTGTGCAATTGTGCTGGCTACCACTCCATCCAGCGGCTGATCGATATCAACCACCAGCACATCGCGTTCTTCGGCATGGGGCTCTTCCAGAGCCTCGAATTGAGTCACCAGCATTTGGGGTTTGAAGAAGTGACCTTTGCGCGCTTTTAAACGGCTTTCGATCAGTTGGTAATCCCCTTTGAGGTAGATAAACGCCAGGTTTGGGTTACCTTCGCGCAAAATATCGCGGTAGCGTTTCTTCAGTGCAGAACACACAATCAGCGAAACAGCGTTGGTTCGCTGCATGGCGAAGGCTGCATCATTAAGCGCTTGCAACCATGGAGTGCGGTCATCATCATTTAATGGTTCGCCTGAAGCCATTTTCAGGATATTGCAGCGTGGGTGCAGAAAATCGCCATCAAGGAAGGCAGCCTGCAATTTGTGGGCAACTTCACTGGCAACGGCGGATTTACCACTGCCAGAAACGCCCATCAGGACATAGACACGGTTTTCAGGATTAATAGTGCTCATAGCGTAACTCCGACTGGCACAGGCTAAAAATGTTACGGGTAACTGTTATCGGTAACATTTTCAACTCTGGCTGTTCAATAAGCAATAACCACAATCAGTGAAAGCTAATAAGTGTGAGCTACGTCAAATATTGAGTTTTTCAGATTGATCCACCAGGAGACAGGGTAAAGCCCAAATCCAGCATCTTCGGCGACACTATTTCGCCACGAATTCGTGCTAACAGGCGCTCGGCGCCAATCCGGCCCATGCGTTCACGCGGAGTAAGCACACTTGCCAGGCGTGGCTCCATCACCTGGCCAATATCATGGCCGTGGAAACCAGCAATGGCCATATCTTCAGGAATCCGCAGGCCCAGGCGCTGGCATTCAAATGCCGCTCCCACAGCCAGGTCATCGTTAGTACAAAAAATACTGTCCAGCTTCGGGTATTCGCGGCGCGCCTGGCGCAATAACTCACTCCCGGTGGAATACGAAGAAGATTGCTCGACCATCACACAGTAAGGCACCAGCCCGGCGTCGTGCATGGCCTGCTCATAACCACGCTGCTTCATTAAAGTACGTTCATCAAGCCGCGCCCCGAGGTAAGCCACATGTTGATGACCGCGCTGAATAATCGCCGCTGTCATCTGGCGTGCTGCTTCGAAGTTATCAAACCCTACTGCGATATCCAGACAAGGACTGATGCTGTCCATCATTTCCACAACAGGAATGCCAGCCACTTCAATCATTTTCAGTGTGCGTGGCGTGTGCGTGCGCTCAGTCAGAATCAGACCGTCGATATTCCACGACAGCATAGACTCCAGGCGTTCTTCTTCCAGTTCAGCTTTATACCCGTAGTGTGCCAGCATAGTTTGGTAGCCGTGAGCATCAATAACACTTTCGATACCGCGTAATACTTCCGCAAACACCTGGTTGGTTAACGAAGGCAGCATCACACCAATGGCACGGCTGGTTGAATTCGAAAGGATATCCGGTGCCCGGTTGGGTATATACCCCAGTTCATCCAGCGCTGCGGCAATTTTGACGCGTAAAGCGGCTGAAACCTGTTCCGGGTTGCGTAAAAAACGGCTGACCGTCATTTTGGTCACGCCGACTTTATCTGCCACGTCCTGTAGTACCGGTCTTTTCTTTTTCATGTCCTGTGCACACAATTTGTTATTGACAGTAAAGTTTACCATGAAAAAGGCCCGCCTTGCGTAAACAGGGCGGGCCAAAAAACACGAATTCAGATTCAGACTGGCGGTAAATCGAACAACAAAATTTCACTACCTTCGCTGGCATGAACAGAAAGTGCCTGTTCATCCCAAATCGCCAACCCGTCGCTGGTTACCGCTTTAGTGCCATTAATGGAGACTTCACCTTTCACGACCTGAATCCAGACACGGCGGTCAGCGGCAATCTGAAACACAGATTGTTCATCTTTCACCAGTGCCCAGCGCCACAATTCCATATCCTGGAACACTTTTAACGACCCGTCACGGGCATCCGGTGACAACACCAACTGGCGGCCCTGCGCGGCATCAAAGCGGCGCTGCTCATAACGCGGAGTAATCCCTGTTACTTCAGGGATAATCCAAATCTGGTACAAGCGCAGCGCTTCAGTCGCACTCGGGTTATATTCAGAATGGCGAATACCCGTACCCGCACTCATAATCTGGAACTCGCCAGCCGGTACTTGTTCTTTGTTACCCATGCTGTCCTGGTGTTCAACAGCACCTTCCAGAACATAGGTCAGAATTTCCATATCTTTGTGGGGATGGGTACCAAAGCCCTGGCCTTCATCAATAACGTCTTCGTTAATCACCCGCAAAGCAGAGAACCCCATAAAGTCAGGATCGTAGTAATTTGCGAACGAAAATGTGTGCCAGGAATCCAGCCAACCATGGTTTGCATGCCCACGGTCCTGTGCTTTACGTAAATAGATCATGTTGCCCTCCTCATCAGTTGCATTCAGTTTAGGGGGCAACCTCCGGGGAAGATAGAGGGTGAAAATTGACGCCTCTGTTCAAAAAAAATGAATAACACAATCCCTTTGAAACATGATGATTATGGCCATGAATCACGTCGTTGCCGCTGAGTGTCATCAATTTTGCTGAATCAGTGAAAAACAGATAAAAAAAAGCCAGCACCCGGCTGGCTAAAGTAATACTGGAAGCAATGTGAGCAATGTCGTGCTTCAGGTTTCATTGAGGTGTCCCCTGAACGCAAGGCAATAATAATCATTATCATTTGCATCTGTCCAGTTTTTTTTGCAAAAAATGGCAGTTGACCCCATAGGAAATCGCAATAATGCTAACGGAAGTCAACTAACAATGGAGAGGAACCGGATGAACAGGCCAGAAATACGCCAGGCTGAACCCAATGACGTAGCAGCATTACTGGGCATTTACCGCCAACCAGAGGTGTATGAAAACCTGCTTCAGCTTCCTCACCCTTCCACATCTTACTGGCTAGAGCGCATTACCCACCCACAGCCGGGGCAAAGGCACCTGGTGGCACTGGCCGAAAACCAGGTTGTGGGGCATATGGGCCTTACCGTGAATACCAACCCACGCCGCAGCCATGTTGCTACATTAGGGTTGTGTGTTGACCCCGCCTTTCGCCAGCAAGGTATTGGCAGAGCACTGATGCAAGAAGCCGTGTGGTTATGCGATAACTGGCTGCGTGTCACCCGTATCGAATTGACGGTGTTTGCCGATAACCAGCCAGCTATTCGGGCCTACCAAAGAGTGGGGTTCGAACTGGAAGGCCGGGCGAAAGATTTCGGGTTGCGTAACGGCATTTATGTTGACGCATTATTCATGGCGCGCCATAAACCGGCATAATTCAGATAACACGGAAAAACCAGCGCCAGGCCCGGGGAAAGGATAAACTTATAGTCTGTTTTCAGGAGAAATGACCATGAAACGCTATCTGATTCTGGCGCTGTTGTTGCCTGTTACTGCAATGGCAGTTCCGCTGAATACCACCAATAACCCCAACCAGCCGGGGTATGTGAACCCCAGCCAGCAACGGGTACAACAAGAAATGCGTACCCAGCAGATACAGCAGAAAAGCCAGTTAAACCAGGCTGCAACGGCTCAACAACAACAGCAGCAACAAAAACTGTTCCAGCAGTTAAACGGGGCGCAGCAACGCACCCAGCAACAACCGCGTTAATTTGTGCTACATGGCTCAGGCACCAAAGCCCGGGCCAATCTGTTCCAGGTTATCGGTACAGATACAATCCACACCCCATTGCATCAGAGTTCTGGCGCGCTCCGGGCGGTTTACGGTGTACACCAGAATACGCAACCCGGCGGCTTTCAGGGCGGCAGTACGGGCTTCATCCAGCAACTGGTGGTTAAGGTGAATAGATACACACCCGAGGCGAGACGTCAGTTCCTGCCAGTTATCGTCCCACTCATCCAGTAACAACCCACGTGGTAAGCCAGGTGCAGCAAGTTGAGCCGCAGCCAGCGCTTCAACAGAGAAAGAGGAGAGCAACGGAGTCGCCATACCCGCCCACAGTTGTTGTACCGCCAGAGCAACCTCTGTACCTGTCCGGGCTTCCACACCGGTAGTCGGTTTTATTTCGATATTCACCATCACTGTGTGCTGGCGGCACCGCTCTGCGACATCGCTCAAAAGTGCCAGCGGTTCTCCGGCAAACGCCTTGCCAAACCAGCTCCCGGCATCAACCTTGCTCAGCACATCCCAGCTCATCTCCCCGGCAACACCCCAGGCGTTACTGGTGCGCTCAAGTGTGTCGTCATGCAGCAGGAAAATTTCACCATCATGGGAAAGTTTTGCGTCGCACTCAAACATTTTGTATCCACGGGCAATGCCCAAATCAATCGCCGCCAGTGTATTTTCTGGAGCCAGTTTTCCCCCGCCACGGTGTGCGACAATGCGGGGATAAGGCCAGTGACTCATAACCGTTGTCCTGTTTCGCCATCAAAGAAATGCAGCCGGTCTTCCGGCAAGTGTAGCCACAACATGGAGCCTCGCTGCGGCCTGTTTTGGTGATCCAGGCGGATTATCATTTTTTGCTCCCTCCAGCGCCCGTGAGCCAGGTTATCAGCACCCAGCATTTCCAGCGTGTCCATTACTAATGGCAGACCACCTTCAGCCTGAGAGCTTAACGCAATATGTTCAGGGCGAATACCCAGTGTCAGTGGTTTACCTGCCAGCGAAGACAAGTTTCTCCCCACCGGAACAGCCATGCCTCCGGGTAACTCAAAACGGTATCCATCGTTGCTCACCTGCCCTGCCAACAGGTTCATGGCTGGTGAGCCAATAAAACTGGCGACAAAGCGGCTGGCCGGTTTTTCATACACCTCAACCGGTGTGCCAATTTGCTCTGCAATACCTTTATTGAGCACCATCACCCGTTGCGCAAGGGTCATTGCTTCCACCTGGTCATGGGTCACATACAAACTGGTGGTATTTAACCGCCGGTGTAGTTGCTGGAGCTCAAGGCGCATTTGCACCCGCAACTTGGCATCCAGGTTTGACAGGGGCTCATCGAACAAAAAGACCGCCGGGTCGCGCACAATTGCCCGCCCCATGGCAACCCGCTGGCGTTGCCCGCCAGACAGCTCACGCGGGCGGCGTTTTAACAGTGTATCCAGCTCCAGAATACGTGCGGCTTCCTGCACTTTGTGGGCGATATGCTGTTTACCCATGCCGCGTATTTTCAGGCCCCAGGCCATGTTCTCTTCCACTGTCATGTGCGGGTAGAGCGCGTAATTCTGGAACACCATCGCAATACCACGCTCGCTGGGCTCCAGCTCTGTTACTCGCTGGCGGTCAATCCAGATATCACCACTGGTCACCCGCTCAAGCCCGGCCACCATGCGTAACAACGTGGATTTACCACAACCTGAAGGGCCAACCATCACGATAAATTCGCCGTCTGCGACATCCAGCGTCAAAGGCCGGATGACCTCTGTTTTGCCGTCCCAGCTTTTGCTGACGGCCTGTAATTTTAATCCTGCCATGTTATTTCTCGCTATCCACCAGACCACGAACAAACGCTCTTTGCATCACCAGCACCACCACTAAAGGCGGTGCCAGTGTCAGTAACATTGCCGCCATAACCTGATTCCACTGTGTTGTGCCGTCTCCCGTTGAAATCATGCTTTTAATACCGGCAACGGCAGTGCCCATATCTGCTTTACTGGTAATCAAAATCGGCCACAGATACTGGTTCCAGCCATAAATAAAGGTAATAACGAACAGTGCAACCAGGTTAGTACGCGAAAGCGGTAATACGATGTCGCGGAAAAAACGCAGCGGAGAAGCCCCGTCAATGCGTGCTGCTTCCAGTAGCTCGTCCGGTAAAGTCATAAAAAACTGGCGAAACAGAAATGTTGCCGTCGCAGAGGCCATCAGTGGCAGTGTCAGCCCGGTGTAGCTGTCGAGCATTTTCAGGTTGGCAATCACTTCAACGGTGGGGAAAATGCGCACTTCTACGGGTAACATCAGCGTGATAAAGATCATCCAGAAGCACAAGTTACGCAGTGGGAAGCGAAACCAGACAATGGCGAAAGCAGAGAGCATGGACACCGAGATTTTGCCCACTGTAATGCCCAGAGCCATCACGAAACTATTCAGTAACAACACCCCAAACGGCGCAGTGTTGCCCCCCACGCCCTGGTGCCAAATAAGCGACAGGTTTTCCCACAAATGGCCGCCGGGCAACAGAGTCATCGGGGTATTGAACACCGCTTTGTTGTCGAGTGTGGCAGCCACAAATGCAACATACAGAGGGAACAGAATAACGATAATTCCCGCTATCAGCATGATATGGCTGAAAATATCCAGCCCACGTCTGTTCTCTATCATTGGTAACGCACCTTGTTTTCCACGTAGCGGAACTGAATCACTGTCAGAATAATGACCAGCACCATGAGCACCACGGACTGTGCGGCAGAGGCCGATAAATCCAGCCCGGCAAAGCCTTCCCGGTAGATTTTGTAAATCAGCGTCGTCGTGGCCTGAACCGGCCCACCACCTGTCGCTGCGTCAATCACCGGGAATGTGTCAAAAAAGGCATAAACGATGTTAACCACCAGCAGGAAAAAACTAACCGGGGTAATCAGTGGTAATGACACACGGAAAAAGCGCCTGACAGGCCCGGCACCATCGATGGCGGCAGCTTCCATCAGCGAACGGGGAATAGACTGCAGTGCGGCGAAGAAAAACAAAAAGTTATAACTAATTTGTTGCCATACCGAGGCGAATACCACCAAAAACATAGCCTGGCCGCTATTTTGTGCATGGTTCCAGTGGTACCCCAGTTGTTCGAGCGCCCATACCAACAACCCGCGCCCCGGGTTAAACAGGAAGATCCACAACACAGCGGCGATTGCAGGTGCAACGGCATAAGGCAGTAATAACAGAGTCTGGTAAATGCGGCTTCCCCGCACAACATGGTCTACCAGCGCGGCAAAAAACAGAGAGATAGCCAGCCCACAGCCCGTCACCAGAGCACTGAACTTAATGGTGGTCCAGAAAGCATCCAGGTAATAACTGTCGTGTGCCAGTTGAATAAAGTTACTCATACCAGCAAAAGTGCTGGATAAACCGAATGGGTCGACATTCTGGACCGAATACCACAAAGCTTCACCGGCAGGCCAGATGAAAAAAATAATGGTGATAACCACTTGTGGCAGTACCAGAACATAAGGCAACCACGAAGTGCGAAAAACCGGGCGTGATGATGACATAGCATTACCTGGCAAAGATAATATGCTTCACTGCCATCCGGGCAGTGAAAGAGTAAACCGGCTGCATATCCCGTCCCGGGTAGGCTGGCTGCCCGGGCGAAAAACTGGCACGGCTACCCGCGCCAGTTATCTGGGGAATCAGGATTTCGTAGACTGTTCAAAGCGGCGCAGTAACTGGTTACCACGTTCAACAGCAGCATCCAGCGCCTGTTTAGGCGTTTTCTTACCGGTCCAGACACTTTCCAGCTCTTCATCAACAATGGTGCGGATCTGTGGCATGTTGCCCAGGCGCAGCCCTTTGGTGAACGGCAATGGCGGCTTGTTCAGCATCTGGCGTGTGGCAATATCTGCACCAGGGTTTTTATCGTAGAAACCGTCTTTGCGTGTCAGTTCATAAGCGGCTTTGGTAATCGGCAGGTAGCCGGTTTTCTGGTGCCATTCAGCAGCAATTTCAGGCTGCATCAGGAACTTCATAAACTCAGCCACGCCTTTATAGGTTGGCTTGTCTTTACCCTGCATCACCCACAAGCTGGCACCACCGATAATGGCGTTTTGCGGTGCATTTGGCACGGTATCGTCGTACGGCATCATGCCCACACCGTAATTAAATTTCGCATAGTGGCGAATATCAGCCAGCGAGCCGGAAGATGCCGTGGTCATAGCACAGTCACCGTTATAGAACTTTTCGGTAGACTCATCTTTGCGGCCAAAATAGCTGAATGTCCCTTTCTTGTTCATCTCTTCCAGCATGGCAATATGGCGTACCTGCACTGGCTGGTTAAATTCCAGTTTGGCATCCGTGCCATCAAAACCGTTGTTTTCAGTGGCAAACGGCAGGCCGTGCCAGGCACTAAAGTTTTCCAGTTGGATCCAGCCCTGCCAGCCACTGGCGTACCCACACTGCATACCTGCCGCGCGGACTTTCGCCGCATCTTCTGCCAGTTCCTGCCAGGTTTTTGGTGGCTGGTCCGGGTTCAGGCCTGCTTTTTTGAACGCGTCTTTGTTGTAATACAGCACCGGCGTGGAGCTGTTGAAAGGCTGGGACAACAGATGCCCGGTTTTTGAGTCGGTGTAGTAACCGGAAACGGTCGGCACAAATTGTGATTCATCATATGGAATACCAGATTCTTCAAACACCTGGTAAACCGGCTTGATAGCTTTGGATGCCATCATGGTTGCCGTACCCACTTCATATACCTGCAAAATGGCGGGGGCATTTCCCGTGCGGAATGCGGCAATCCCGGCAGCCAGACTTTGTTCGTAGTTGCCTTTATACACCGGTTCAATTTTGTAATCCGGGTGGGTCTGGTTAAAGCGCTGGGCTAACGAATCCACTTCTTTACCCAACTGACCTTCCATGGAATGCCAAAACTGAATAGTTGTGACGGCCATCGCCTGGGTACTGAAAGCCAGACCAAGCGTAATGCCCAAAGCTGTGTGTCGTAGCAAAGCGTTCATGCCGTTATCTCTCTTGTGTCCATGGGGAAATGCGCGATATCACGCGTTTTTTGCTCGCGAAGTAACATGACACGCCCGTATGACAGAAAAATAACTGTTGTATGACGTAATCATGACGAACGAGTGATAACGGGATTTCAGTAACAAGACACTTTGGTGAAAGGACATGTAAAACAAGAGAGAAAATGAAAAGGGGCCAGAATGGCCCCCTGAAGGTTACTGACAAACAAGAAAAGCGTTAGCCGCCCAGATAAGCGCTGCGCACAGCTTCGTTTGCCAACAGAGCATCTCCGGAATCTTCCAACACCACATGGCCGTTTTCCAGAACATAACCACGGTCTGCCAGTTTCAGCGCCTGGTTAGCGTTTTGTTCAACCAGGAAGATAGTCATGCCTTCTTCACGCAACTGCTCAATGGTGTCGAAGATCTGCTGAATAATGATGGGAGCCAGGCCCAGAGACGGTTCATCCAGCAGCAATAAACGCGGCTGGCTCATCAATGCCCGGCCAATGGCCAGCATCTGCTGCTCACCACCAGACATAGTACCGGCGCGCTGAATGCGGCGCTCTTTGAGCCGTGGGAACAGGTCATAAACCCGTTCAATACGCTCCTGGTACTGTTGCCGGTCAGCAAAGAAGCCACCCATTGCCAGGTTTTCTTCTACTGTCATGCGGGAAAACACCCGGCGCCCTTCCGGTACAATCGCCACGGCTTCACGCATAATTTTTGCGGTGTGCCAGTGGGTAATATCTTTACCATCAAAGGTAATGGTTCCCTGAGTGGCACGGGGGTCGCCACACAAGGTTCCCAGCAGCGTCGTTTTCCCTGCGCCATTGGCACCAATCAGGGTGACAATTTCACCCTGGTTAATGTGCAAAGAGACTTCATGTAACGCCTGAATTTTCCCGTAGTGCGCACTGACCTGGTCGAAAGATAACATTACATTGTCCATATTACGCTTCTCCCAGGTAGGCCCGAATCACATCCGGGTTATTACGAATCTGCTCAGGTGTACCGTTAGCCAGCGGGGTGCCCTGGTTTACTACATAGATACGGTCAGAAATCCCCATCACCAGTTTCATATCATGTTCAATCAACAATACCGTGGTGTTGTGGTGGTTGCGTAACTCCACAATCAACTCATCAAGTTCATGGGTTTCATTGGGGTTCAGGCCAGCCGCAGGTTCATCCAGCATCAGAATTTCTGGCTGGGTTACCATACACCGGGCAATTTCCAGGCGGCGCTGCTGGCCGTAGGCCAGGTTACCTGCCAGGCGGTTCGCATGCTCCAGCAGGCCAATGCGCTCAAGCCAGGTGGCTGCGCGGTCCAGTGCTGCACTTTCTGCTTTACGGAATGCCGGGGTTTTCAGCAGCCCGGAAAACAGGCCACTTTTCATATGCTGGTGTTGTGCCACCAGCAGGTTCTCAATCACCGTCATTTCACGGAACAGACGTACATGCTGAAAAGTACGGACCACACCCAGCCGGGCAATTTCCTGGCCTGGCAGGCCTTCCAGGTGTTTATCCCGCAATAAAATCTGCCCGCCAGTTGGGCGATAAAAACCGGTCAGGCAGTTAAATACTGTGGTTTTCCCGGCCCCGTTAGGGCCAATCAAAGAAACAATTTCCTGAGGATGTAATTCCAGGGAAACGTCGTTAACCGCCAGCAAGCCGCCAAAACGCATCATCAGGCCGCTGACAGATAATAATGGCTGACTCATGCCTGCTCTCCTTCACTGCGCTTTTTTAATTTCACCTGAGCACGGGTCATTGGTAATAACCCCTGCGGGCGCCAGATCATCATCAGGACCATCAGCGCACCGAGCATTAACATGCTGTATTCATTGAAATCACGCATCAGTTCGCGAGACACAACCAGCAAAATGGCCGCCAGAATAACGGCAAATTGCGAACCCATACCACCCAGCACCACAATCGCTAGGACAAAAGCAGACTCAGCGAAGGTGAAAGATTCCGGGCTGATAAAGCCCTGGCGCGCAGCGAACAGCGTGCCCGCAAACCCGGCAAAAGCCGCACTGATGGTAAAGGCTGTCAGTTTAATACGCGTAGGGCTCAGGCCCAGAGAACGGCAGGCAATTTCATCATCACGCAGCGCTTCCCACGCACGCCCCAGGGGCATACGTAACAGGCGGTTAATAATGAATACTGTCAGCACAACTAACAGTAAAGCGACCAGGTAGAGGAAAATAATACGATCGCTGGGATCATACTTCACATGGAAGAAGTGGCTGAACGTATCCCAGCCGCCTTCCCGTGGCGAGCGGTTGAATTCCAGGCCAAACAGTGTCGGTTTGGGGATCTGGCTGATCCCATTCGGCCCACCGGTGATTGCGGTATTGTTCAGTAATAAGATACGCACAATTTCACCGAAGCCCAGGGTGACGATTGCCAGATAATCCCCCCGCAGGCGCAGAACCGGGAAGCCCAGCAGGAAGCCGGCCAGTGCAGCGACCAGCCCGGATAACGGCAGGCAGACCCAGAAGCCTAACCCATAATAGTGGCTCAGCAACGCGAAGGTATAAGCGCCAATAGCATAAAAACCGCCATAGCCCAGTACCAACAGACCAGACAGCCCAACCACCACATTCAGCCCAAGACCGAGAATGATATAAATCATGGTCATGGTGGCAATATCCACCGTACCGCGAGATACCAGGAACGGCCAGACAACAGCAATCACCAGAATGGCACCCAGCAGCAATTTCTGTTTCACGCTGGAACCGTCAATGGCAGGCATTGTCAGGCGTGGCCCGGCAACCTTCTTCATTGCTTGCTGGAACAGTGGCCGCAAGATTTGGAACAGGAAGACTACCGCAGTACCGATGTAGATCCACTCCCAACGGATATTTGCCGCACTGCCAACAACCAGGCGAGTTCCACTCAAATTCAGTTGCACGCCCATAAAGACCGACGCCAGAACAAAGAAAATGGCGGCAGATAAAATGGCAAAGAAAAACGTAACCGGTTTCATACTTTTTCTACCTCCGGGCGCCCAAGGATACCGGTAGGCATAACCAGCAACACCACGATTAACAAGGCAAATGAAACCACGTCTTTATATTCAGTGCTCAGGTAAGCAGACGTCAGGGCTTCGGCAATACCCAGAATCAGCCCGCCAATCATTGCACCTGGAATGCTGCCAATGCCGCCCAGCACCGCTGCGGTAAAGGCTTTCATCCCGGCCATAAAGCCAATAAACGGGTTAATTACCCCATAGAACTGGCCCAACAGCACACCGGCAACCGCCGCCATCGCTGCACCAATAACGAAGGTCAGTGCAATCACGCGGTCAGTGTTAATACCCAGCAGGCTCGCCATTTTCAAATCTTCGGCACAGGCACGGCAGGCGCGCCCCATACGGGAATAACGAATGAACAACGACAATGCCAGCATCGCAATAAAGGTCACCACCCAAATCACCAGCTGCATGGTGGTAATCGTTGCCGAGAAGTTCTCACTGGCACCGATGATCCACTGCCCGTTAATCAGGCTGGGTAATGCAACATCGCGGGAACCCTGAGTCAGGCTGACATAGTTTTGCAGGAAGATAGACATCCCGATAGCGGAAATCAGCGCAATCAGGCGCTTGGAGTTACGCACGGGTTTATATGCCACTTTCTCAATGGACCAGCCGTAAGCGCTGGCAATAACAATTGCGCCCACAAAACCGGCACCAATCAACATCCAGCTGGCATCAATCCCCATCATCATCAGTGCGGCGATTATCATGAACGAGACATAACTGCCAATCATATACACTTCGCCATGGGCGAAGTTGATCATGCCAATAATGCCGTAAACCATTGTGTAGCCAATGGCGATAAGGGCGTAAGTACTACCCAGCGTCACGCCATTAAACATTTGCTGTAAAAAATAGAGAAACTGCTCAGACATAACATAGCCTTTTTCTGTCCTTCCGGCTGTCACATAGCCGGAAGGCGGGATTACAGTCAGTCAGCCTTACTTCGCCACAGAGGACGAACCATCAGCATGCCAGCGGAAAACACCGAATTCGAATCCCTTCAGATCGCCTTTCTCATCCCAGTTCAGCGGCCCAATTACGGTGTCGGCACCGTGTGATTTCAGGTAGTTTGCCAGTTCCAGCGGTTCGTCGCTGCCAGCATGCGCCAGTGCGTCAGCCAGTGACTGCACGGCGGCATAGGTAATCCAGACATAGGGGCCAGACGGGTCTTTTTTCTCCGCCTTCAGCGCCGCCACAATGGTCTGGTTTGCCGGGTCCTGGTCGTAGCGTTTCGGCATAGTTACCAGCATGCCTTCAGCCGCCTTACCGGCAATATTAGACAATGAAGCGTTACCCACACCTTCCGGGCCCATAAACTGCGTTGACAGCCCGGTGGCCCTTGCCTGGCGCAGGATCTGCCCCATTTCCGGGTAGTAACCGCCGTAGTAAACAAAGTCGATATTTTCTTTCTGCAGGCGAGCCACCAGCGTGGAGAAATCTTTCTCACCGGCGGTGATACCGTCAAAGAACACCACATTGGCTCCGGCTTTTTTCAGGCCATCACGCACTGAAGTTGCCAGGCCTTCACCGTACTGTTGTTTATCGTGGATAACCGCAATACGTGTGGGTTTCACTTTATCGACGATATATTTCACCGCGGTTGGTGCCTGGGAGGAATCCAGCCCGGCAGTACGCATAATGGTCTGGTAGCCACGCGTGGTGAGTTCCGGGTTTGTTGCCCCGGGGGTGATCATCAGAATGCCTTCATCTTCGTAAATATCAGATGCAGGTTGAGTGGAAGAAGAACAGAGGTGACCAATGACATACTTGATGCCTTCGTTAACCACTTTGTTCGCCACAGCAACAGCTTGTTTCGGGTCACAGGCATCGTCGTATTCCACCGCAACCAGCTTATCGCCGTTAATACCGCCTTTTGCATTAATATCTTTAACCGCCTGGCGGGCACCATTGAATTCCATATCGCCCCATTGCGCTACCGGCCCGGACATCGCACCAATTACCGCAATTTTTATCTCTTTCGCCAGCGCCGCGTGAGACATCGCCAGCGCAACCATGCCAGCGAGCAGTGTCTTCGCGTTGATTTTCATCCTTTGTAACCCCATTCGTGATGTTGTGTGTGAATATTTTGTTTTGTTATGGTTAAAAACAGACCTGTCTTTTTTATAAACAATGCTATTTTTACCTGTCCCTGTAATGAGTTAGCGGTATTTTTTCCTAAAACACCACCAAATACTCTATATTTCAGGTGATTAACCGGAGATTTTATTCTGTATTACGGCCGAGATAAACAAAAAAAACCATGCACAACAGCACAAAATATTGACATAAAAAGTTACCAAAGCACGTATATTGCAGATAAATAAACTGGATTGTTTTTATACTTACGGTTTAAAAACCACCCAGTAAGAATTCGCTAAATGAATCAACTGAACGCATTCCGCTTTGATGTTGGGAGCTTGCCAGTAAAATAGCGTTACATACTCACTGTTTCATTCCAGGAAATGCAGCTTATGAAACTCACTATCATTCGTCTTGAGACGTTTAGTGAACAGGATAAAATCGATCTTGCGAAAATTTGGCCTGAATATTCAGAAGCCTCTCTGAATGTTGATGAGAACAACCGCATCTATGCCGCACGTTTTAATGAGCGTCTGCTCGGAGCAACACGGGTCACGCTCAGCGGGGCACAGGGAACGATGGATTCATTTAGGGTCAGAGATGTCACCCGCCGCCGCGGTGTCGGGAAATATATGCTCGAAGAAGTGCTGAGTGCACTGCCAACTGTGTCCGACTGGTGGGTAACGGATGTCGGTGTGGAAAACTACGCGACAATGAACGCGTTTATGCAGGCTCAGGGCTTTACCGAACGCGAAGGCGGCTGGCATATCCCCGAATAAGAACGGGCAGGTGCATGGCCTGCCCCTGCCCGCAAGGCCCTCTCGCAGAGGGCGCTTTTACTGACGGCTGTTATTTCGCGTCAGTTGCTGTACCGTTGGCATGCCAGGTAAACACGCCGAATTCAAAGCCTTTCAGGTCGCCTTTCTGGTCCCAGGACAATGGCCCCATAACCGTATTTGCACCGTGGGCTTTCAGGTAGTCCGCCATGGCTTCGGTATCGTCACCGCCGGTATTTTCCAGTGCGGTAGCCAAAGACTGAACAGCAGCGTAGGTGGTCCATACAAACGCACCGCTTGGATCCTGTTTCTTGGCTTTAATGGCATCAACAATCGGTTTGTTTGCTGGCAACTGGTCGTAGTTTTTAGGTTTGGTAACCAGCATGCCTTCTGCTGCTTTCCCGGCGATATTGGACAGAGAAACGTTCGCCACGCCTTCCGGGCCCATAAACTGAATTTTCAGACCGGCAGCCTGAGACTGGCGCAGGATCTGCCCCATTTCCGGGTGATAACCACCGTAGTAAACAAAATCGATGTCTTCTTTCTTCAGGCGGGCAACCAGCGTGGAGAAATCTTTCTCACCAGCGGTGATACCGTCAAAGAACACCACATTGGCATCGGCTTTTTTCAGGCCATCACGCACTGAAGTTGCCAGGCCTTCACCGTACTGCTGTTTATCGTGGATAACCGCAATACGTGTTGGCTTAACGTGGTCCAGAATATATTTCACCGCGGTTGGCCCCTGGTCAGAGTCCAGACCAGTAGTACGCAGAGTCAGTTTATAACCACGCGCAGTCAGTTCTGGCGCTGTCGCAGCAGGCGTAATCATCAGCACACCTTCATCTTCATAGATATCAGATGCTGGCTGAGTGGAAGAAGAACACAGGTGGCCAATAACATATTTGATGCCATCGTTAACCACTTTGTTCGCTACGGCTACAGCTTGTTTCGGGTCACAGGCATCGTCGTATTCTACGGCAACCAGTTTGTCGCCTTTAATCCCGCCTTTTGCGTTAATATCCGCAATAGCCTGGCGCGCACCAGTAAACTCCTGGTCACCGTACTGCGCTACCGGCCCGGACATGGCGCCCACAACAGCGACTTTAATATCCTTAGCCACTGCCACGCCGCTCATCGCCAGAGCAATACACCCTGCCAGTAACGCTTTACCCTTCATATTCATCCTGAGTTTCCCCATTCTTGTTGTGATTGCAGTTTGTTGTATTTGGCACTTTTTTGTAACGGCCAGCTTAAGTGTGCCTGTTACACCATTTGTTTTATTGTCGGTAAGGCTGCCCGTGCCCATGCAGCATACTCTGCCTGAACATACCTTATTTTGATGGATTTGGAATAACATTTTTCAACAGACTGCAACACTTTTGTGATGCAAAAAGCCCACTTGCCAGCACTACACAGCAAGTGGGAGAGCGGAAAATCACCAACCGGCGGGTAAATAACCTAATGCAGAAACGATAGCGTAGAGAGCGCTCAGTATGTACATCAGCACAATCACACATTTGAGTACCGGGTGTGTAATCACATCAGCACACTGCCAGGCCGGGGTGATGTCCCCTTTTTCCCGGGCACCTTTAAGGATAAGAATCGGCATAATCGACAAAATAACGCCGCTGAATACCCCGGCGAAATAAAGCGCATTCACAAAAGACACCATACCGCTGTACGCCAGAATAAACGGCGGAATCACCACCAACAGCATGACACCAAGCCGGCGCAGTGGTTGGGTATCACTGCCGAGTGAAAATTTGTCGAAAATATTGGTCAGAAAGCTGCCACCCAGCCCCCAATATGAGGTCAACATGGCGCATAACGCAAAGATATTGGCCGAGAAGAAAGCCCATTCACCCAGCGCCTTGCCCCAGGAAATGGTGGCGACATCGCTGACAGCATCCAGGCCATTGAGTGAAATAACTGAAAGCGGCACCACTGTTAATAAAACGAATGTCAGCCCCATTCCCACCATAATGGCTTTGGGCAACTGGGCAGGTTTATCGCTGAACCCACGGGCCATTTCCGGCACGATGTATTGCGCAGAAAAACAGAATGCGATCACGTTAAATACCGGCACCATATAACGCCAGTCACCTTCCAGCAGAAAGCGCATTTGCGTGGTGTCTTTCAGGAACGTTGCCGCCACCAGTACCGTTATCATCACAACCATACCGACACTGATAAACTTTTCGCCGCGGCCAATCGCCTTCAACCCCAGCCAGAGCACACCTGCCGCAGGTAAGAAGAAACACAGGCTACCTACCGCAGGTGAAATCCCTAACAGGGAGTGCAAGAGTTTACCACTGCCGGTCATATAGGCGGTTAACGCGCCAACGCTGTTGACACACACAGAGAGGAACATCAGCCATGACCCCACGCCGCCGACATAGCGTTTCGCCAGGCCGCTTAACTGGAGATGAGCACGAGTACGTAACGTAGATTCAGCGACATAGAGCATAGTAATCGTGGTCAATACTCCCACAATCACCAGCCAGAACAAGAGAGAAAGGAACCCAGCTTTGCTGGATGCATAAGCAATGGACAGGACGCCTGCGCCGATGTTGGTCCCAACAATCATGGCGACGCCTTCGAGGAAACTTAAGGGTTTGGCGGGTGCAGAAACCCGCTCTCGAGCCGCCCAGGCCCGGGAGATAGAGGTGTTCTCAGACATAATTCTTCCTTAAATAACCGGTGGCATCCCCCACCGGTCCAGGTTGTTTTAACGGTGATTAACAACTCACATCGATACACAGGTACTTAAGCTCCAGATATTCCTCAATTCCGTAGCGCGATCCTTCGCGTCCGAGCCCAGATTGTTTGACGCCACCGAAAGGTGCGACTTCATTAGAGATAAGACCGGTATTCACACCAACCATGCCGTATTCCAGCATTTCGGAAACACGCCACTGGCGCGAGGCATCGCGGGTGAAAAAGTAGGCAGCGAGGCCGAAAATAGTGTCGTTCGCCATCTGCACCACTTCCGCTTCGCTGGTAAACCGGAATACAGGCGCGACCGGGCCGAACGTTTCTTCAGTGGCAAACCGCATGGTTTTGTCTACATCGCGCAGAACAGTCGGTTCAAAAAATGTCCCGCCAAGTGCATGGGGTTTCCCGCCAGTCACCACCTGCGCGCCTTTACTCACCGCATCGGCAATGTGTTGCTGCACTTTATCGATAGCCTGGCTATCAATCAGCGGCCCCTGAGTGGTACCCGGTTTGGTGCCTTCGCCCACGCTCAGCTTTTCAACCTCCTGTACCAGCTTGCCCATGACCTGGTCGTAGACCCCGTCCTGCACATAAACACGGTTGGCACATACACAGGTTTGCCCGCTGTTACGGAATTTAGACGCCATAATGCCAGCCACGGCGTTATCAATATCCGCATCGTCAAATACGATGATGGGGGCATTACCACCCAGTTCCAGCGACAGTTTTTTAATGGTCGGCGCGCACTGGGCCATAAGAATACGGCCCACTTCCGTGGAACCCGTAAAGCTCAGTTTGCGTACTACCGGGCTGTCGCACAGCACTTTGCCAACCTGGGCTGCATCGCCCGTGACGATTTGCAACACGCCAGCCGGAATACCGGCATCCTGCGCCAGTTTGCCCAGCGCCAGTGCGGTAAGCGGCGTTTGCTCTGCGGGTTTAACAATCATGCTGCAACCCGCTGCCAGCGCAGGTGCAGCCTTGCGGGTAATCATTGCCGCCGGGAAGTTCCACGGGGTAATCGCCGCACACACGCCAACGGGCTGCTTGATAACCACCAGGCGCTGGCTGGCCTGAGGAGCCTGCAATACACTGCCATCTATTCGTTTTGCTTCTTCAGCAAACCAGGTGATGAACGATGCCGCATAGGCCACTTCGCCACGGGATTCCGCCAGAGGCTTGCCCTGCTCTGCTGTCATTAACTGCGCCAGGTCTTCCTGGGCGTCGAGAATAGCGGCAGCCCAGGCCTGCATATAGCCGGCACGTTGTTTGGCAGTCAGCGCTTTCCACTCCGCCTGTGCCTGCTGAGCAGCCGTGATTGCCTGCCCGGTTTCAGCAGCACTCAGTTGGGGAACATGCGCTATCACTTCGCCCGTTGCCGGGTTGGTGACAGCCTCTGTTTTCCCATCCTGCGCATCGCACCACTGACCATTGACCAGCGCCTGCTGGCACAGTAAGCCAGGATTATTCAGTTTCATTGCGCCGCGGCCTCCTGCTCCAGAGCACGGCTCAAAATATCCAGCGCTTTGCTGAATTGCGCTTCCGGAATTGTTAACGGGTAGAGGAAACGGATTACGTTGCCGTACACGCCACAGCTAAGCAGCAGTAAGCCTTCTTTCATTGCGCGCTGCATTACGCCACGAGTGAAATCAGCAGACGGTTTACCTGTTTTGGGATCCAAAAATTCCACGGCGACCATTGAGCCCTGAGCACGGATTTCAGCAATTTGTGGGCAGGTTGCGCGGGCTTTGGTCAGCACTTCCACCAGGTGTTGGCCCAGTTGGTTGGCACGCTGGCACAGTTGTTCTTCATCAATCACATCCAGCACTGCGTGAGCGGCTGCAACAGACAGCGGGTTACCTGCATATGTACCGCCCAGCCCACCAGGGCCTGGTGCATCCATCACTTCCGCACGCCCGGCAACACCAGACAGCGGGAAACCACCCGCCAGGCTTTTCGCCATGGTCATCAGGTCTGGTTTAACACTGTGGTGTTCCATGGAGAACAACTTGCCGGTACGGGCAAAACCAGACTGCACTTCATCGGCAATCAGCAAAATGCCATGCTCATCGCACAGTGCGCGTAACGCCTTCATAAATTCAGCTGGTGCCGGGATAAAACCACCTTCGCCCTGAACCGGTTCCAGCAGAATGGCTGCCACCTGGGTTGGCTCGATGTCGGATTTAAACAGGCGCTCAATGCTGTCCATTGCATCCTGAACACTCACACCATGCAGTGCATTCGGGTACTGCGCATGGAATACAGAACCAGGGAACGGGCCAAAACCAATTTTGTAGGGAGCCACTTTGCCAGTCAGCGCCATGGTCATGAAAGTACGGCCATGGAACCCACCACAAAAGGTAATAATGCCTGGGCGGCGTGTGTAAGCGCGGGCAATTTTTACCGCATTTTCTACCGCTTCTGCCCCGGTAGAGAAGAAAGTGGTTTTTGCTGGTTTCTCTACCGGTACCCGCTCGTTAATACGTTCGGCCAGGGAAACATAGCTTTCATAAGGCACCACCTGGTATGCCGTATGGGTAAATGACTGGAGCTGGCGTTCTACCGCAGCAATCACTTTTGGATGGCGGTGGCCAGTGTTAAGCACCGCGATACCGGCAGAGAAATCAATATATTCATTGCCTTCAACATCCCACAGCGTGGCGTTTTCGGCTTTCTCGGCATAAAAACCACACATAACACCCACGCCACGCGGTGTGGCATCCTGACGACGTTTATCTAATTGCTGATTTTTCACCCTGAATTCTCCTGTCACTTAGGCTGGCTGCCTTTCACGTATGTGCAACAAAACTTATACAGTGACGTTTATTTACACAGGGTATGGCCCTATAATCTAGTACCAGTTAAGAAAAATTGAGGGATCCAATTGCGCTCGCTGATTGGAGATTTACTGCAACTACGTTTGGCAGAACAGCCAGAAGATAAGCTGCATAAGCAGCTCTACAACGCAATACGCCTGACTATTCTTGATGGCAGCCTGGCGCCAATGAGCCGTTTGCCCCCTTCCAGGGATTTGGCTCAGCAACTCGGCCTTTCGCGTAACACTGTATTAACAGTTTATGAACAACTTCTTGCCGAGGGATATATCGTTTCCCGCCAGGGAAGTGGTACTTTTATCGCACAAACTTTGCCAGACTCATTTTTTTCCTCTGTGGAAATACTTAACTCAGAAGAAGACTCTGATCTGTCGCAGGCCTTCTCATTACGTGGTCAGACCTTACTGAACCACAGTAGTGCAAGCCCGCAGCAGTGGGGAGCATTTATTCCCGGGGTACCGGATGTAACCGCTTTTCCCCATGCGTTGTTCAGTAAAATTCAGGCCAGGCTCAGCCGTCGGCCAAATGCCCAACAACTGACTTACAGTTGCCAGGGCGGCAGCCCGGACCTGCAACTCGCGCTGGTGGATTATTTACGTGTCGCACGCTCTGTGCATTGTTCTCCGGACCAGATTCTGATTACTGAGGGTATTCACCAGGCTTTCGATTTAATCAGCCGCATGCTGTGTAACCCCGGCGATAACGCCTGGGTTGAAGAACCAGCTTACTGGGGCATTCGCAATATTTTACGGATGAATGATGTCCGGATTACGCCTGTCAGTGTTGACCAGTACGGCATGAACCCACCAGACCCGCCACTCTCAGGCAGACCACCGCGCCTGATTTTCGTCACACCATCCCACCAGTATCCGTTAGGGTCTGTAATGAGCCTGGAACGCCGCCAGCGCTTACTGGCCCTGGCGCGCTACAGCGGCAGTTGGATTGTGGAAGATGATTACGACAGTGAGTTTCGCTTTTCGGGGCAGCCCATTCCCGCCCTGCAGGGCCTGGTCCGTGACCCACCAGTGATATACATTGGGACATTCAGCAAAACACTCTACCCGGCCTTACGGCTTGGCTATGTAGTGCTTCCCAAAGCCATTGCCAGCGCATTAAAAACCGCACATGGGGAATTGTACCGTGGGGGCCATTTGCTGGCTCAGAATGCACTGGCACAGTTTATTACCCAGGGGCACTACACTGCGCATATTCGCCGGATGCGTTTATTGTACGCGCGCAGGCGGGCTTTCCTGGCGGGGCTGATTACCCGTTATTTAGGTGAGCAGGCGTTGGGCGATTTCAACAACAACGCCGGGTTGCACCTGATTTTAAATCTGCCGTTAACAGCCGACGACGTGGCAATTGCACAGGCCGCCAGCGCGCGGGGTATTTTGGTGCGCCCGCTTTCCCGTTACTACTTCGGAACCCGGGTACATAAGGGGCTATTGATGGGGTTTGCCTGTGTGCCCGAAGAGGAAATGGAACGCGCATTTCTCAAGTTACTGCCCTGCATCCACCAGGCTTGCCCGGAAATGGCATTACCCACCGGGGCAGAATAACAGGCATAAAAAAACCCCGCCTGCCTGGTGGCAAACGGGGTGATGTTGTTCTGTGCAATCAGGCTTCGATAGCCGCTCGCAGTTTTTTCATGGCGTTCTTTTCAAGCTGGCGAACACGCTCAGCCGAAACACCATAATGATCTGCCAGTTCCTGCAGCGTGCTCTTGTTGTCTTCATCCAGCCAACGTGCACGAATAATCTGCTGGCTACGTTCATCCAGGCCTTCCAGCGCCAGAGTGAGTTTGTCAGCGGCATGAGACTCCCAGTTATCATCTTCAATGCCATCGGCAAAGTTAGAAGATTTATCCTGCAGGTACAGGACCGGAGCCATTGGCTGGCTGTCATGGGAATCGTCATCACCTGGCATATCGAAGGTCATATCCTGCGCTGCCATCCGCGATTCCATTTCACGCACATCTTTGCTGGTAACGCCCAGTTCGCGGGCAACCATTTCGACTTCATCCTGGTTAAACCAGCCTAAACGCTGTTTGGTTTTACGCAGGTTAAAGAATAACTTACGTTGTGCTTTGGTTGTTGCTACTTTCACGATACGCCAGTTACGCAACACATACTCATGGATCTCAGCTTTGATCCAGTGAACTGCGAACGATACCAGGCGCACGCCGACATCCGGGTTGAAACGGCGCACGGCTTTCATCAGGCCGATATTGCCTTCCTGGATAAGGTCAGCCTGTGGCAGACCATAACCGGAATAGTTACGCGCAATATGAACAACAAAGCGCAGGTGCGACAGAATCAGCTTCTTAGCTGCTTCCAGATCACCCTGGTAATGCAGCCGTTCAGCCAGCTCCCGCTCTTCATCTGCCGATAACATCGGCCAGGTATTGGCGGCCCGGATATAGGATTCCAGATTGCCTACCGGGGCTAAAGCTAAATTTTGCATTTCTTTGGTCATTCAAATCCTCACATCACCTGTCGCCTGGTATTGAGCATACCCCCATCAGGCAGCCATGCTTTTACCAAAGCGTGTTGAGTAACGAGACTATCATTCACACCTTAGCTATGACAACAAAGTTATCCACAAGTTCACATACAATTCGTGAATATTTTACACACAAAGTGTGACACAGGTATGAACATCCAGAAAAGTGACGTCGGGTTATTCATTACGTCTCTCTCCCGGCTGCGATTTCTCGCAGGCAATGGGAGAGTATACCAGAAATTTTTTAATCGGGCGTAAAGTGGCGTAAATGCTGAACCGTTGCCAGCCAGGCCGCCGCCCATCCAATCATTGCCGCAACCAGTAACAATAACAGGGCTTCATCAAAGGAAAACCCGCTGATACTGAATGTCGTGCCAAATACTTTTGCCACATCTCCGGCCGCAGAGGCAAGACGCAATACTAATACTTCAGACAATATCAGCGATAAGAATGCGCCACTGAAGCCGAGCAAAGCACCGCCATACAAAAACGGTCGCAGAATAAAACCATCAGTTGCACCAATCAATTTTTGTACATTGATAGTATCTCTACGAGCAAAGATACTGAGGCGCACACTATTACCAATCACCAGGAATACTGCCGCAACCATCAGAATGCCAATCATGGCCGAGACATTCCCCACCAGTTGGGTAATCGCCACCAGGCGTGTAAACCAGCCGTCGTCCATACGCACTTCATCAATTCCATGGATACTGGAAATACGGTCTTTAAGCGTGGTCAGCGATTGAGTATTCTGAAAATCAATTTTGGGTACCACTACAGCCACTGCAGGCAGTGGGTTCTCTTCCAGCATATCCAGCGCGCCGCCAAAACCAGACCAGTTACGGAACTCGCCCAGCGCTTCGTCACGCGTCAGATAGTTGACCTTATCTACGCCAGGCTCTGCCTGGATTTGCCCCACTACTTGCTGTGCTGCGTTATCGTCCAGTGTTTTCTCGAAATAGACGGTGATTTGCGGCGAAGGGTAATACTGGTTCGCTGCTTCACTGACATTTTTGTAAACGATATAGCATACGCTGGGCAGCGTCAGTGAAATGGCAATCACCATGACAGTAAGAAATGTGGCAAAAGGTTTACTGCGCAGGTCAGCCAGCGCTCCCTGCCAGGCATAACGTACCTGTTCATTAAATACATTACGGTTGCCAGGCTTCCCGCGCTGGTTGCCCCCTTTATGGCGGGCTTTTACATTCCGGGAAGCCGGTGCTGCGCTTTTGGCTGCACGGTCTTTAAAGTCCTGCAATTTATTGCCAAAGCGGCGTATGCGCTTCAGTGCATCATTCTTATTCACCCGCAACGCCTCCATGCAAATGCCCGTCACTGAGTGTCAGCACCCGGTAAGAGCGGCTGTCAATCAACGCCGTGTCATGGGTTGCCATCAATACCGTCACCCCAACGCGGTTAAATTCTTCGAACAAACGCAAAATGCCTTCCGACAATGCATTATCCAGGTTACCGGTCGGTTCGTCCGCCAGCAATACAGCAGGCTTATTCACCACTGCCCGGGCAATGCCCACGCGCTGCTGTTCACCACCAGATAACTGGATAGGGAAACTTTTCGCTTTGTCCAGCAGGCCGACTTTATCCAGCGCCGCACTAACGCGACGGCGGATATCTTCCACCCCGGCACCGGCAATAATCAGCGGGATAGCGACGTTGTCAAACACTGTGCGATCCATCAGCAAGTGGTGATCCTGGAAGATCATGCCAATCTGGCGGCGCAGAAACGGGATCTCCCGGTTCTTCAGCCTGCTGATCTCATGCCCGCTAAACCAGATCTTCCCCGTGCTCGGGCGCTCAATGCCACAAATCAGCTTGAGCAATGTACTTTTCCCGGCGCCAGAGTGCCCGGTCAGAAATGCCATCTCGCCCGGTTGCATATGGAGCGATACTCCCTGCAACGCCTGTCTCCCTCCGAGATAAGCTTTGCTGACATGTTCAAAGCGAATCATCTTTAATCCTCTCGGGCAAATAATGCCTCAATAAAATCGTCCGCTTTAAACGGACGCAGGTCTTCAATACGTTCACCCACCCCAATATAGCGAATTGGAATGCTGTACTGGTCAGCAACCGAGAAGATAACTCCCCCTTTCGCAGTACCATCGAGCTTCGTGAGCGTGATGCCACTCAGACCCACTGCCTCATGGAACAGCTTCGTCTGGCTGACTGCATTTTGCCCGGTACTGGCATCAATTGTCAGCATCACTTCATGGGGGGCATTTTCATCGAGCTTTTTCATCACCCGAACAATCTTTTTCAGTTCGTCCATCAGGTGTGCTTTATTCTGCAAGCGCCCGGCGGTATCGGCTATCAGCACATCAACATGGCGAGCCTTCGCTGCCTGAATAGCATCAAAAATCACCGAGGCAGAATCCGCGCCGGTGTGCTGTGCAATTACCGGAATATCATTACGCTGGCCCCAAACCTGCAACTGCTCTACAGCCGCCGCACGGAAAGTATCCCCGGCAGCCAGCATCACTGATTTGCCCTGCTGCTGGAACTGGCGAGCCAGTTTACCAATGGTGGTGGTCTTGCCTACGCCATTCACCCCAACCATCAGGATGACAAACGGTGTTTTCCCTTCGATATCCAGCGGCTGGTCTACTTTTACCAGAATTTCCGCCATCTCTTCTTTCAGCACCCCGTACAGGGCTTCTGCATCGCGCAGTTGCTTCCGGGAGGCGCCTTCCGTGAGATTGGTGATAATCTTACGGGTGGTTTCCACTCCAACGTCTGCGATAAGCAGTTGTTCTTCCAGTTCCTCGAATAAATCATCATCGATTTTTTTGCCACGGAACAAGGAGATAAATCCGGAACCCAGATTCTGGCGCGTTTTAACCAGGCTGCGTTTCAGGCGGGCAAAGAAACCTTCTTTGGTGGGCTTCTCCTGCTCAACGGGCTCAGACACCGCTTCTGCTTCAGCATCACCTGCTGCCTGCTGAGCTACCGCAATTTCTGCTTCTGCTTCTGCTTCTGCTTCTGCTTCTGCTTCTGCTTCTGCTTCTGCTTCTGCTTCTGCTTCTGCTTCTGCTTCTGCTTCTGCTTCTGCTTCTGCTTCTGCTTCTGCAGGAAGCTGCACGGTCTGAGGAAT
>NZ_JJMI01000029.1:0-211 GCF_000705335.1 Mangrovibacter sp. MFB070
ATACCATCACGTATACCCTCAGCGACGGCAAGGGTGGCACCGTCACTAGTACGGTTGCCATCACGGTTACCGCCGTAAACGACGCGCCGCTTGCTGGCTCCGTCACGCCACAGACCACAGCGGAAGACACCCCGGTCACCGTGAATGTGCTGGCACCGGCTACCGATCCGGACGGCGATACACTGGCCGTCAGCGTTGCCAGTGCGGATCA
>NZ_JJMI01000030.1:0-844 GCF_000705335.1 Mangrovibacter sp. MFB070
CAGTACATAATGGAGGAATTGGTGCAGCTGAAGGAGGAGTGATTTTTATAGCAGGTCAGGTGGCAGCAATGATGCACACCTTGGGAGCTCTCGTTTCAGTGAATGCCTCAGAAGGCATCATTAACATGGCCGGAGCCGGTACCCATGGTATGACTGCCCAGAAAGGTACGCTGATTAATGAAGGTTCTATTACCGTTGACGGCATGCAGCTTCATCTGGACGAGAACCTGGAGCCGGATGGCACCAAAACCCTCTTCAAGCCGGAAGATCCCGGCGGGCGCATCAACAGTTTGGCAATGCGCGGTACCGGGATGCATCTGCGTAACGGCGGAAGCATGCTGAATACGGGCACCATTCAGGTGACCAATTCAGGTACAGGAATGTATGCCGACGGCTCCGCCCTTGCCATCAACCAGGGTACCATCAATCTTGAGTCAGACGGCAGCCATGACGAGCAGGGCTGGATCTACGCGATGGCCGCCATAGATAACGGCATGGCGATCAACGACACCACCGGTGTGATTAATATTAATACTGACCTCGGCCTGGCGTTTTACACATCAGGCAACGGTAAGGTGTTTAACTTTGGCACGGTGAATTTTAACGGCAGCCCGATAAACAACGGCGACCCGAACTGGGGTTCCCCCTCTCTGGAGTCTGACTATGTGCTGATTACCACGCCGGTGCTGACCGCAGAGGGTGAAAGCCACACCTGGCGTGATGAGTCCCTTCCCTGGCTGTTACTGCAGAACAGTGCCAGCTATGGCGACGCCATATTTGACGGTGAACTGGCGGTGGAAAACTGGCTGCAGAACTTTGGCAGTCTGTCAGTTACCACCCTGAC
>NZ_JJMI01000030.1:897-2714 GCF_000705335.1 Mangrovibacter sp. MFB070
ACACGCTGCTCAACAGCGGCACGCTCACCGCCGGCAGCCTGAAAGTCGTTAAGGGCGTAAACCTTGAAGGCGGGGTCATCAACGCACATATCACCGGTAACTCCTTCCGCAACGACGGCATGGTTTACGGCTCGGTGCGTGGGTCAGGCAGCCAGACCCATGTCCTTATCAACAACGGCACGATTGCCGTAACAGAGGCGGGAGTGAGCGGCATGCAGGCCGCCAGTATCTATAACCAGCAGGGCGGGCATATCTACAATACTGTTGCCGCCACGCCGGAAACGGCCGAAAGCAGTGTTTTAATGCGGCAGACTCCTACCAGCGTCACGCCTGCCATTGTCAATGCGGGTACCCTGACGGCCAGCGACGGATGGTATGCCATGAAGGCTACGGCCGCCTCCGGCTCCTCCCAGACCTGGATGGCAAATACCGAAACAGGGGTCATCCGGGGCGTGATGGACGCGTCCCTTAACGATTCGCTGGTTGTGGCCGGCAGGGGTTATCACTTCTACAATGCCGGTGAAATCACCGTTCAGGGAAGCGATGCTAAAGCGGTGAATATGGGCGGCTCCACGGCGACCGGCCCCCGCCGGATGATTAACGACGGCGTGATTAACGTCGGGACTGAGCAGGGGAAACAGGACGGCACCAACGGAACCGGACTGACCGGTGTCTACGGCACGGCGGCCACGGGGATATTCTATAACAACAGCGGCGGTGAGATTAACGTCTGGGCCGACGACTCTTACGCCTTTAACGTTAAAGGCACGCTGTACAATTTCGGTGCGGTCAATCTTCACGGTACCAACAGCGCCCTTTATCACCCGGACAGCACCCAGGCCATTGTTGAAGGGGATGATTTCTCCAGGCCAAATGTCAGTACGCCGGGCAACATCAGCACCCCGAACCCTCCCACCGCCCCCACTGAAAACGGTGCCAGCCTGGTCAACAACTATGTTATCGGCACCAATGCTGACGGCACGGCCGGGAAACTGGGGGGCAACAACCTGCATATTGACAGCACGGTGACCATCAGCGCCGGGTTTACGGCGGGCACGGCGGCGAAAGAAATCACCTTCAGCGATGTCTTCACCGGCAACAGCATCAGCGGGGCAGAGAACATCGGTTCACAGACTGTGGTGTGGAACGCGCAGGGGCATAAAAACGCCGACGGCAATGTGGACGTGACCATGACCAAAAACGACTACGCGGAGGTTATCACGGATAAAACCCTGTCTGGTGTGGCTGCGGCGCTGGATAACGGCTACACCAGCAACAGCCTGTACAGCAGCCTGAATGTCTCCACCTCTGCCGAACTTGACCGGGCACTGAAACAGGTTTCCGGTGCTCAGGCGACGGCGCTGAACCAGGAAGCGCGGATTCTTGGCCAGCGCTTCACCCGCCTGGCGGCAGAGGCCCCGGTCACCACCGACAGTGGCCTGTCGTTCAACGTGGTGGCAAAAGGCGACAAACGGGCAGAAATGGCCAACAAAGTCACCTACGATATGGTGGCGCTGGGCCAGCGCTTTGAAAGTGGTTTTGGTGAACTGGAAGCGCACTACGGTATGGCCCGCCTGTCCGGCAGTGGCGGCAACGCCATGAGCCGCGCCGGGGACAACGGGCTGACCGGCGGTTACAGCCAGTTCTTCGGGCTGAGCCACCACCTGAGCCTGGGAGATAACCTGGGCTGGCACAACAGCCTGCGTTACGACCGCCACCAGCTGGACAGCCGCCGCGACATCCGCTTTGAAGGGGTGCGCAACAGTGCCCGCAGCGACGTGCACATTCAGCAGCTGGCACTGCGCAGTGAAGGGGCG
>NZ_JJMI01000031.1:0-1762 GCF_000705335.1 Mangrovibacter sp. MFB070
GATTTTTGCTGAGATATTACAGACGGGTGTGGGGTGTGGCCTCTAAATCGTTGAGGCGTGCCTGGCGGGCCGGGGCTGCCTGCAGGACGCAGGCAGAGCGACGGGAGGCAGGAAGCCGACTCGGAGCGGTACCCGAACAGGCCGCCGGGGTAAGCCGAATGTCCGCGCAGCGGCGATTTTGCCGGCCACAAAAGGGGGTGCAGGGGGCCAGTGCCCCCTGCGGGCGCCGGGCGCAGCGAGTGAGTGAAAGCAGTGTGATGGACACGGCGCGCAACTGGCTCTGTGCTGGCAGATTATTGTTACAGTGGTGACTGTTGTGTTCACTTGCAGTGGTGTGGTTGTTTCCGTTCACCTGAAGTGATGTGGTTAATGTGGCTTCACAGCCAGTGAACGGGCGAAGGGGGCTCGCCCCCTTTGCAATCCCCGTTTTCGCGGGCGACCGGTGCTGCGCACTGCGTTCACCTCCGGGCAGTCAGCCTGCGGCCGGCTCGACTCGGCATCCCTGCCTCGGTTCGCCTTATTCCGCCATCCGGGCGGAATAACCTTGTCTTCCTTTCTCCGGTTCACCGGTCTTACGCGACACAACTCTCGCTGCAGGTAGCGGGGCTTTTTGTGTTGTACTGAGTGGCTGGGGGATTTGTACCTGGTATGTCTTTGTGTGTTTTTTTGCTGCTGGCTTATTGGTAGGGTGGCAGATTTGTGACGGCTGTTTTATTGAGATTATAGTGAATTCATTATAATCTCAATTATAGCGAATTCACTATAGGCTTACTATGTGGGAAATCATAACAACGGAGTGTTTTGATGAGTGGTTTTTGGGGCAGGAAGATGCTCTCAGAGAGTCGGTTTATGTCGCTATGGGGGTGTTGGAGAAATTCGGTCCTAAATTGGGCAGGCCGTATGTTGATACATTAAAAGGTTCTTCTTTTGCAAACATGAAAGAACTGCGTATACAGCATGCCGGTAATCCTGTCAGAGCGTTTTTTGCTTTTGATCCCACCCGGCAGGCAATCGTCTTGTGTGCTGGTGATAAAACAGGGTTAAACGAGCAACGTTTCTATAAGGACATGATCAGGCTGGCTGATTCGGAATACCGCAAACATCTTATAACACTGGAGAAATAATTATGGCGACTTACAGAGAACTCCTGGCTAAAGAAAGCCCTGAAATGCAGGCGCGTGTAGCTGAGCGGGTTGAGGCGGCCAGTATCCAGATTGCGCTTAGCATGTTGCGTGACGAATTGAATATTTCACAGACAGAGCTGGCTGCGGCTATGGGGGTAAAACAGCCTTCGGTTGCACGAATAGAACAGGCTGGCAATGATCCGCGGCTTTCTACACTGAAGCGCTATGTGCAGGCGTTAGGGGGAGAGTTAAGTCTGGATGTGACGCTGCCGACAGGTAAGCGGGTTGCTTTTCATCTTTGATTGGTTGTTGTGAACCTGATGCCTGTGCGCTGACTTTGTGTGGTTTTTCCGTTCACTTTTCACTGTGTCAGTGTGGTGAAAGTTCCGTTCACATGCTGTGGTGTCAGTGTAGAGGGTTCCGTTCACCTGCCGTGATGTGGTTAATGTGACTTCACAGCCTGTGAACGTGTTAAGGGGCCCGCCCCTTAACAATCCGGTTTTTCGCGGGCGACCGGTGCTGCGCACTGCGTTCACCTCCGGGCAGTCAGCCTGCGGCCGGCTCGACTCGGCATCCATGCCTCGGTTCGCCTTATTCCGCCGTCCGGGCGGAATAACCTTGTCTTCCTTTCTGCGGTT
>NZ_JJMI01000032.1:0-11636 GCF_000705335.1 Mangrovibacter sp. MFB070
CCGCTCCGAGTCGGCTTCCTGCCTCCCGTCGCTCTGCCTGCGTCCTGCAGGCAGCCCCGGCCCGCCAGGCACGCCTCAACGATTTAGAGGCCACACCCCACACCCGCCTGTAATATCTCAGCAAAAATCAAAAAGAACAGACAATGCACAAATCCCCCAGCCACACCACACAACACAAAAATCCCCGCTACTTGCAGCGAGGGTTGTGTCGCGTAAGACCGGTGAACCGCAGAAAGGAAGACAAGGTTATTCCGCCCGGACGGCGGAATAAGGCGAACCGAGGCATGGATGCCGAGTCGAGCCGGCCGCAGGCTGACTGCCCGGAGGTGAACGCAGTGCGCAGCACCGGTCGCCAGCGAAAACGGGGATTGCAAAGGGGGCGAGCCCCCTTTAGCCCGTTCACAGGCTGTGAAGCCACATTAACCACATCACTTCAGGTGAACGGAACCCGCTGCACTGACCCCACAGGAAGTGAACGGAACAGTCACCACTGTAACAATAATCTGCCAGCACAGAGCAAATTGCGCGCCGTGCCAGCAGCAAAAAACAAACAAAGACATACCAGGCTCTGGACTTACAGCCACTCAACACAATACAAAAAACCCCGCTACTTGCAGCGAGGCCTGTTCGCGTAAGACCGGTGAACCGCAGAAAGGAAGACAAGGTTATTCCGCCTGGACGGCGGAATAAGGCGAACCGAGGCATGGATGCCGAGTCGAGCCGGCCGCAGGCTGACTGCCCGGAGGTGAACGCAGTGCGCAGCACCGGTCGCCAGCGAAAACGGGGATTGCAAAGGGGGCGAGCCCCCTTTAGCCCGTTCACAGGCTGTGAAGCCACATTAACCACATCACTTCCGGTGAACGGAACCCACTGCACTGACCCCACAGGAAGTGAACGGAAACAACTACACCACTGAAAGTGGAGAGCAAATTCCCCCCGCTTACTCCACTGAACGCTGCGCCTTCACTTCCAACGCATCCAGCAACTTCTGATGAATCCCACCAAAACCACCATTACTCATCACCAGAATCACATCACCTGGTTGCGCCGATTTACTTATCATATCCACCAGCGTGTCGAGGTCTGCGCTCCAGTGTGCTGGCTGCACACAGGCTTCAGCCACTTCGGCAACCTGCCAGGGAATATGCTGAGGCTGGAACAAAAAGACTTCATCTGCCCGGCCCAAAGATGGGGCGAGGTCATCTTTACTGATCCCCATTTTCATGGTGTTGGAACGCGGCTCCAGCACAGCGAGAATGCGTTTGGTGCCACCCACTTTGCCGCGTAAGGCCGCAAGTGTAGCCAGAATAGCGGTAGGGTGATGAGCGAAATCGTCATACACCGTGACCCCATTTGCTTCACCGCGCAATTCCAGACGGCGGCGGGCATTAATAAATGAACCCAGCGCTTTAGCGGCATCTGCGGGTGCCACACCAACATGGCGTGCAGCTGCAATTGCCATCAGGCCGTTATGCATGTTGTGCTCGCCAACCAGCGCCCAATCAACTGCTGCAACCTGTTCACCATCCAGCCACACTTCCCACTGGGAAGCATCCTGGTTTGCTTTTTTCGCCTGCCAGTGACCTTGTTCGCCAACCAGCTCCTGCTCACTCCAGCAGCCCATTGCCATAACCTGTTTCAGGTTAGTGTCATGCTCCGGCAGAATAATACGCCCCTGGCCTGGCACAATACGCACCAGGTGGTGGAACTGTTTCTGAATGGCTTTCAGGTCGTCGAAAATATCGGCGTGGTCGAACTCAAGGTTATTGAGAATCAGTGTCCGCGGGCAGTAATGCACAAACTTGGAACGTTTATCAAAGAAGGCGCAATCATATTCATCGGCTTCAATAACAAAGAACGGGCTGTCACCCAGGCGGGCAGAAACGTCAAAATTACCGGGAACACCACCAATCACAAAGCCTGGCTGGTAGCCACAGTCTTCCAAGATCCAGTTAACCATCCCGGCCGTTGTCGTTTTGCCATGCGTACCCGCAACAGCAATCACCCAACGGTCGCGCAGAACGAAATCATGCAACCATTGTGGCCCGGACATGTACGGAATACTTTTTTCCAGCACCGCTTCCACGCAGGGATTACCACGCGTCATTGCGTTACCGATGATGACTAAATCGGGTTGCGGTTCCAGTTGGCTGGCATCATAGCCCTGAATCAGGTCTATACCCTGTTTTTCCAACAACGTGCTCATTGGCGGGTACACATTGTCATCGGACCCGGTTACTTCATGCCCCAAAGCCCGTGCCAGCATGGCAAGGCCGCCCATAAACGTGCCACAAATTCCCAGAATATGAATACGCATAGCTCTGTCCTTTTCCTTTCTGGCGCACATTCTACCCGTATGTTCTATGATGAATAAATGACTTTTCAGCGAAATCCCATCCTTGCTGGCGCGATTCACCAGTGCGCGTTTATTTTAAACTTTGTTAGTATTGTTGTATTCGCTCTACTCAACCGCTTTACTCCACTGAATGCAGGGAAAGTGTTATGAAAACGTTAGGTGAATTTATTGTCGAAAAGCAGCACGAGTTTTCTCACGCCACCGGGGAACTCACTGCGTTATTATCGGCGATAAAACTGGGTGCCAAAATCATCCACCGCGATATCAACAAAGCAGGTCTGGTTGATATCCTGGGGGCCAGCGGCGCCGAGAATGTTCAGGGTGAACAACAGCAGAAGCTGGATTTGTTTGCCAATGAAAAACTGAAAGCAGCACTGAAAGCCCGCGATATCGTTGCCGGCATCGCTTCTGAAGAAGAAGACGAAATTGTTGTTTTCGAAGGGTGCGAGCACGCAAAATATGTTGTGCTGATGGACCCACTGGATGGCTCTACCAATATCGACGTTAACGTTTCTGTTGGTACCATCTTCTCTATTTACCGCCGCGTTACACCGGTTGGTACGCCTGTTACTCTGGAAGACTTTCTGCAACCTGGCAGCCAGCAAGTGGCAGCAGGCTACGTAGTTTATGGCTCATCCACCATGCTGGTTTACACCACTGGCTGTGGTGTTCACGCCTTTACCTACGATCCGTCTCTGGGGGTTTTCTGCCTGTCTCAGGAGCGCATGAATTTCCCACCAAAAGGCAACACCTACTCCATTAACGAAGGGAACTACATTAAATTCCCGCAAGGTGTGAAAAAGTACATTAAGTACTGCCAGGAAGAAGACAAGGCGACTAACCGCCCATACACTTCACGCTATATCGGTTCCCTGGTTGCTGACTTCCACCGTAACCTGCTGAAAGGTGGCCTGTACCTGTACCCCAGCACAGCAAGCTACCCGGAAGGCAAACTTCGCCTGTTATACGAATGCAACCCTATGGCATTCCTAGCCGAACAGGCTGGTGGGAAAGCGAGCGATGGTAAACAGCGTATTCTGGATATTCAGCCAGACAGCCTGCACCAGCGCCGCCCGTTCTTTGTGGGTACAGAACAAATGGTTGATGACCTGGAGCGCTTTATGCGCGAATACCCGGATTCACTGTAAGCCAGGTAATCAGCCTTTCATCAGGTCATTCAGGGCGCATAAGCGCCCTGTTTTTATTGCGTGTCAGGCAGGAAGTGCCAGCGGCAGTTCAGCTTCTTCCCTGCCAGGTTCAACTACGGTGTCATCCTGGGCCAGTTTAAATTCCCCAACCACAGCCATTAACTGCCGTGACTGATTTTCCATCGCCTGCATGGATGAAGCTGAAACCTGTACCAGGCCGGCGTTTTGTTGTGCTGCATCGTCCATTTGATTCACTGCGATATTGATTTGCTCAATTCCATGGCGTTGTTCTTCAGAAGCGGTGGCTATTTCACGAACCAGTTTGGTCATGCGCAACACTTCCGTTGCTATCTCATCAATCGTTTCTCCGGCTTCCAGAGCCAGTTGCTGGCCTTCATCGACATGCTCACGGGAGGCCATGATTAAAGAGCGAATTTCTTTTGCAGCATCCGCGCTGCGCTGAGCCAGATTGCGCACCTCACTGGCAACCACGGCAAATCCGCGCCCTTGCTCACCAGCACGAGCCGCTTCTACAGATGCATTAAGCGCCAGTATATTGGTCTGAAAGGCAATACCATCGATAACGCCAAGAATGTCGCCGATTTTGTTGGAACTGGTGGCGATATCCTGCATTTTTTCGATGACATAACAGACTTTCTCACTTCCCTGGTCTGCCGTGTCGGACACATGCAGTGTCATATCATGTGCCTGGTGGGCATTATCGGCATTCTGTTTTGCTGTCGCGGTAATCTGCTCCATACTGGCTGCCGTTTGTTCTAATGAACTGGCGGTGCTTTCGGTACGCTGAGCCAGTTCCACATTGCCGTTAAGCAGCATCTGGCTTCCCTGGTCAATCCCATGTGCCACGCTTTTCACCTGGCTCATTGAATCCATCAAAGCTGTGCGCATGGCATCAATAGCCTGGCTCAGCCGCCCCAGTTCATTGCGGTTATGGTAACTACTTGCCTGAGTCAGGTCGCCCTGAGCGACTTTTTCGAGCAGCACAATGGCATTATCCAGTGGGTGCAGAAAACGGTGGCGCAACATCAGCCAGGCGATGGCCATTAACCCCGCGGTTGCCAGTAGCGCAACAACAATCAGGCCCAGTACCCGGCTCTTTCTTGCCTGCACAGACTGTACCTGTTGACTGCCATATTCATCTGACCATGACTGAAATGCCTGCATCCGGTCATCAAACTGGTTTGCCAGAGGCATCAGCTTGTTTTCCAGCAAGTCATAATAATCATCGGCACTTTGCTTATTCAGAGCGTCCTGCATAGGAACAATGCCCTGTGCATCGTAAGTGACGAAGCTTTTGCCCAGTTCCTGCAGTAATGACGCGCCTTTGGTGTCATCAATACCAGTGGCGACCTGTGCCATGATTGTTTTACGTGCGCTGGCGATATCACTGTTCACCTTTTTCACCAGAGCAGCGGCATCATCCAGCATGCCGATTTCCATTAAACGAACTGCCTGCCCGGCATCATTGCGCGCACGCAGCAAAGCGATATAGCTCTGGTCTATACCCGCCAGTTGCTGGCTGTGCAGATCATTAATACGTTGTAGCGAAGAGGCGCTGTTCTGGAGCGCATAAATACCGATTGCGCTGACCATCAGCATCAGGAATGTCATTATGGCTAACAGGGAGAGCAATGCTGTACGTAGAGAAAGATGTCGTAACATAAAATAGCCCCGGTAGTGGCAAGAATGATTAAAAATATAACAGTACGGTTATCGTCCACTACCGGGGTAAGTTTAATGATTTTTCATAAGGTTACGTCTTTGTTGGCTCTATGTTAATTCTGTTAACAGGAACACTCTGGCGACCTTCCCAGAACGCCATCAGTCCACGTTGCATCGCAATAAAAATAAATAACAGAATGCCAATAGCAATTTTGGTCCACCACGAGCTCAGCGTGCCGTCGAAGTTAATGTAAGTCTGAATTAACCCCTGAATTGCCACACCAAACAGGGTCCCCAGCACCGTTCCCACGCCACCACTGAGTAACGTGCCGCCAATAACAACCGAAGCGATAGCATCCAGCTCAACCCCAACACCAGCCAGGGCATAACCTGCTGAGGTATAAATGGAAAAGACAATCCCCGCCAGGGTTGCCAGCCCAGTAGAGAGCATATAAATACCAATAGTGGTGCTGCGGGTTGAAATCCCCATCAGGTTGGCAGATGTGGCACTGCCGCCAATGGCGTACACCCGGTTACCAAACTGCGTGCGGCTTGCCACCAGAATGCCAAACACCACCACCACTAACATTACCACGCCCAGGAAACTCAGGCGGCCACCGCCCGGAATTCGCCAGGCCAGAGTGGACAAGGTTTGGTAGACAGGGTGATTGATAGGAATCGACTCTTCAGACAACAGATAGCTGGCTCCCCGCAAGAAGAACATACCGGCCAGGGTGATGATAAAAGCGGGGATCTTCAGGCCATCTATCAGCAACCCCATAAATGCACCGAACCCACATCCCATCAGCATGACCAACGGGAATGCCACAGCCGGAGACATCCCCCAGTCGCCCAGCGCTTTTGCCAGAAATACCCCGGTAAAAGCGATTACTGACCCAACTGAAAGATCAATCCCGCCGGAGATAATCACAAAGGTCATGCCAACGGCGATGATCCCCAGAAAAGCGTTATCTGTCAGAATATTACAAATGACCCGGGTTGAGGCGAAGCCCGGAAACTGAGCCAGGCAGAACAGGTAGCCGAGAATAAACACCAGCAGGGTGATCACCAGCGGCAAATTACGCTTCATCATGGCGGCGCCACCTTTTAATCAATGAAATAAAACGCTGAGACTGAACAACCAGCACACACAGCACGACGATGGCTTTCACCACCTGGTTCATTTCCGGCGGAAAGCCTGACAGCAGAATCCCGGTGTTCATGCCCTGAATAATCAGTGCGCCCACCACTGACAGCACCATGTTGAAACGCCCGCCCATCAGCGAACCACCGCCGATAACCACAGCAAGGATCGCGTCCAGTTCGAGCCACAACCCGGCATTATTGGCATCGGCACCGCGAATATCTGCGGCGACAATTATCCCGGCAATGGCTGCGCACAAACCGCTCAGCACATAGGTGAGCATTACAACAATACGGGTATTCACCCCGGCGTTTTTTGCCGCACGAATGTTGATCCCTGCCGCTTCAATAAACAGCCCCAGTGCTGTTTTGCGCACCAGAACCCAAAAAGCGACCAGGGTTATCAGGGTAATGACCACTGGCGTTGGGAAGAACAACAGCGAACCGCTACCCAGCCAGGAAAGGTGAGGCGAGTTAAAGGTGACGATTTGCCCGGAGGTGATAAGCTGCGCCACACCGCGCCCGGCAACCATCAGGATCAGGGTGGCAACGAACGGCTGAATCTTAAGTATGGCGACCAGAATGCCATTCCATAACCCGGCCAGCATGCCAACGCCCAGTGAAGCCAGAATCACCACAGCCAGCGAATGCCCCTGCACGGTCAGTGCCGCGGCAGTGGCCCCGGCAATTGCCATGGTTGCCCCAACAGACAAATCAATACCACCAGTGGCAATGACCAGCGTCATACCAATCGCCAGTAATGCCACCGGTGCGGCACGGTTAAGGATATCAATAGGGCTGCCAAACAGGCGGCCATCCTGCAAAGTTACCTGGAAAAAGTGGGGTGCAACCAGGCTGTCCACCAGTAATACCAGCAACAGCGCAATAAATTGCGGGGTGCCCTGCGGCCAGCGGAAGGTGCGGCGGCGCTGCCCGGGGCCTGATAACGAATGCGGCATCACAATCTCCTCCTTATGCCGCAATGGCATTCATAATGGCGGCGACAGAGAGATCTTCGAGGGGGATCTCGGCAATTTGCTGGCGATCACGCATGATCACCACCCGGTCGGCATAGCCCACCAGTTCTTCCAGTTCTGAAGAGATAACCAACAGCGCCAGGCCATCTGCGCAAAGTGTTTCTATCAGGCGGATAATTTCAGCATGTGCGCCCACATCAATACCGCGGGTCGGTTCATCGAGGATCAGGAACTGGGGTTTGGTGAGCAGCCAGCGGGATAACAAGACTTTTTGTTGATTCCCACCAGATAAAAACTCAATGGGTTGTTCCATGCCCGGTGTGCGGATCCCCAACTGGCGGATAAACCGCTCGGCTATTTGCTGCTGTTCTTTACGCGGAATTGGCCGTAGCCAGCCACGCTGTGCCTGGAGCGCCAGAATGATATTTTCCCGCACAGATGCAGCGGCGATGATCCCGTCGGTTTTTCGGTCTTCGGGGCAAAAACCAATCCCGGCGCAGGAAGCCTGATGCGGCGTGCGCAGTGCCATCGTTTTGCCTTTTACCGCCACACTACCTGCATCGGAAGGGCGAATGCCAAACATGACTTCTGCGGTTTCAGTACGCCCGGAACCCAGCAGGCCAGCCAGACCAACAATTTCGCCGGGGCGTACTGCCAGGTCGAACGGTTTGATCACACCTTTTTTGCCGTAGCCGGTAAATTCCACCACGGGTTTGTCGCTCAGCAGTGTTCGCCCGGCACGTTGCAGCGCATTTTGTTCAAGCTCACGGCCCAGCATCATCTTAACCAGTTCAATTTGTGGCAGATCGGCTGTGTTTTCCGTGCCAACAAATGCACCATTACGCAGTACGGTAATTCTGTCCGTCACTTCATAAACCTGGTCGAGAAAGTGGGTGACGAAGATAAGGCTGGTGCCCTGATCACGCAGTTGACGCATCAGAGTGAACAGCATTTCAACTTCTTTGGTGTCGAGGCTTGCGGTGGGTTCGTCCAGGATCAGGACTTTGGCCGACAGATCCACAGCCCGGCAAATAGCGACAATTTGCTGCATGGCCACCGAATAACGATTCAGGGGTTCACGTACATCCAGTTCAAAACCGTAAGAAGCCATCAACTTACTGGCACGGCGGATCATTTCTTTGCGCTGCAGTAAGCCAAAACGGCGAGGTTCGCGGCCAATAAACAGGTTATCGGCCACGGACATATTCGGGAGCAGGTTAACTTCCTGGTAGACCGTACCGATCCCCAGGCGCTGTGCGTCTGCCGTATTTTTCGGTGAGACAGACTGCCCTTCCAGGTAAATAGCCCCGGTATCACGCTGATAAACACCAGTCAGGCATTTGATCAATGTTGATTTACCGGCACCATTTTCACCCAGCAAGGCCATTATCTCGCCCCGGCGTAGTTGAAAATCGACATGATCCAGCGCTTTTACGCCGGGGAAAAATTTACTCAGGCCTTCCGTACGCAAAATTTCCTGATTATCACGGGTGTTCATCGCGGAGTCTCCGGTCAGGGAAACGGCTCAGGCCACGAAAGCAGCCTGAGCCTGGTTGGTTAATAACCCATATGGAGTTTGCGCTCGTATTCCTGTTTCGCTGTATCTGGCAGGTAGAGCGTTGATTTGGTGATAATTGTTTTCGGTGGAACAGTGCCGTCTTTTTTGTATTTTTCCAGCGCATCGAAGGCCGGGCCTGCCATATCTGGCGTCAGTTCAACGCTGGCATTTGCATCGCCTGCCATCATGGCTTTGTAGATATCCGGTACGCCATCAATAGAGCCGGTGAGAATATCTTTACCCGGTTTTAACCCGGCTTCTTTAATGGCCTGGATTGCCCCGATGACCATATCGTCGTTATGGGCGTAAACCATGCAAATATTTTTGCCGTTGTTCTCCGCTTTGATGAAGCTTTCCATGACTTCTTTACCTTTACTGCGGGTAAAGTCGCCAGACTGGGAACGAATGATTTTGATATTTGGCGCTTTGGCAATGGCTTCAGCAAAGCCTTTCTTGCGGTCAATCGCCACGCTGGCACCCACAGTACCCTGCAACTCAACAACATTACACGGCTTACCTGCGACAGTTTTTACCAGCCAGTCGCCAATTAACTGGCCTTCCAGCACGTTGTTGGCTGTTACCGTGGTCATGTACAGGGATTTGTCTTTCACATCAATAGAACGGTCCAGCAGGAACACCGGGATCTTCGCATCTTTGGCTTCTTCCAGCACCGGCTCCCAGCCGGTCGCTACCACAGGTGCAATGAAGATTGCGTCCACGCCCTGGGCAACAAAAGAGCGTACCGCTTTAATCTGGTTCTCTTGTTTTTGCTGTGCATCGGCAATTTTCAGGGTAATTCCGCGTTCTTTCGCTTCCGTTTTGGCAACATTGGTTTCTGCCGCACGCCAGCCAGACTCAGAACCAACCTGAGAAAATCCAACCACCAGGGGGGCTGCCATCGCTGTTGATGACATAGCCACTGAAACTGCAGAGACTAAAAGTAACCGCTTCCACATAAGCGCGTCCTCTCGTAGGGTTATTATTGGTAAGAAGTACATCTGCAGGGGAAACTATAGACAATTCGGGATGTAACAGAATGCGTTACATCACAATTCAAAAAAGTAGCATAATTGTTAACATTCAGTTTTGGTCAAGGATCGGGCTGGATGAGGCTCCTCACCACAAAAGGTAAGTGCTGTTTTTTTCATCAATGAATTCGCTGGGATTTCCCTTTTGTAACCGGTTACAAGAATTTATAAATAATGCGGCTGGCTTTATGGATTTTTATGCTGGAAAGTACGCTGCCGCTTGCCTCGAACTTTTCCGGATTAAGAAAAACAGGCGAAGACATTCGGGCGCAGTTGGCTATAATACCCGGCACTTGTTTGCCACACATTTAAAGGAAACAGACATGAGCTTACTGAACGTACCAGCAGGCAAAGATCTGCCGGAAGACATCTACGTTGTTATCGAAATCCCGGCTAACGCAGACCCTATCAAATACGAAGTCGACAAAGAAAGCGGCGCACTGTTTGTAGACCGTTTCATGTCTACTGCTATGTTCTACCCGTGCAACTACGGCTACATCAACCATACCCTGTCTCTGGACGGTGACCCGGTTGACGTACTGGTGCCAACTCCGTACCCGCTGCAGCCGGGTGCTGTTATTCGTTGCCGTCCGGTTGGCGTACTGAAAATGACTGACGAGTCTGGCGAAGATGCCAAACTGGTTGCAGTACCGCACACCAAACTGAGCAAAGAATACGATCACATTAAAGATGTGAACGACCTGCCAGAACTGCTGAAAGCACAGATCACCCATTTCTTTGAACATTACAAAGATCTGGAAGCAGGCAAATGGGTGAAAGTTGACGGTTGGGACAACGCAGAAGCCGCTAAAGCTGAAATCGTTGCCTCTTTCGAACGCGCTGCCAAAAAATAATGCCTGATACAGCCATGCGGCGCGATGCCGGTGGCAGGGTGCTCACCGCACCCGTCAGCGCATAAATCATTAAGGACTGCCCTGCGGCAGTGCTTAAGATTGATGAAAAAGAAGGAAAAAGCGTGGTTTTTCCTTCTTTTTAGTTAGCAGCCGAAAATCAATAAATTGATTTTCCTGGTTTGTTATTGGGCGACATCCTCTCGTTCTGTGCGAACATGAGGTTTGTCAGCAGACTCAAGCACTGCCCTGCGGCAGTGCTTTTTTATTGGTACATTTTTGTCGTGGCAGGTTAAGAAAACGGGAAGTGCGGTTATGCCTGCACTTCCCGTGGTTTACCTGCGGTTTGCAGAAATTATCAGAAATGGTGCGTCAGGCTTAACAGGAAGCCTTTGTCCTGTGCGCCGTCTTCACGCCAGTGGAACGCATTCGCCCCAATGTCCAGGCTGCCCTGGCGGTAGTGCGCGCCCGCCGTGGCCTGGCTGTTCACCCCGCCACCGCGTTTGCCGTCTTCCACCCGGAACTGCTGCCCCGATGCCCCTGCCAGGCTGGCCGTGCGCCCCTGGCGGCTGAATGCCAGGTTCGGCCCCGCTTCCAGTACCGCCTGCGCGCCCCAGCCACGGTCGCCGGACCAGTTCAGGTGCAGCCCGGTTACCGCGTCCACCGCCGTTTCCGTGTAACGCTGCATGCTCAGGTTGAAATCCCCTGCTCCGCGCTCCTGCATACTCCCGGTCATCTGGTGGCGCAGCGCCACGCCAGCGAACGGTTTCACATGCAGGTTATCGCCCAGCTTCAGGGTTTTCGCCCCTTCACTGCGCAGTGCCAGCTGCTGGATGTGCACGTCGCTGCGGGCACTGTTGCGCACCCCTTCAAAGCGGATGTCGCGGCGGCT
>NZ_JJMI01000033.1:0-77031 GCF_000705335.1 Mangrovibacter sp. MFB070
CTTTGCAATCCCCGTTTTCGCGGGCGACCGGTGCTGCGCACTGCGTTCACCTCCGGGCAGTCAGCCTGCGGCCGGCTCGACTCGGCATCCATGCCTCGGTTCGCCTTATTCCGCCATCCGGGCGGAATAACCTTGTCTTCCTTTCTGCGGTTCACCGGTCTTACGCGACACAACCCTCGCTGCAAGTAGCGGGGTTTTTTGTGTTGTCAGGTGTGGCTGTTGGATTTGTGCGTTGTCTGCTTTCTTTGATTTTTGCTGAGATATTACAGGCGGGGAAAGGGAGAAAAGCAGCGCGGAGGTACAACGAAAAACAGCAGGGGATCCCTGCTGTTTTAGTGAAGAGGGAAGTAAAAAAACTACTCTTTATCGGCTGGTGTTAATGTCACAGATGACAAGTAATTCAGCAGAGCAATATCGTTATCCACGCCCAGTTTCATCATGGCTGATTTCTTCTGGCTACTGATAGTTTTGATACTGCGGTTAAGCTTTTTGGCAATTTCAGTTACCAGGAAGCCTTCAGCAAACAGGCGTAATACTTCGCTCTCTTTGGGTGACAGGCGTTTGTCACCATACCCACCTGCGCTGATTTTCTCCAGTAAGCGGGAGACACTTTCCGGTGTGAATTTTTTGCCTTTCTGTAAAGCAGCCAGAGCCTTAGGCAGGTCTGTTGGCGCCCCTTGCTTCAGTACAATACCTTCAATATCCAGGTCCAGCACAGCACTCAGAATGGCCGGGTTATTGTTCATCGTCAGTACAATAATGGAAATTGACGGGAAATGGCGCTTAATGTATTTGATAAGCGTAATCCCATCGCCGTATTTATCCCCAGGCATGGAAAGGTCAGTAATCAGGACATTCGCGTCCAGCTTTGGAAGATTGTTAATAAGTGCTGTGGAATCTTCGAATTCACCAACAACATTAACCCACTCGATTTGTTCCAGAGATTTGCGAATCCCGAACAAAACGATCGGATGGTCATCGGCAATAATTACGTTCATATTGTTCATGTTTTAGGTTACCTTTTTACAGTAAGCTATTGACGTAAGTATCAATATCACTGATATATTTTTCTATGGCAGGTGCATCTTTTTCACGAATGTGATGCTCCAGCGTTTCACACAACTGTTTCCCTGGTACCAGATTCAGCATAGCAAATACGCCTTTAAGTCTGTGTGCCGTTTGGGCCAGCGCTAAAAAGTCGTTTGCCTGTGACTCATTTTGCAGACGTTTTACATCGTCGGGCACGGTATCTACAAACAGCGCATAATAACCACTTGCATGAAGTTGAGCAGTTTCATCACTCACTCCTGAGCCACTTTCTTGCGCATCGTCATTAGCCATTTGCGCTTCAATAAGCTGAAGTATTGCGTCCTGCATTGCATTACTCATATTGAAGTTTACACGATAACGGGCATTTCCGATTTTCCGTAAACCGTTCTCATCATCGCTTAAAAGCAAGCCCGATGCAGTAAGATTAGACGGATTATCTGTTAAAAATATATCAAATGCTTGACTTGATGATTGCTCATCAGGTGCAACACAGGCGGCGCCCCAGCTTTCTAACTGCCTGGTGACAATGTTACGGACATCACGTGAAGCAATATCCACCAGAGCGACAACATCATCCAGCAGGCGTTCTTCCTGTTCCTGTACTGCTTGTTTGCCTTCTTGTGGCAGGCGCAGGTGCAGGGTATAGCGAGTACCCAGCTCATCTTTTGACTTGATACTCAGGTTGCCACCCATTTTACGGGCTAACTGGTTACACAAGAAAAATGTCAGGCCGTTGGCCTGTGCATAACGGTCTTCCGTGGTGGAGTTAAGGAACGGGAAGTGCAGGTTATCAACTTCATCATCGCTGATTCCGCGCCCGGTATCGGTGATACGGAAAATCAGCCCGTCATCTATGCCTTCGTCCTGAGTAATATCCAGGGTTATCTTGCCAATTTCAGTTGTGGTGGCAGCATAATGCAACAACATCAGTAGCATACGGTGCAGGGCTTCTCTGTCACCATGGCGGTTTTCCGTGGCAGGAATTGGGTTGTTAACCAGTAATTGCAAACCCTTGCGCTTAATGACTGGTAAAATCGCAGGCACAACATCATCAAGCAAAGACTGCAGGGAGAAACAGGAAGTGCTGCTTTTCCAGTTGTCATCCTCCAGCAAGTTCAGTAGCTGCATTTCATCCACCAGGTGAGCCAGGCGGTCAGCGTCGTCGGCCAGCGCGAGGTGCTCGGGGGTTTGCAGCCCTGATGCTTTTTCTGCCAGCGAGTCAATAGGGCCTTTAAGTGCATGGCAAATATGCTGCATAAAAGCACTTCGGCCTTGTTGGTTTTTCTCATACAGCCGCTGTGCCTGGCGCAGTTTCTTCGTTACCAGAATTTCTTTATCCTGGTCGCGGATAATGAAAATCTGTACCCGTGAAACAATCTGGCTACGGTACTGGCGGATTTCGTACAGTTCATTATTCACAGTTGCCTGAATAACGCCCTGGTGCTGGTCTGCCATGGACATAATATTTTTCAGGTTAAGGTGTGGCAGCAGGTTATCGGCCATTTTATTACTGATAACTGTACGGTTGTTCTCAATATCCTGAACCAGAATGCCCAGTGGCACGACAGACAAAATTTCTTCATTCAGCGCCCTGAGCGCCTGTAATTCTTTCCCGTTAGATGCAGGCGAGTTATCTGATGTCTGGCGTGAAGGCTGCTGGCGGAAAGTGATTAAACCAAAAATAGCCAGTGCAATCAGACCAATAGTTAGCAATACGCCCAGGAGAACATTTTGCAATGTCTCCATTATCATAGTGCCGGTAGGTACTTCCCAAACCAGCTTCATACCTGTTGTGACAACAGGTACTGAGATTTCAATATGCCCGCCGTTGAAGCCAATACTCACCAGGCCTTCAGACTGGTTCTTGGTAGTTTTTAAATGCGCCTGTTCATCGTTATCCAGGCGGAAGTCATCCACAGACATGTTGGCGGGGAGTAAATCGTTAACCGGCATATCAAAGGCAACCACAGTTGCCAGATGCCCCGGCTGGTTAAAGGTGGTGCGCACAGTAAAGTAATTGTTGTTTTGCCACTCCATTTGCCGCAAACCGGAAAAGCTTTCCCGTTCATCCAGTGCGTTTGCCTGTTGCAGCATTTCTGCCCGGCGTTGATCGACCATGTTGCTGATACTGGATTCTTTAAAACCAGAGGTTAAGTCTTTTAATGGCAGCGTGGAGACCAGAACCATACTGTTGTCCTGGCCATTCAGATAATACATTGACCATGGAGCTGATTCAGCGCCCCAGAGAATATCCAGATAATTGGATATTCTTTGCGTCATGGCGAGCGTGCTGCTGTCATGTGAGCCAAAAATAAGCGCTTCGGTTTTGCGCCGTGGTTTTTCCAGATAATAAACATCCTGGCGCAGGCGGGTTTCCTGAATTTCGTTACTGGCACTGGCAGGGGCTGCTGCAACATTGTCATAAATTTGCCAGGTAACATAACGCCAGGTCTCAATGCGCTTGTGCATGGACTGAGCTACATCCACTACCTGCAGGCTCTTGTCCTTCAGCCAGGTGTTGACCGCGCTCTGAAGTGTTACGCCCAGCGTAACCAGTAACACAACGATCAACAGGATGAAGTAGCGCGATATGCTGCCTGGTTTTAAGGAAAACTTATTCGGGTTCATAGCCTCTGAATATTTCTTTATTATCAGTTAGTGAAGACCAGCCACTGCAATAGCGTGAAACCAGGCTGAAAAGCGTATCATCACATATCCCGCCTTCCCGTGGTACAAGGGATTTCGTCTTTGCAACCACATCACTCACCAGCATGGTTAAACCAGGCCTGGCTGGAGTATGCAAAACTGCACTCAGGCCGTTTTTACCCAGGCAGCCAGGTTACGTGATGATGCCATTACTGGTTGCTGCTGCGGAATATCGTTTCTACTCATTGTATAGCGCAATATGCCAACACGCACAGGTATGCGGCCAATTGAACATGCGCAATACCTTGCCTGTCGTAGCAAAAATAACCATCAGATAAACCTCATTTTTTACTTTATTGCGGTAAGGAATTATCCGAAAGATTGTGGCTGGTAAGAAGAGATAATGTTGAAGTGATAATTAAAAGCACAAAAAGATAAGAAAAGTATAGTTGATGAAATTTGCTTTGTCTAATAATGGTGGTAAATAGTTAATAGTCGTTACAATTTTTAATGTTAATTATCAATCGATGGCATTGTTTGGCTGAGGCAAAAAAAAAGCCGAATGTAAGACATTCGGCAAGAAATTGGGGTAAACAGACATTCAGAACTGAATGACGGTAATAAATAAAGTTAATGATGATAGCGTTGATAATTTTAGGATGAATTAGGACGGTGTGTTTAACATTCAGTGCGGCGATTGGAATTTAATTTAAGCCTTTGATTTTAATGAATATGAAATATTTTTTGATTTTTAGTGCGAATATTTTTATCTATTGGTGCTAAAAAAAGTTCCCTGATATTTACAATTTGTTACATATGAAAAGTATAATGAAACACCACAAAAGTTTTAGTATCAAAATCCCATTGGATTAATCTGTATTGGTTTAAGACAATGGCATCTGCCGACTGGTTCCGTAATCAGTATGCAGTGGCAATAATAAATAAAGGCAAATAACAGAGGGTAATAACATGAAAGCTAAAGTACTGGCTCTGCTGGTTCCGGCTATGCTGGCAGCAGGCGCAGCTCACGCGGCTGAAATCTATAATAAAGATGGCAACAAATTAGATCTGTACGGTAAAGTTGACGGCCTGCATTACTTCTCCAAAGACAGCAGCAATGATGGCGACCAGACCTATATCCGTCTGGGCTTCAAAGGTGAAACCCAAATTAATGACCAACTGACCGGTTACGGCCAGTGGGAATATCAGGTGCAGGGTAACACTACTGAATCTGAAAATGACGCATGGACTCGTGTAGCATTCGCGGGTTTGAAAGTGGGTGATGCGGGTTCTCTGGATTATGGTCGTAACTACGGCGCTATCTACGATATCGCATCCTGGACCGACGTCCTGCCTGAATTCGGTGGTGATACCTACGGTTCTGATAACTTCATGATGCAGCGTGCTAATGGCCTGCTGACTTACCGTAACAGTGATTTCTTCGGCCTGGTAGACGGCCTGGATTTCGCCCTGCAGTACCAGGGTAAAAACGGTAGCGTAAGCGGTGAAGACAGCACTGGCCGTTCTGTTCTGAAACAGAATGGTGACGGTTTCGCAATGTCTGCAACTTATGATCTCGGTGCTGGTTTCAGCCTGGGCGGCGCGATGGCAACCTCCAAACGTACTGCTGACCAGAACGATATGGCTGGTATCTACGGTAACGGTGACCACGCAGAAGCTTATACTGGCGGCCTGAAATATGATGCTAACAACATCTACCTGGCAGCACAGTATACCCAGACTTATAACGCAACCCGTTTCGGTGGTAGCTCAAGCTCTGATGCATATGGCTTTGCTAACAAAGCGCAGAACTTCGAAGTGGTTGCTCAGTACCAGTTCGACTTCGGCCTGCGTCCTTCCATTGCTTACCTGCAGTCTCGCGGTAAAGACATCACCAATGGTACTACCGACTACGGTGACCAGGACCTGCTGAAATACATTGATGTAGGTACTACCTACTTCTTCAACAAAAACTTCTCTACCTATGTTGATTACAAAATCAACCTGCTGGATGACAATGACTTCACCAGAGCATCTGGCACCAGCACAGATAACATCGTAGGCCTGGGTGCAGTTTACCAGTTCTAATACCCTGTTATGCTGAATGATAAAAGGAGCCTGATGGCTCCTTTTTTTACGCCATAAGTAAAATTCGTATCTGCTTCACTGCCCGCGCCAACTGGCACTTATGCCATTCATCTCAATACTTGTTTACTTTTTTTGCATTTAACTGCTGATGCTTTTTGCACTGTATTGCCCTGATGTTTAACCCGCTGAAGCCTGTTTTGTTGTACTCTTGCGCGGGTTTAAAAGGAGATAATCAAATGCGGACGATTTTGAGTTGCGGTTTGCTTGCTGGGGCACTGCTACTGAGTGGTTGCGATGAAAGCAGCCGGATTGATTCTTCACAGGCTCTGGTACTGGAAGGCAAAACCATGGGTACCTACTGGCGTGTAAGCCTTGCGGGTGTAGACCCAGAGCGGGGAACTGAGTTGCGCACCCGTATTCAGGCGCAACTGGATGGCGATGACCAGATGCTTTCTACCTGGAAGCCGGATTCAGCGCTGTCGAAATTCAACCAGTCCACCAGTACTGCACCCTGGCCGGTTAGTGAAGCAATGGCAGATATCATTACCGGTGCGTTGCGTATTGGCGCGAAAACAGACGGAGCGATGGACATTACTGTTGGTCCATTAGTAAATCTGTGGGGGTTTGGGCCAGATAAACAACCGGTCAAGTGGCCAACACAGGCGGAAATTGATGCCGCGAAGGCAAAAACAGGGTTACAACACCTGACAGTGATTAACCGTGCAGACAAACAGTGGATCCAGAAAGACATCCCTGATCTGTATGTCGATCTTTCAACGGTGGGGGAAGGGTATGCCGCTGATCACCTTGCACGGTTAATGGAGCAGGAAGGGATCGGGCGTTATTTGGTTTCTGTCGGCGGAGCAGTGATGACGCGTGGCACAAATGCGGAAGGCAAACCCTGGCGTGTAGCTATTCAAAAACCTACTGACCAGGAAAATGCCGTTCAGGCGGTGGTTGATTTGAACGGTCATGGTATCAGTACGTCTGGTAGTTACCGTAACTATTACGAGCTGGACGGCAAACGCATCTCCCATGTGATAGACCCGGCAACCGGGCGCCCCATTCAGCATAAACTGGTTTCTGCGACTGTGATTTCCCCAACGGCACTGGAGGCAGATGGCTGGGATACTGGCCTGATGGTACTCGGTACCGAAAAAGCGCAGGCAGTAGCAGAGAAAGAAGGTCTGGCGGTCTACCTTATTTATAAAGAGGGTAACGGTTTTAAAACCTGGATGTCTCCGCAGTTCAAAACGTTCTTGTTAAGTGAGAAAAATTAAACAGCAAGAAACAGCAGGTATCCTGTAGCCCATCCGGCAAACTGTACTGAATACAGGAGGCGTGATTATGCAACTTAATGATGAACAACGCTGGCAGGCAGTACAGGTGCGGGATGCCCGGCAGGACGGGCAATTTGTTTTTGCAGTCATTACAACGGGCATTTTTTGCCGCCCGTCCTGCCCGGCAAGACACCCGCTGCGGGAAAATGTGCGTTTCTTCGCGGATGCGGGTGTTGCGCAGGAACAAGGCTTTCGGCCATGCAAGCGCTGCCAGCCAACGAAGCATGATGCAACACCGGTGGTTGAGCGTGTCACGTTGGCCTGCCGAATGATGTCTGAAAGTGACAAAACCCTCTCTCTGGCGGCTGTTGCCCAGGCCGTCTCACTCAGCCCATATCATTTTCACCGCCAGTTTAAATCGGTTACCGGGTTAACGCCTGCCGCATGGCAACGAGCGCTGCGTGCCCAACGTTTGCGGGAAGGCCTGGTGGCAGGGAAAACGGTAACTCAGGCTGTGCTGGATGCCGGGTTCAATTCGTTCTCGCCTTATTACCAACAGGCACCAACTGCACTGGGGATGACCGGGCGGCAGTTTCGCCAGCAAAGTGCTCGCCAGGTCTTGTACTGGGCTGCCGGAGATTCACCATTTGGCCGTTGCCTGGTTGCCCGGAGCGAACAGGGAATTTGCGCGGTGTTATTGGGGGAACGGGCTACTGAATTAGCGATTCAACTGCATGGTATGTTCCCGGCAATGCAGTGCCTGCCAGCAGACCTGGCTCAGGACTCGCTACTTCGCAAGGCGCTGGCACTGCTTGCTGAATCACAATCTCAGGGCGATACGCTTTTGGCTCAGTTGCCACTGGATATTCGTGGCACGGTATTCCAGCAACAAGTCTGGCAGCAGCTACAGCGTATTCCTTATGGTGAAACCCGCACTTACCAGCAAGTGGCGGCGGAATTGGGGCGTCCTGCTGCTTTCCGGGCGGTTGCCAGTGCCTGTGCGGCGAATAAACTGGCACTGATTATTCCCTGCCACCGCGTAGTGCGCCATGACGGACTTCTGGCGGGTTACCGCTGGGGCGTTGCCCGCAAGGCGGCATTACTGGCTCAGGAACGTAACCAAAACCAGAATGCATTACTGGAAGAGGAATCTGTTGATGAGCTTATTCGCCGATGAACTCCCCTGGCGTTTTGACCTGCTACCAGGTGCGGTGGTGCTCCACCGCTTTGCCCTTCATGAGGCTTCAGCGTTATTAGAAACGATCGCGGCAGTGGCATCACAGGCGGCTTTCCGCCACCTGGTCACCCCCGGTGGCCTGGCGATGTCAGTCGCAATGACCAACTGTGGTGAAAAGGGCTGGCACAGTGATGCTCATGGCTACCGCTATACCACGCACGACCCATTATCTGGCAAGCCCTGGCCGGTTATGCCTGCTAATTTGTGTGTGCTGGCGCAACGGGCCGCACAAGAAGCGGGTTACCCGGATTTTCACCCGGATGCCTGCCTGGTTAACCGTTATGTGCCAGGCGCGCGGCTTTCACTTCACCAGGATAAAGACGAACAGGACAGAACAGCACCTATCGTGTCGGTATCTCTGGGGTTACCTGCCGTATTTCAATTTGGTGGCGCAACCCGGCAGTCTCCGCTTCAACGGGTTTTACTCGAACACGGGGATGTTGTGGTCTGGGGTGGACCATCACGGTTGTTTTACCATGGTGTCCAGCCATTAAAAGAAGGCATTCACCCGGATGCTGGTGCTGTACGCTACAATCTGACCTTTCGTAAAACCTGTTAAAGCGAATTAAAATAAGAATTATTCTTGCCCTGAAAGGTGATCCGTTTAAACTGCCCGCTGGTTAATGGGTTGCGCTTGAGGGGTTATGGAATTATTACGTGTTGTCTGGCGGCAATATCGCTGGCCATTTATTGGTGTTATGGCGCTCAGTTTTGCCAGTGCTGCTTTGGGAATCGGCTTAATCGCGTTTATTAATCAGCGCCTTATCGAAGTGGCGGACCGCTCTTTGAGTGTGCTGCCTGAGTTCCTGGGGGTACTGGTGTTACTGATGGCGGTGACGCTGGGGTCGCAACTGGCGTTAACCACACTGGGTCACCATTTCGTTTTCCGCCTGCGCGGTGAATTTATTAAACGTTTGCTGGATACCCCGATAGCACGTATTGAAAGCATGGGTAGTGCCTCGTTACTCGCCGGGCTGACCAGTGATGTGCGCAACATCACCATTGCTTTTGTGCGCCTGCCTGAACTGGTTCAGGGGATTATTTTAACCCTGGGTTCTGCAGTATGGCTTGCCTGGCTATCGCCGAAAATGTTGCTGATTACTGCTGTATGGCTGGTGGTGACTATTCTGGGTGGTTTTGTTCTGGTTGCACGGGTTTACCGCCATATGGCTGTGTTACGTGAAACTGAAGACCGGCTGTATCAGGATTACCAGACAGTGCTGGAAGGGCGTAAAGAACTGGCGCTTAACCGGGAACGTGCCGAGTATATTTACCAACAAATTTATCTGCCGGACGCCGTCCATTACCGCAAAAATATTATCTGCGCAGACACCTACCACCTCAGTGCTGTTAACTGGTCGAATATCATGATGCTGGGCGCTATTGGTCTGGTTTTCTGGATGGCGAACAGCCTGGGCTGGGCCAATACCAATGTGGCCGCCACATATTCACTGACACTGCTCTTTTTGCGCACGCCGCTGCTTTCTGCCGTAGGTGCATTACCCACGTTGCTGAGTGCTCAGGTTGCCTTCAATAAACTAAAACAGTTCTCCCTTGCTGATTACCAGCCAGAGTTCCCGCGCCCCGGAGCCAGCAAGCCCTGGCAAACCCTGGAATTACGGGATGTGGTGTTCCACTACCCGGATAACCAGTTTCATGTCGGGCCGATAAATCTCACCCTGAAGCGTGGGGAAAAGGTTTTTTTGATTGGCGGCAATGGGAGCGGAAAATCCACGCTGGCAATGTTGTTAACCGGGCTTTACCAGCCTGTATCTGGCTCAATTTTGCTGGATGGACAACCGGTTGATGACAGCAATATGGATGCTTACCGGCAACTTTTTTCAGCAGTGTTCACTGATGTGTGGTTGTTCGAGACACTTTTGGGACCCCGGGGGGAAACAGCTGACCCGGCATTAGTGGATGAGTGGTTACAGCGCCTGAAGATGGCAGGTAAACTGCAAATTGACCAGGGTAAAATCAACAACCTGAACCTTTCAAAAGGGCAAAAAAAGCGGGTGGCTTTATTGCTGGCACTGGCGGAACAGCGCGATATTATTTTGCTGGATGAGTGGGCGGCAGACCAGGACCCGCACTTTCGCCGTGAGTTTTACCAGGTTCTCCTGCCTTTAATTCAGGAAAAAGGGAAGACCATTTTTGCCATCAGCCACGATGACCACTACTTTATTCACGCTGATCGCTTGCTTGAAATGCGCCAGGGGCTGCTCAGTGAGCTGACCGGGAGCGAGCGGGAACAGGCATCACGCGATGCAGTTGCCCGCACCGCAAATTAATTTTTTTGCGAAAAACCAGTCTTCGGGCTGGTTTTTTTTACTGAAAAGGTTAAGGGTTTATAGGGGTGAGAGGGGCGGCCTGTTACACTATAGCCTGTCGTTGCAGTGCATAACGGGAAAACGTTAACCTGCAGCGGTATGCCTTAGCCACTTGCCCGGAGTGCACGTGGTGATAACTGTCTGCAGGGAAGGTTTTATTCATGTCATTACTTATCAATCAAAGCGCCCGGCATCGCGCTGAAGACCGCGCGCGCATCTTATCTATCTTTTCCACCAATAAAATGGTGGTGCCTGCCATTTTAGGCAAACTCCCCCAGGGTGAACCGCATACTCTGGGCCGGTTAAATGACGATATCAGTGAAATGAACCAACTGGTGGCTCGCCTGCCTGCACCTGATCTGGCGGATACCCTGGAAGGTTTACCGGCGGAAGAGCGCCATGCTTTATGGCACCTGGTAGCGGTTCAAAAGCGCGGTAAAGTGCTGGTTGAAGCCTCTGCCAGTGTCTGGGATGACCTGATTGATGAAATGAGTGACCGGGCGTTAATGACCGCACTCAGCACACTGGATATCGACGAACAGATCTATCTGGTACAACACCTTCCCCGTGATCTTACTGGCCGGTTGCTGGCGTCGCTACCTGCCCAGGAGCGGGATCGTGTCCGCCAGGTTATGGGGTACGAAAAACACAGCGTTGGGGCGATCATGGAGTTTGAAGTGATCACCATCCGTTCTGATATCACGCTGGAAACCGTACAACGCTATTTACGCCGCCGGGGAAAAATGCCGGAAAACACTGACAAACTGTTTGTGGTTGGCCGGGATCGTATTCTTACCGGGGAACTGGGCGTCACCAGTATTTTACTGCACTCGCCCAAGGCGCTGGTTAGTGATGTCATGGTGTCTGACCCAACCACCTTTTCTCCGCTGGATAACGACGAGGCGGCAGCCCGCACCTTCGAACGTGATAACCTCATCAGTGCCGCAGTTGTGGATGCCCAGGGAAAACTGATGGGGCGCCTGACCATTGATGAAATCGTTGACGTGGTTTACGAAGAAACAGATTCAGACTTGCGGCGTATGGGGGGCTTAAGTAGTGGCGAAGATGTCTTTGCTCCGGTAGGCAAAGCGGTAAAAAACCGTTGGGCCTGGCTTGCCATCAACCTGTGTACCGCGTTTATCGCTTCCCGGGTGATTGATGGCTTTGAACACACGATTGCCCAGCTTGTAGCACTGGCAGCTCTGATGCCAATAGTGGCGGGCATTGGCGGCAATACCGGCAACCAGACTATCACGATGATTGTCCGGGCGCTGGCTTTGCAGCAGGTTCAACCGGCAAACTTCATGTTTTTGCTGTTTCGTGAAATGGGTGTGGCGCTGATCAATGGCCTGATTTGGGGCGGCCTGATGGGCGTGGTGACCTGGCTTTTATATCAGGACCCGCAACTGGGTGGCGTGATGACGCTGGCTATGGTGCTTAACTTGTTAGTGGCGGCGATCATGGGCGTATTGATCCCGTTGACTATGTACCGGCTGGGACGTGATCCTGCAGTCGGATCCAGTGTAATGATCACCGCTATTACGGATACCGGCGGTTTTTTTATTTTCCTTGGCCTGGCGACCATTTTCCTGTTGTAACACCAGAACCGGGCAGGATCCCGCCCGGTTATTACCGCTTAAATCTTTCCAGACAGGCGAGCGTGGAATTCACTGCTGCGCATATCCAGCCCTTCAAATGAAACCTGGCAGCCGTGCTTCTGGTAACGGTGTTCAATGGCATCCAGTGCAGCGACTGTCGATGCATCCCAGATTTGTGCATGGGTTAAATCAATCACCACGTTTTGTGGGTCTTCCGCGTAGTTGAAGTGTTCAAACAAGTCGTTACTGCTGGCGAAAAACAGTGGGCCACGTACCTGGTAACGCACTGTCTGGTTTGCTTCATCCAGCAGGCGTTCTGCATGAATCACATGGGCCACTCGGCGGGCGAACAACAGGGTGGCAAAGATAACGCCGCCAACCACGCCGATTGCCAGGTTACCTGTCCAGACTGTAGTAATAACCGTCACTACCATCACCAGGGTTTCCGGCAGTGGCATGCGGCGTAAAGTTTTGGGCTGCAGGCTGTGCCAGTCAACGGTTTTGTAGGCCACAATCATCATGATGCCTGCCAGTACCACCATGGGTATTTTCGCCATTATTTCACTGAGCCCGGTTACCATTAGCAGCAGAAACAACCCGGCGGCAATAGTGGAAACCCGGGTACGGGCTTTGCCCAGTTCAACGTTAACAATGGTCTGGCCAATCATGGCGCAACCGGCTATACCACCATAAAATGCAGCAAAAATGTTGGCGACACCCAGCCCCCAGCTTTCCCGGCGTTTACTGGACGGTGTATCTGTCAGGTCATCCACCAGGCGCGTGGTGAGCAGTGATTCCATCAGGCCAACAAATGCAACACTCAGCGCACAGGGCCAGATAATTTTCAGTGTTTCAAGGTTCAGGGGAACCATCAGGCTGTTAATGGATGGCAGGCCTGCATGCATCGGGCCTTCATCGCCAACAACGGGTAAAGCCAGACCCATAGAAATAGATATCGTGGTAACCAGTACCACCGCTACCAGCGGTGCAGGAATCGCGCTGAAGACCTTGGGTAACAAGATAACAATGGCAAGTGTGGCGGCAAACAGCGCCCAGACCAGCGTACTTTGCCCTAACACATGGGGAACCTGGGCGAAGAAAATCAGGATCCCTAACGCATTAACAAAACCGGTCATCACCGAGCGGGGAATGTAGCGCATCATTCTGGCCAGCCCCAGGGTACCGAACATTATCTGGATAATACCGGCAAGAATCACCGCTGGCATGATATAGCCCACACCGTGGTCGCGCACCATTGGCCCAATCACCAGCGCGACGGAACCTGCAGCCGCTGTAACCATTGCCGGGCGCCCACCCAGTACCGACATGGACAGGCACAACACAATAGAAGCAACCAGGCTTACTTTAGGATCCACCCCGGCAATCACCGAAAAAGAGATAACTTCAGGGATCAGTGCCAGTGCGGTCAGCACACCGGCAAGAGATTCGCGAAACAGACGCCCTGGTGAGCGTAAGACATCGGCAACTGACACAGCCGTTGTCGGGTTATCAGGTAATGTTTTCATTGTTGTGCAGGTTTCGTTGTTTTTACGGGGGTGCCAGAAATGGCTGCGATGGCAGGCAAACACTGCCTGAGAAAGGTGGGCATACTACAGCGAATACCCGAAATTTACCAGTTTTTACGTTTTTTTAACGAGGATGGCAGCCTGTTGCTGCCATCCTCTGGCTGGTTAATTCAGGGTAAAACGGTCAACCAGTGACGTCATTGCTTCAGACTGTTGGTTCAGCGTCTGGCTGGCTGTGGCAGCCTCTGAAACCCGTGCGGCATTTTGCTGAGTCACCTGTTCAAGCTGGTGCAAAGCCAAATCAATTTGCTTAATGCCCAGAGACTGCTCACTGGCTGCGTGGGCAATATCGGTTACATATTGCCGCATTCTGCTGGTATTGGCGGCCGCAAGGTGCAGGGTTTCACCAGAAGCATTTACCTTTTCAACACCTTCGTTAATTTTCCCCATGGTCACAGTGACCAGATCACGTATGGATGCGGCTTCCCGGGCACAACGTTGGGACAGGCTGCGAACTTCGGCAGCAACAACCGCGAAGCCTTTACCCAATTCACCTGCCCGTGCGGCTTCAACGGCTGCGTTCAGCGCCAGCAAATTTGTCTGGAAGGATATTTCATCAATAGAGCTGATGATATGGGAAATTTGCTCACTGGACTCACGCACAGCCTCAATACTGCGGCTGGCTTCAATTGCAATGCTGTCTGCCTCCTGAACCTCATTTTCCATTTCAGTTGTCAGTAATTGTGCCTGGCGGGCGCTTTCAGCGGTTTGGTTTACGGTGGTGGATATCTGCTCCATGCTGGCCGCTGTTTCTACCAGTGAAGCTGCCTGCTCATCAGTCCGTTGTGCTAAATCCTGGTTGCCCCGGGCAATATCATCGCTGGCACTTAACAGTACATCCGCACCTTGCTTTATCTCCATGACGGTAGACCGGAGATTATCGGTCATCGCGTTCCAGGCCATGCTGATACGGGAAAGTTCGTCAGTTCCAGGGACAGGTAACCGTTGGGTGAGGTCGTTACCCATGGTGTGAATTTTGTGCAGGATTGTTTTAAGTTGCCGGTCAATGCTGCGGGTAATCAGCAAGGCAAACCCCAGCGAAACCAGCAGTGCGAGTACTGTTGCTGCAAGGTAGCCCATCCAGTCAATACGGGCAGTTTCAGCAATACGCTGTGCATCGCCAGATAACTGGCCGGCAAGGGTATTTTCTACGTCTTTTAATAAATTGATACGCTCAGTCTGGGCGGCGAACCAGTCTGGCCCCTGAATACCAAACTGGTTATCTGCAGCGTGAATAAACGCCTGCTGGCGCATCGCTAGTGCTTTTTGGGTTGTGGGCTGGTTTTCGGTTTGCTGCCAGAGTTTCAGGTCATCTGGCGTGGCGAAAGTTTGGTAGGCTGTTATCCACGCGGTTTGTTTCCCAACAACCTCACTGAAACGTTGAAACATGCCCGGCATAAATTTGCCTGCCGAAAAAGTATTAGCGAGGAGTGCGCGCTCAATGCCTGCCTGTTCTTTGATGTTTAATAGCGCGTAATAGGTCATCAGGTCGTTGAGAATTACCCCTGGCTGGGGCAGGTGGCTGATATTGCCGACAATATCCAACAGAATATTCACCATCCTGGTATAGCTGGCCAGCGCCTGTGGTGTGGCGATGGATAAGTTACTGACACCACTTCGCAACGTATTTATTGTCTGCTGCTGTTGTGAAAACTGGTTAACAAGTTCTGTCAGTTTGCCTAAATTCTCAGTTCCAGCAAGTTGTGCCAGGCTGTTTTCGGCTTTCTTTAGCACCTGGTCAGTGAGTTGCTGTTGTGTGGTTAACTCAGAACGAAATTGCTGGCCCTTGCTGCCCAGGTAGCCTGCACTCAGGCCGCGTTCTTTCTGGAGTTCATGTATTGTGTCACCCAATGTGGCGGCAATATGAGTGAGTTCAGCAACGGTTTTCATTTGCTTTTCGACAGAGTAATGGGCCATAAACCCATTTCCTGCTACCCCCAATAATGCCAAAACTAAAGGTAATAATACCAGTAACAGCTTATTTCTTATTGAGATTCGGTAAATCCATGACATACGTGGCAACCTCTTTTTTTTACAAGCGTAAAGAGGTTATCGGTGTATGCCGGGGGGAACTTTACTAAAATATTACCCCAAAGGGGTAGTTGTAAGATTTTGATTTTTAATAGAAAAATAATTAAGTAATACTAAATTTATTATTACTATCGCTTAACTGATTAATGACATTAATACATTGCTATTTGCACAAAAATAAAGGCGTCTGATGACAAACCTCATGTTCGCACAGCACGAGAGAATGTCTCCCAATAACAAACCAGGGAAATCAATTTATTGATTTTGGGCTGCTAACTAAAAAGAAGGAAAAACCACGCTTTTTCCTTCTTTTTCATCAATCTGAAAGGCGCCGCAGCGCCTTTATTTATATCGGGGTTATTTCTGCCCGAAGTCAATCACCATACGGCCCTGAATTTTTCCCTGTTCCATTTCTTCAAAAATAGTATTGATATCTTCGATGGGACGGCGGGTTACTTTGGGAACCACTTTACCTTCAGCGGCAAACTGGAACGCCTCAGTAAGATCTTTACGTGTGCCAACCAGTGAACCGACCACCTGAATACCATCCAGCACCAGGCGAGGAATATCCAGGCTCATTGATTCTGGCGGTAAACCTACTGCAACCACCCGGGCACCGGCACGGACGGCATCAACAGCGGAGTTAAAAGCAGCTTTAGCCACAGCTGTAACCACTGCGGCATGCGCGCCACCGGTTTTTTCCTGAATGAACTTCGCCGCGTCTTCGGTGCGGGAGTTAATCACCAGGTCAGCGCCCATTTCTTTAGCGAAAGCCAGCTGGTTATCGTTTACATCCACCGCAATGACTTTGGCGTTGAAAACATTTTTTGCATACTGCAGTGCAAGGTTGCCCAGGCCACCCAAACCATAAATGGCAATCCACTGGCCAGGTTTGATGTCTGATACTTTCACGGCTTTGTAAGTGGTCACACCAGCGCAGGTCACGCTGCTTGCTGCTGCAGAATCCAGACCATCGGGTACTTTCACCGCATAGTCTGCCACTACAATGCACTCTTCTGCCATGCCGCCATCAACGGTATAGCCTGCATTCTTCACGTTACGGCACAGCGTTTCGTTACCACTGGTGCAGTATTCACAGTGCCCGCAGCCTTCAAAAAACCACGCAACACTTGCACGGTCGCCCACTTTCAGTGAACTGACACCCGGCCCAATCTGTTTGACTACCCCAATCCCTTCATGACCAAGAATAACCCCGGTTTTGTCTCCGAAGTCGCCATTCTTTACATGCAAGTCGGTGTGGCAAACCCCACAACATTCCATCGACAGTAACGCTTCACCATGTTCCAGTGGGCGAAGTTTTTTATCGACGACATCAACATGGTGATGACTGTTCACAACGGCTGCTTTCATTTGCACTCCTTGACTATAGATGGCCTTTCATTTTTAGCATCTGGATAACATTTGCCCAGATGTATTGATTCGGAATAATTCCAAATCAATTATTAATTCTACGGTATCATTTCGATAAAGTTTATTCGAATGGAAAAAATTTATTAAATCATAGTGATAAATTATCTATTCGTGCTATTGGAGAAATTTCTCGTGCCTGATTGTAGATAAGGTAAGTAATCTGGCTTGTAACAAATAAACAACATGCTGTGTGAGGGTAGCGGTTATTGTTTAGCGGTTCTTGAGTATGTGTGTCATTGGAGTGCGTTGTGAAACGGCAATGCATCAGAATTTGCCACGGGACAGATTGAGTCTGAGAGCCGGGATCCGTATAGTGTCTCACCCCTTGCAGCCCGTGCTGAATACCGCTGGTTTGCGTTTAAAAGAGGCACATAACTTCTGCGCGCAATGGCAATGTTTTCGGCCTGCCCGGGGAGTCTGCTACTATTGAACAGAATTTTTATCGCCTGGTGGGCAAATGCTGCACCAGGTGCAGGCTGTGGGACAAAAGCAGTCTGGTAAGCACCACTCTCTAACATCAGGAGATTTTTTAATGAGAAATGTAACTGTCGCTGCCACTCAAATGGCCTGTAGCTGGGAACTGGACAACAACATTGCCAATGCTGAGCGACTGGTGCGTGAAGCCCATGCCCAGGGGGCGCAAATTATCCTGATTCAGGAACTCTTTGCCGCGCCTTACTTTTGCATTGATCAAAGCCCGGAACATTACGCGCTGGCGCAGGATGTTGCGAACAGCCCGCTAATTAGCCATTTTTCTGCACTGGCAAAAGAGCTGGAAGTGGTGCTGCCACTGAGCTTCTTCGAAAAAGCGAACAATGCCTATTACAACTCACTGGTCATGATTGATGCCGATGGCACGGTGATGGATATTTACCGTAAAACCCATATTCCTAACGGCCCGGCTTACCAGGAAAAACAATTTTTTATTCCTGGTGACACGGGTTTTAAAGTGTGGAATACGCGCTATGCCAAAGTGGGTGTGGGGATTTGCTGGGACCAGTGGTTCCCGGAAACCGCCCGGAGCCTTGCATTGCAGGGCGCAGAAGTTATTTTCTACCCAACTGCAATTGGTTCTGAACCTGCTTACCCGGAAATCGACAGCCAGCCGCACTGGACTCGCGTTCAACAAGGCCATGCTGCAGCAAACCTGGTTCCGGTTATTGCTTCCAACCGTATTGGTACTGAAGCCAGTAAATATATAGAAGGCCTGGAAATGACATTCTATGGTTCTTCTTTTATTGCTGACCAGACAGGTGAACTGGTTAAACAGGCAAACAAAACGGACGAGTCCATACTGGTGTATACCTTTGACCTCGACGCCATTGCTGCACAACGTGCATCCTGGGGGCTGTTCCGCGACCGCCGCCCGGAAATGTACAGCGCGATTGCCACTTCTGATGGCACAACCCGGAGATAAGCTATGTCTGAGATGACAACGCCCCGTGGTGATGGGTTTATGATGCCTGCCGAGTGGGCTCCACAACAGGCAGTGTGGATGATTTGGCCATACCGCACAGACAACTGGCGCAATGAAGGTAAGCCAGCGCAGCAGGCTTTTGCCGCAGTCGCTGGTGCTATTGCACAAACTACACCCGTGTTTATGGCTGTGCCTGCCAGCGAGCTTGGCAAAGCACAGGCTACTATGCCTGCCGGTGTTACGCTGGTAGAAATGGAAAGTGATGATGCCTGGATGCGTGATACCGGGCCAACTATTGTCGTCAACAACGCAGGTGAACGGCGCGGTGTGGACTGGGCTTTCAATGCCTGGGGCGGCGAGCAGGGCGGCCTGTATGCACCCTGGGATAAAGACCAGGCTGTGGCCCGCCAGGTGCTGCAATATCATGGTTTTGCCGGTTACCCAACTTCGTTGGTACTGGAAGGGGGATCTATTCATGTTGATGGCGAAGGCACATTGCTGACCACCGCTGAGTGCCTGCTGAACCCGAACCGTAACCCGCATTTGTCGCAAGCTGAAATTGAACAGCATTTACGTGACTACCTGGGTGTTGAGCGTTTCATTTGGCTGCCAGATGGCGTGTTTAATGATGAGACCGATGGCCATATCGATAACATGTGCTGTTTTGTGCGCCCGGGTGAAGTGGCACTGCACTGGACAGATGACGAACAGGACCCGCAGTATGCCCGCTCTCAGGCAGCACTGGCCGTGCTTGAACAGGCGACGGATGCCCGTGGCCGTAAACTGAAAGTCTGGAAATTGCCGGCTCCCGGCCCGTTATTTGCCAGCGAAGAAGAAACAGCCAGTGTTCATTCCGGAAGCGCCATTGAGCGCCAGCAGGGAAATCGCCTCGCTGGCTCTTATGTGAACTACCTGATAAGCAACCAGCAAATTATTTACCCATTGCTGGATGCCAGAACAGATACTGTAGCGCAGGCACTGTTCCATGAGATGTATCCGGGCTACCTGGTAACAGGTGTACCCGCACGGGAAATTTTATTGGGTGGCGGTAACATTCACTGCATCACTCAGCAAATACCCGCCTGATTTGCCTTATTCCTGAAATAAAAAACGCCGCCAGGTTTTGCCACTGGCGGCGTTTTATTTAGATATCGCTCAGCAAATCAGGCCTTAAACCCACCGCCCAGTTGTTCAATCAACAAGACGGCCTGGCTCAGTTGCTGCGCTTTTAACTCAGCAACCTGCTGGTCCGATTCAATTAACTGACTTTGCAGTGATAACACATCAAGGAAAGGTCTCAGACCTGCACTGTACTCTTTGGATACGTCATCCCACGCACTGTGAACCAGCTGGTTCGCCTGCTGTGCCTGGTCATTTTGCTCACCCAGGGATTTCATCGACACAATGCTGTCGCTGATGTTACCCAGTGCACTGATAACGGTACTGTTATAGTGAGCTACGGCCAGATCCCAGTCCGCATTGCTGGTGGCGAGGTCGGCGCGGCGTTTGCCGCCATCAAAGATAGGCAAAGACAATGTTGGCCCAATATTAAAGAACTGGCTGGGTGCGCCAAAGAACGCATCACCTAACAGGTTACGGCTACCCGCTTCAGCGACCAGGTTAATGTTGGGATAAAATTCGGTTTTGACCGCCGCGATATTTTTCTCAGCGGATTCAACCCGCCAGCGCGCAGCCACAACATCTGGCCTGCGGCCAACCAGGTCTGCCGGGATATCGGAAGGCAATGTCATATTTTGCGGTACGCTTAACTGAACCTGCTTGAGGCTACGCCATGCATCCGGACCTTTCCCAAGCAAAATAGAGAGCTTGATACCGGCATCAACAGTGGCTTGTTTGGCGGCTGTTAATGCCTGTTCAGCACTTTTCGCCGTGGCACGGGCCTGGTTGTACTGGTAACGGGTAGACAGACCATTCGCAAAGTATTTCTGCTGCAACTGGCTGATAGACTCAGTACGTTTAACGTTATCTTCTGCCAGTTTCTCCAGCTCTTTATTCAGGTTCAGGTTGATATAGGCGCGTGTGACATTCGCGGCCAGAGTCAACCGGGCACCTTGTTTATCCACTTCACTGGCACGGGCTGCCCCTAAAGCAGATTCCCATGCAGCTTTCTGGCCGCCCCACAAATCCAGCGTATAGCTGGCGCTGAGGTAAGCAGAGCGCAGTGTGGCATAGCGGTGGCCTTCCAGCAGCGGGTCATCTACTTTGGCAAGGCGTGAACGGGTGACGCTACCATCAGCATCAAGGGTTGGCATCCGGGCGGCTTCTGCCGCAACGACTGCTGCATTGGCTTTCGCTGCCTGAGCGTTGACAATTTGCAGGTCTGGGCTGCTGGCAAGCGCCTGGTCAATTAGCTGGTTTAACTGTGGGTCATTAAAGTTTTTCCACCAGGCTTGCTGTGGCCATGCCGCCGGGCTGAAATGCACACCAGCGAGGCTTTTTTGTGCCTGAAGTGAGTCAGGCGACAGTACGCTGTTGTGTGTGGTAAGTCCTTCTGATGTTGCGCATCCGGTGAGTAAAAGGCTCAATAACAGTCCACAAGAAGAAAGACGTGGGGCATTTTTAGCATTCATTATGTTGAGTTACCTGAAATAAGAAATAAGTGATGCGCCGTGTGGATCAACACGTCAGGTTCCATTTTCCACGAATTGAGAACAAGAGTTCACACTTTTCGTGCCAGAACAGCGGTTAATGACCATTTGTGCTAAAAAGTCAGCATAGCCAGGAGACTTTGTTCTGGTCAATATTTGCGGGTATTTCAGTCAATAAGCGTGAGAAGGGATATGATTTGTGGCCGGTACTGCTTCAGTGTGTTTGCGGTCAGAACTGGCGTGGTTGGGTTAGCCAGTAATTTCCCACTCAAACTACAGGAACTGCAGGCATAAAAAAACCAGCCTTAACAGGCTGGTTTTCTTGGGGAATTTGGTCGGCACGAGAGGATTTGAACCTCCGACCCCCGACACCCCATGACGGTGCGCTACCAGGCTGCGCTACGTGCCGATGGGCGCTAATACTACCCGTTTTCCGCGGCATTGCAAGTGGGTAGCTAACTGAGTGAGGGTTAATTAATCAATCAGTTAGCAATGAAGCGTTTTTCGTCGGTCAGTGCACGTAACAGCAGGCGTAATTGTGGCGCTTTATCAGTAATAATTTCACCAGAGCGGTCCCAGGCCCGGTAATTACCGTTGTTATCCAGAACCAGTGTCATCTTCGGCGTTGTGATAGCCAGCGTATTGTTATCTGCGCTAATTACCCAGTCATTCCGACGTGTGGCGCCAAACAGGTCTTCCCCCTGAGAGTACTCATTCACTGGGGTTTTTACGTCCAGCAAGCGGGTCATCAGGGTCGCCATGATATCCTGGTGGCTGGTCAGTTTTGATACCTGTTGGGCTGGCGTGCCCGGCCAGTGAATAATAAGCGGTACCTGGATACGGGTACGGTCCCAGGCAAAGGTATTTTGGTGTTGCTTATCCGGAATACCCCGGTCTGCAGTGATAATCACCACGGTATTCTCAAGGCGATTCTGTGCCTGTAAGGCATCAAGGATACGGCTAATTTGCGCATCAACCTGGCCCTCTGCGGCGGGCAGGGCATTCTGGCTGGCACCATCTGTACCATTCAGCGCCACCCACGAGAACCAGCGGTTATCTTCAGTGGCATACTGGTTCAGCCAGTTAATCCACTGCGTGGCGGTTTGTTTGTCGGTACGGGTGCGCGCTTCCGGCAGAGAGAAATCAGATAACAATGCCTGGCGGTATAACGGACCTTTAAAGCCATCGGAGGCAAATAGCCCCAACTGATAACCTTGTTGGTTGAATGCGGTGATCAGTGCCGCAGGGATTCGGGCAGACAGCACGCTATCGAAATAGGTGGGTGAAATACCATAAAACAGCCCAAATACGCCATTGTCTGCCTGGTTACCGGCACTCATGTGGTGAGTGAAGCGAATGTTCTGGTTCGCAAAAGCGGCCAGTGAAGGCATGTTTTTCGCGTAACTGCCATAGTTCAGCCCACTGACGGTTATCAGCAGTACGTTTTGCCCGGTTCCCATGCCACCATAACGCAGCTCGCCCAGTGGATATTGCACGGACAGTGCTTCCGGGTTCCCTTGTTCAATCAGCCTGCGCTGGTATTGCTGGGCATCCAGCAGACCGTGTTTCTCCAGGAAACGGCGGGCAGTCATTGGGTAAGAGAAGGGCAGGTTGGCCCGCTGCATGGTGATTGGGCGGTAGAAATTGGCATCCGCCCAAATGTACATCAGGTGGCTACTGAAGAAAGCAATAAAGAACGCTACCACCAGCGGTTTGGCGAAGTGGCTGCGGCGGTTGAGGCTGCGTAATTTTTGCCAACTCCAGGTGGCAAACAGCATTTCAATCAGCAGGATAACCGGGACGGCAATAAAGATCATTTGCCCTTCGCGGCCCATGTCAGACTGTTGTGGGTTAACCACAATTTCCCAGACGATGGGGTTAAGGTGCAAATGGAAGCGGGTGAATACTTCGCTGTCTACCAGCAACAGTGTCATTCCCGCAGTCGCAAGGGTGACGGACAACACACGCATCAGGCGTTGCGACATGACCACAAAAGTCAGCGGGAACAGAATCAGCAGGTAACCGGCAAACACCAAAAAACTAAAGTGCCCAACCAGACTGAACCAGGAGTATAACCGGCCCGGGAGTGTGGCAGGCCAGTCGGCGACAAACAGGTAACGGCTACCCAGCACAATGGCGAGTAAAATATTAAACAGCGCAAACCAGTGCCCCCAGTTGATCATCTGGGAGACTTTTTCACGATAACGCTGATGCCTGTTCACCATAGTGATGCGTTCAGTCCTTGTTATCTTTAATGTGCGCTTTCGTCCCGCACTGAAGATTGCAATGCTTCAGCAAACGAACGGGCAATGGTCCGGCGCTGGGCAGGTGCGACACTGGAGTTTATCAGGTTAGTCACCATGTTACCCAGCACCATCAGTGAAAGGTCAGTCGGGGCTTTGTGTTGTTCAAGAACATTCGCCAGCTCAGTAAGCAGGCTTTCAACACGTTCGTCACTATAACGGGATGTTTGTGGCATAAATCAGTATCATTCAGTTTTATCAAAGTGCGTCATATTACCGTAATGGCGTCAGGTTTTCCGCATTTTTATCTGAGGTTGCACCGGGGCGAGACTGGTGATTGAATACCGCCTTTAAAGGAGAGTGTACCATGAGTCTGGATATCGACCAGTTAGCTTTACATCAACTGATAAAGCGTGATGAACAAAATCTCGAGCTGGTGTTGCGCGACACGCTGCTCGAACCGGCAGGCGTCGTGGTCGACATGATGGCGGAGTTGCACCGGGTATATAGCGCAAAAAGTAAAGCCTATGGTTTGTTTTCACCTGAAAGTGAACTGGCTGTCGCTTTGCAAAATTGCCGCAAGGGCGAAGATGATTTTCTGGCATTCAGCCGTGCGGCAACCGGCCGCCTGCGTGATGAGCTGGGCAAATACCCGTTTGCAGATGGCGGTATTGTCCTGTTTTGCCAGTATCGTTACCTGGCTGTGGAGTATCTGTTAGTCGCCGTGCTGAATAACCTCAGCAGTATGCGGGTGAATGAACAGCTAGATTTGAGCACCACGCATTATCTGGATATTAACCATGCCGATATCGTGGCGCGTATTGATCTCACGGAATGGGAAACCAACCCGGGATCTAAACGCTACCTGACGTTCCTGAAAGGGCGGGTAGGGCGTAAGGTCTCTGATTTCTTCATGGATTTTCTGGGCGCCAGTGAAGGCCTGGATACCAAAGCGCAAAACCGTGGCCTGCTTCAGGCAGTGGAAGATTATGCAGCGCAAGGTGAGCTCGATAAAGGCGAACGCCAGAATGTGCGCCAGCAGGTTTACACCTACTGTAACGAGCAACTGCAATCGGGTGAAGAAATTGCGCTTTCGGCGCTGGCGGGTGAAATCCCGGTGTTGGGCGAACAAAACTTTCAGTCTTTTGCTGAAACCCAGGGCTATGAGCTGGAAGAAACTTTCCCGGCAGACCGTAGCACGCTAAAACAGCTGACCAAGTTTGCTGGTAGCGGCGGTGGGTTGACGATTAGCTTCGATGCCATGTTATTAGGAGAACGCATTTTCTGGGACCCGGCAACAGATACGCTGACCATTAAAGGCACGCCTCCGAATTTGCGCGACCAGTTACAGCGCCGCACATCTGGCGGTAACTAAGCATGTGTGGCCTCTGGCGGGGCCGCATCATAAATTGCAGACAATAAAAAACGCCGCATAAGCGGCGTTTTTTATTTGAAGCGAACGATTAAGCGCGAACGAAATCGATGTGCATCAGTTTCGGCTTGAACGGGTGACGTTGCATAGCCTGAGCTTTTACTTTCACTTCTTTGCCTTCGATAACCAGAGTCAGAACTTCATAGAACTCAGGTTTGGACTGCAGGTTCATAACCAGGTCGTGGTCCAGTTCGATAGCAACAGGCGCTTCAGTTCCGCCGTAAACGATGGCCGGGAACTTGTTCGCGATGCGCAGGCGGCGGCTCGCACCCTTACCCTGCTCTTTACGTACTTCTGCATTGATAGTAAACATCACAATCTCTCTATAGTGAATCCTGCAACAGGCGACCCAGTAGCAGGCAAATATTCAGCTTTTACGGATGCAAAAGCGGGCGGCATTATAGCGGGTAATCTGCCATCGGGCAATAAAGCGTTAGCGCCACTTTCTTTACTATTACCAGGTGGGCTGCTATCTCTGCTCTGTTGCAGATGTAAATGCTTACCCTGCGGGTATCAACCACGCAATTCATTCGCACGGCGGAAACGGCCCGCATAATCAAAAACCTTTTCGCGAACTTGCCAGAACTGCCCTTGTTTCCTGGCGACCACAAAATCCGGGTGGCGCAGTAAATCTTGTTGCCCGATAACAGACTCCGGGGTGGACCATGAGAATGTCACGCCTGGCGCACGTTGATGCGGGCGCAGGAACAGGTGTTCGAAAGCGGTACGCTGAGCGGGTGTGTGCAGACGGAAGCGCTCACTTACATCTGCGCCGTCTTCATCGTAATAAGTGATTTTCAGCCATGGCCCTTTGGCGTCTGAGCCCCCAGCCAGAACCATTCCTGAACAGCGTAATACCAGTGCGTCTTTTAAACGCAATGCGGCTTTTAACATATCGTCTGGGTCAACCAGTACCGTATCGCAGGCATGGCAACGGCGTGCCGCAATATCATTTTCTGCGTGGCAATTTGGGCAGTTTTTAAAGCGGAAACGGAAATCACACTGTTCTCTGTTGCCTTCGTCATCTTCCAGTAAGCCCTGGCAACGCCTGCCAAAATGCTCAATCAGTGTGCCATCCTGGGTGGTTTTCCCCCAAAAGGTATTGGCAAAGCCGCAGGACGGGCAAAACACCTGTACCGGGACATTGTCACTGGTTTTTTTCGCCTGGCCGACCTCGGGTGTATAGAGGTCATGGGGGTTCCCGGCATAATCCAGAATCAGGCAAGAAGTTTTTCCGGGAAACAGGCGCAAACCACGGCCAACGATTTGTTGGTAAAGACTTACTGATTCTGTCGGCCGCAATATAGCGATGAGGTCAACATGCGGGGCATCAAACCCGGTGGTCAGTACCGAGACATTCACCAGAAAACGGAGTTTTTGTTGTTTGAAATCCAGAATTAACTGGTCGCGTTCACGGGCCGGGGTATCACCGGTGACCAGAGCCGCTTCACCTTTGGGCAACAGCGCAGTGATTTCTTTGGCATGTTCGACAGTGGCAGCAAAAATCATGGCCGCACAGCGCCTGGCGGCAAAGTCGATAATCTGGCGGATGATTTGCGGGGTAACGCGCTTTTGTTTTTTCAGCTCAGCATTGATATCTGCTTCACTGAATAAACCGTTACTTTGCGCCTGCAACTGGCTGAAATCGTAACTGACAACCGGCATATCCATGCGCTCTGGTGGCGTAAGGAAGCCGTGTTTAATCATGTAACGTAATGGCAGTTCATAAATACAGTCGCGGAAAAAGGCCTGGTCATCGCCGCGCACCATACCATGGTAATGGTACTGGTAAATCCAACCCTTACCCAGGCGAAATGGTGTGGCTGTCAGCCCGAGCAGGCGCAGTGACGGGTTATGGCTGCGCAAGTGCGCCAGCAGTTGTTGATACTGGCTGTCTTGTGCGTCGCTAATACGGTGGCACTCATCAATAATGACCAGCGAGAAGGCGTCATTAAAGGCTTCCGGGTGCCGGGCAACCGACTGAATGCTGCCAAACACCACTTTGCCCTGGCTTTGTTTACGTAACAAACCGGCAGAAAAAATATCTGCACTGAGGCCCAGCGCCTCATACTTGGCGTGGTTTTGTTCCACCAGTTCTTTTACATGAGCTAACACCAAAACCCGGCCTTTCGCCAGGCGTGCCAGTGCGGCAATCACCAGACTTTTGCCCGCACCTGTAGGTAACACAATAACCGCCGGCGATGTATGGTGGCGGAAATATTGCACAGTGGCATCGACAGCTTCTTGTTGGTATGGGCGCAGTATAAAAGACATAACGTTGTGAGGGTAATAACCTGCCTGTAAGAGAAAACGTGTAAATTATGCCACGATTTTGGCACAAACCTATTTTTGCCTTGTGACCAGACCGCGTGTCGTTATACTTGCGCACTGGTTCTCTTATCGACACCGGCATCCACTACAGTAAAGACAATGCTACTGTAATCAGGGCCCGGTATGACAGGCAGTGAAATTCCCATGAGACTTGATAAATTTCTTTCCCACCAGCTTGGTATCAGCCGGGCGATTGCATGCCGTGAAATTCGTGGTGGCAATGTCACGGTAGATGGCGAGATTGTGAAAGACAGCGCCTATAAACTGAAGCCAGAGCATCAGGTGGCCTACGATGGCACCCCACTGGCGCAGCAACATGGCCCGCGTTACTTTATGCTGAATAAACCCCAGGGCTATGTGTGTTCTACGGATGACCCGGATCACCCAACCATCCTGTATTTCATTGATGAACCTGCGGCTCATAAGTTGCATGCAGCAGGCCGGCTGGATATCGACACCACGGGTCTGGTGTTGCTGACGGATGACGGGCAGTGGTCACACCGTATTACTTCGCCACGTCACCATTGTTCGAAAACTTACCGCGTCCAACTGGAGTCTCCGGTTGATGAAGCGCTGGTTAGTGTGTTTGCTGATGGCATTCAGCTACATAATGAAAAAGACCTGACAAAACCAGCTACCCTGGAAATTCTGGGGCCGACAGATGTGCGCCTGACTATCAGTGAAGGCCGGTATCACCAGGTCAAACGCATGTTTGCCGCCGTGGGAAACCATGTTGAAGCTCTGCACCGCGAACGGATTGGTAGCATTGAGCTGGACAGCCAGCTGGAAGAAGGCGAGTACCGCCCATTAACTGAAGATGAAGTGGCCAGTATCGGCCTGCCAGTGACCTGATTAAGGAACAGATTACGTGTCATCCCCGCAGCGCTCCTCAGTAAGTATTGTGTTTATTCTTGGTCTGCTGGCAATGTTAATGCCGCTTTCCATTGATATGTATCTGCCCGCATTGCCAGTGATAACCAGCCAGTTTGGTGTCTCTGCTGGCAGTACGCAAATGACACTCAGCACCTATATTTTAGGGTTTGCTGTGGGGCAGTTGCTGTATGGCCCTATGGCAGACAGCCTGGGGCGTAAGCCTGTGATTCTGGGGGGAACACTGGTTTTTGCCTGTGCAGCCGTAGCCTGTGCATTGTCGCAATCTGTTGAGCAACTGATTGTGATGCGCTTTTTGCACGGCCTTTCAGCCGCAGCAGCCAGTGTTGTTATCAATGCGCTGATGCGTGATATCTACCCGCGGGAAGAATTTTCCCGCATGATGTCTTTTGTCATGCTGGTTACCACTATTGCTCCACTGGTTGCTCCTATTGCCGGAGGTGTGGTTCTGGTTTGGTTTGGCTGGCAGAGCATTTTCTGGATACTGGCGGGCCTCGCTTTGCTTGCCAGTGTCATGATCTTCTTGCTGATTTCGGAAACTTTGCCGCCTGAGCGCCGCCAGCGTTTTCGTCTGGCTACCACACTGACAAACTTTGCAGCCCTGTTTCGCCACCGTCAGGTGCTGTGCTACATGCTTGCCAGTGGGTTCAGCTTTGCCGGGTTATTTGCCTTTTTAACCACCGGGCCGTTTGTTTACATTGAACTCAACCATGTGCGCCCGGAGCATTTCGGCTATTACTTCGCACTGAATGTGGTGTTCCTGTTTATGATGACGGCAATCAACAGTCGTTGTGTACGCCGCTTCGGGGTAACTGCGCTATTTCGGTTTGGTTTGTGTGTACAGTTCTTGATGGCGCTCTGGTTGGTGGGGAGCAGCCTGTTTGGGCTCGGGTTCTGGGCGCTGGTGCTGGGTGTGGCCGTCTATATTGGCTGTGTTTCAATGGTGTCTTCGAATGCCATGGCTTCTATTCTTGATGCTTTCCCTCATATGGCCGGAACGGCATCTTCTCTTGCCGGAACGTTTCGTTTTGGCATTGGTGCGCTGGTTGGCGCATTGTTATCACTCACTACAATGAATACGGCCTGGCCCATGGTAATAGCAATAAGTGCTTGCGCCACTGCGTCGTTATTCTTCTACCTCATTGCCCGGCGCAAACATCGCCACGCCGCCTGAACCGCCTTCTGCGCCCTTGCTGGTTTGAGCCGGCAAGGGGCGATTTAGCACGAAACATCCATTTCTTCGCTGTTTTTCTTAATCCATGTCAACGTCCTGGCAGTCTGAATTACATAGAATTGTTTCTATTATGTAAAAATTGCTTGTGTAAAAAGTCACAGCTTTGTAGTAAAAATAGTTGTAATGGCAGAGGGAAAGGGTTACATATAGCCCAAAAATGTGATCTGTCGCTAAAAATAACCACTGAATAATTAAGTGGTAGCCTGTAAAGCGGTTTTCGGGCGTCTTTTTTTTATTCTTATAAGAAGCAATTTAGCAACAATGTATTAACCTTTAAGTAAAAATCATGCGATTTTTATTGTGACTTCCGGGGACAAACAGTGAATACGTTACAACATTCTATCGTCAGTCGTTTACCGCAGGGCTATCAGTGGTCCGCAGGTTTCGCTGGCTCAAAAGTTGAACCGATTCCGCAAAATGGCCCTGCGGGAGAGGATAACCTTGTCGGCCTCAAACTGCTCAGCCATGATGGAGATAAAGCCTGGCCTGTTATGTACAAATTAAGCCAGGCACTGAACGACATTGCACTGGAGTGCTGTGTTCTGGAATGTGAAGGTGAACCCTGCCTGTTTGTGAACCAACAGGATGAGTTCGCGGCAACCTGCCGCCTGAAAAATTTTGGTGTGGCGATTGCCGAACCCTTTTGTGAATTACCCCGCTGAAGAATCGGGGCTGCGCACCGCCATTAACTGGCGTGTGTAGTCCTGTTGTGGGTTGGTAAACACTTGCTGACTCTCGCCTTGCTCAACCACTTCTCCCGCCCGTAACACCACCACCTGATGGCAGAGCGAACGCACTACCTGCAAATCATGGCTGATAAAAATATATGCCAGCTTATGGCGTGCCTGCAGGTTTTTTAACAAGGCCAGAATTTGCGACTGCACAGAGCGGTCAAGAGAAGAGGTGGGTTCATCCAGCACAATCAACGACGGTTGCAAAATAAGCGCCCGGGCAATGGCAATACGCTGGCGTTGGCCGCCAGAGAATTCAGCCGGGTAGCGATGCCGGGTTGCCGGGTCGAGCCCAACTTCTTCCATCGCTGTAATAACCCGTTGTTCACGTGTGGCGGCATCCAGGTGAGGATGGTGAACTTTTAACCCTTCGGCAATGATATCCAGCACATTAAGCCGTGGGTTAAGTGAAGAGTTAGGGTCCTGAAACACAACCTGAATACGGCGGCGTACAGGTAACAGTTGTTTACGGCTGAGGCCGCCTAATGCCTGGCCGCCAAACACAATGTCTCCCTGGGAATGGATCAGGCGCAAAATAGCCAGCCCGGAAGTGCTCTTCCCGGACCCGGATTCCCCTACCAGACCCAGGCTTTCCCCCGGGCGTAAAGCAAAAGAGAGCCCCGATATACCACGGTGGTAACCCACAGTCCGGCGCAGAATCCCTTTGCGGACAGGAAACGATACGTCCAGATTATTGACCTGCAGCAGTGGTTCGGCAGTTTCATCGAGTGGAACCGGCTCACCTTGCGGCCCGGCATTTAATAATTCCTGGGTATAAGGGTGAAGAGGTGCCTGAAACAAAGCCTGGGCTGCATTGTGTTCGACACAACGGCCGCGGCGCATCACCGCAACATTATCAGCCAACTGGCGCACAATGCTCAGATCATGGGTGATGAACAACATCCCCATATTGAGCTCCTGGCGCAGAGTATGCAGCAACTGTAAGATTTGGGCCTGCACAGTGACATCCAGTGCTGTGGTTGGCTCATCGGCAATTAACAACTCGGGGCGGGTCAGCAACGCCATAGCAATCATTACACGCTGGCGCTCACCACCGGAAAGCTGGTGCGGGTAGTCATTTAGCCGTTGGCGGCTCTGGCGAATACCTACACGGTCGAGGCAATCCAGTATTTCTCCCCGGGCAGCCTCTTTGCGCATGCCCCGGTGCAGTGATAACACTTCATATAATTGCTTTTCCACTGTGTGCAGTGGGTTGAGTGAAACCATCGGTTCCTGAAAGATCATGGCAATTTTATTGCCCCGAATCCCTCGCAGTGTGGATTCAGGTGCCCGCAGCAGGGACTGCCCGGCAAACTGAATATCGCCTTCGGGGTAACTGACCGGGGGTGATGGCAGCAGGCGTAACACCGATAATGCCGTCACACTTTTCCCGGAGCCTGATTCCCCCACCAGTGCCAGCGTTTGCCCGGCTTCCAGTTGTAGCGATAACTCTTCAACGACGCGCTGTTCTGTATCATCGCGGCGAAAGGCAATCGAGAGATTCTGTATATCAAGTAAAGGCGTGGACATATCAACCTGCCTTATTGGGGTCGAATGCGTCACGGACTGCCTCGCCCGTAAACACCAGAAGAGACAACAGCAACGCCAGTACGACAAATGCGGTGATCCCAAGCCAGGGAGCCTGCAGGTTGTTTTTGCCCTGCAGCAACAACTCGCCTAGTGAAGGCGAGCCAACGGGCAAACCAAAACCCAGAAAATCCAGTGAGGTCAGTGTGGTAATGGAGCCACACAGAATAAATGGCACGAAGGTCAGTGTGGCAACCATGGCATTCGGCAGCATATGGCGCCACATAATCGTGCCATCACTGACTCCCAAAGCCTGAGCTGCGCGAATGTAGTCAAAATTACGGGTACGCAAAAACTCCGCACGTACCACACCAACCAGTGCCATCCAGCCAAATAATACGGTAATGCCCAGTAACCACCAGAAATTTGGCTGCACAACACTGGAGAGCAGGATAATCAGAAACAGGGTTGGCATGCCAGACCACACCTCAATTAACCGCTGGCCCCATAAATCTATACGGCCACCGTAATAACCCTGTACCGCGCCAACCACTACGCCAATCACACTGGAAAACAGCGTCAGCATAATGCCGAAAATGAGTGAGATACGTGTGCCGTAGATAACCCGCGCCAGCACATCACCGCCTGTTGCGTCAGTACCCAGCCAGTTTTGTGCCGAAGGTGGGGAAGGGAAGGGTTGAGTCGTGGCGAAGTTGATCGACTGGTTACCAAAACGAATCGGTGCCCACAATACCCAGCCTTGTTGCGCCAGGCGTGTTGCCAGCCAGGGATCCTGGTAATCGGCGGCTGTAGGAAATGCGCCCCCGAAATCCTGCTCGCTGTAGTTTTTTACCACCGGGAAATACCAGTGGTTATCGTAATGTACCGCCAGTGGTTTATCGTTAGCGATAAGCTCTGCACACAGGCTGATGGCAAACAGCACGATAAAAATCCAGAAAGACCAGTAACCACGGCGGTTATGTTTGAAACGGCGCCAGCGGGCCTGGTTTAAAGGGCTAAGAGCCATTATTTGCGCCCCTCAAAATCAATACGTGGGTCTACCAGGGTGTAGGTAATGTCACTGAGAATATTAAGCAGCAACCCGAGCAGGGTAAAAATATACAGTGTGCCAAACATCACCGGGTAATCCCGCGAAATGGTTGATTCGTAACCCAGCAACCCAAGGCCATTAAGTGAGAACATCACCTCTATCAGTAACGACCCTGTAAAGAACATACTGATAAAGGTGGCCGGAAAACCAGCAATAACCAGTAGCATGGCATTACGGAAAACATGGCGCGACAGGATCTGCTTTTCACCCAGACCTTTGGCGCGGGCTGTGACGACATATTGTTTACGGATCTCATCCAGAAAAGCGTTCTTGGTGAGCATTGTCAGCGCCGCGAACCCGCTAATCACCGTCGCCAGTACCGGCAGAGTGATATGCCACAGGTAATCGGTAATTTTTTTATACCAGGGGAGTGCATCGAAATGTGCGGAAACCAGCCCGCGCAACGGGAACCAGTCCAGGTAGCTCCCACCGGCAAACACCACAATCAGCATAATGGCGAACAAAAAAGCCGGAACCGCATAACCAATAATAATCAGCGCACTGCTCCACACATCAAATGCACTGCCGTTATGCACTGCCTTACGAATGCCCAGCGGAATGGAAACCAGGTAAATAATCAGCGTGCTCCACAGCCCTAAAGAAACCGAAACCGGCAGGCTGTCTTTAATCAGGCTGATAACGGAAGCACTACGGAACAGGCTGTTACCAAAATCGAAGCTCAGGTAGTCTTTGAGCATGTTGAAGTAACGCACATGCAAGGGTTTATCAAAGCCATAGCGGTGAGTGATTTCAGCAATAACCTCCGGGTCCAGACCTCGAGCCCCGCGGTACTGCCCTTCAGCGGCATTACTGACTCCGGTTGCCCGGTGAGTACTCTCCATTGAATTGTTACTCAGCCCTGGCACACCCGTGTTGCCGCCAAACTGAATGGCGGCGATGGCCTGGTCTACTGGCCCACCTGGCGCTATCTGCACAATGAAAAAATTCAGCGTGATGATGGCCCACAACGTAGGAATAACCAGCAGTAACCGACGAACCAGGTACGCACCCACGAGCCTCCTCCTTAGCGCCGTTGAGCCGGCAATGACGCGGCTTTGTTGACGTCGTACCACCAGGAGTCCAGCCCGACAGAGTAAACAGGCTGAATTTCCGGGTGAGAAAATTTATCCCACCAGGCTAACTGGCGTGTGGGCATATACCACATGGGAATCATGTAATAATTCCATGTCAGCACCCGGTCCAGTGCACGGCCAAGGGTTACCAGCGCGGCTTTATCCCCCTGGTGAGCAACAATATCTGCCGTCAGCTTATCTACCACCGGGTTTGCCACACCCGGGCGGTTCCAGGTTGAGTCGATATATTGTGATGCCCACAAAATCTGTAAGTCAGAAGAGGGCCACGGCATGGCCTGGTAGCGGGAAGGCAGCATATCAAAATCCCGTTTGCGCAGGCGATTAGTGAGTTGTGAGTTATCAACCTGGCGGATGGACATCGCTATGCCAAGGCGGCGCAGGTTATGCTGGAATGGCAAAACCCACTGGTCATTGCCACCATTGCCCAGTAGTAACTCAAACTGGAATGGCTTGCCTGTTTTGGTATTCACCAGTTGCTGGTTGCGAATCTCCCAGCCTGCGTCTTTCAGTAGCGCTATTGCTTTGAGCAAATTAGCGCGGTCGAAGCCATCGCCTTTAGATTGTGCCGGGTGCCAGATATGGGTGAATATATCTGGCGGTAGTTGTGCCTTCATCGGCGCCAGCAAAGTTAACTCACTGGCATCGGGGTAGTTGCGTGCCGCGTACTCGGTATTTTCAAAATAGCTGTCTGGCCGCTGGTAAGCACCGTAAAACAAGGCTTTATTAAACCAGTTGAAATCAAAGGCCAGGCCAATGGCTTCACGCACCCGCCGGTCGGTAAACATTGGCCTTTGTATATTAAATGCCAGCCATTGCGTATCTACAGCTCCCTGGTTTGGCCAGGACTCTTTGCGGATGTAATGTTTGTCGAAGTTGGTGCCGGTATAGCGCGTCGCCCAGTTTTTGGGGCTACTTTCACTGCGAAAATCATAGGCACCGGCTTTGAAGGCTTCAAAGGCGACATTGTCGTCCAGGTAATAATCATAACGCAGGGTGTCAAAGTTAAACCGCCCGCGGTTAACCGGTAAATTGGCAGCCCAGTAGTTTTTTACCCGCGAATACACAATGTACTGGCCCATTTTCCATGCGGTGATTTTATAAGGCCCGCCAGAGAGCGGTGGCACAGACAAAGGGTCGCTCAGCTTGTGATCTTTCCAGAATGATTCCGGCATAACGGGCAAAGTCAGTAGCCCTAACAGCATGTCTTTTGATGGGGCTGCCAGTTCAATGCGCACTGTGAGTGGCGAAATGGCCTTAACTTTTACGCCCTTATAATAAATGCGGAACTGAGGAACCCCTTCAGTCATAAACTTGTGGAAAGTGAAGGCGACATCGCTGGCGCGCACCGGGGAACCATCCTGAAACCGGGCTTCCGGGTTAATGGCAATTTCCGCCCAGGCGAAGTTATCCGGGTAACGGGCTCTTTCAGCAATCAGTGGGTAATAACTCCCGGGTTCGTCGTCAGAGGTGGTAAACAGGCTGTCATACAGGGCATCGGTGCGGATACCCGGGTTACCACGCAAAGCAAAACGGTTGAAGTTATCAAACGTACCAATCGTTGCCAGCGTCATGCTTCCCCCTTTGGGGGCCGCAGGGTTTGCATAATCAAAATGCGTGAAATCTACTGCGTATTTAGGTTCCCCTAATACGGCAAAAGAATAACTCTCTTCAATTTGGGGGGCGGCATAGCTCAGGTTGGCAATCACCAGTAAACAAGCAGCCAGACAACGCAGCAACATCGTCAGTGAGATCCTTATCAGGCCACCGTCACACAGTAACGGGGCAGTATGACACGCAATAAAAAAACAGTAACCAGAACCCCGCCTGGGTATTTGCGGGCAGGGAGTGCTGACTGTATCACCCACCAGAGTTTGTGGGTAGTTTACAGTACCATTCATTCAACTGTTGTGCAGACATCGGGCGGCCTAAATAGTAGCCCTGCATATAGGTTACACCGCGCCTGGCAAGCCATGCCGCCTGGTCTGCAGTTTCAACACCTTCAGCAACCGTTTCCATTTTCAGGCGCTGGGCTAAGTTGAGGACTGCGTCCAGTACAGGTGATGTCACGGTTTCCTGACCAATAGCGCTGATAAATCCTTTATCAATTTTCAGGTAATCAAAGGGAAAACGTTGCAGATAGATAAGTGCGGAATGGCCGGTACCAAAATCATCAACAGCAATGTCAAAACCCTGCTCGTGCAGCCAGTTAAAACTTTCCAGAACATCATCGCCTTCCAGCATGGCGCGTTCTGTCATTTCTAACAATAACCTGAAGTAGTTGCCGGGAAGCTGGTTCACAAACTGGGTGATATCACTCTGAAAAGACGCGGCTTTAAGATGTGACGGCGCAAGGTTTATTCCCAGTTTGGATCCTGCAGGCAGGCATTGTTGTAATACCGGAAGATCTTTGACTATCAGGCTGAATAAATGGCGGGTCAGTGGAACGATAAGCCCCTGTGCTTCTGCATACTGAATGAAAACATCCGGGGGAATAGGGCCTGCGGCCGGGTGGTGCCAGCGCATCAGGGCTTCCACGCCTTTAATGTCCTGATGTTGTGTATCCATTACTGGCTGGTACACAACAGAAAACTGGTGGCGCTTAATACCGGCCAGGATCTCGCGGCCCGAACTCATACGCACTGTTAAATAATAGAAGCACAATAGTGCGCTTACAATACCAGCGGCTAAGCCAACCAGCAGGGAAAACTGGATCAACTGAGGTTGCCAGCGGGGAGCAAAGATCAACAATTTTATTGGGAAATCTGGCAAAGATCGCTCCAGGCGGGGCTTCCCTAACTGCGCCACCGGGGTGACCTGGCCGGTGTAAATACCAATGGCTTCCTGACGCACTGCAAGGGCTATCCCGGAGACGCCTTCTTTCTGCGCACTGAACAACAAATAAGGGGGAATATTCAGGTTAATGGTCGTAATAATGCCATCGCCTGCGTGGTGCGGGTCTGCCAGCCAAAATGCCAGTGCAGGCTTGCCGGGCATTAGCGGGGTTTCCGCTAAAATCGCCAGATCCCGGCGTTTGCTGATATTGATATCAGGCACCAGTTTTGCCAGTGGATAGGACATTTTGCCAGTAGCAGAGGAGCATTCTGCTGTGCTGTTCTTTACCAACAGTGCGGCACGCACATGGAGTTTAAATGCGGCAGAGCTGGTTAGTTCTGGAATCACCCGCTCGCAGGGCTGTTGCGCCAGCGGCAGTAATTTATATGACGAATCCTGTAAATCAACAGCATAACTGTACATATACTGGCTGAAATTATCTGCCAGTGTTTCGAGCCGCTTCATGCGTTGAAGATGCGTTATTGCCAGCACCAGAGCACTGATACAAAGTGCTACCACAAGTCCCAGAAGTAAGCTGGTGGCCAGGTTTTTTCCTTGTTCCGGGAAAAAATGCAGTTTATTGGAGGGAGACACCACAGTCACAAAGCTCCATTGTTAACAGCAGGTGCAGTTATTTTTATTGTTCTAAGAATAAAACAGACTGGGGAGAATGGGGAGTAACTAAATGAAAAAACGCCGCTTTGGGCGGCGTTTTTAATAGTCTCAGCTTAGCATTATCAAGGGATTAAAAATGTTTAGCTGCGGCTCAGTACACGTCTCGCATCGTTATACCGCCTTTTCCAGTAAGGCTCGTCCAGATTGGAGATCATTACACCACTGGAAGTGGAGGCGTGAACAAACTGATTATTACCAATATAGATACCGACATGACGGCCCGTAGAACCTGCCCTGAACAGCACTAAATCACCGGTTCGCAGTGCAGTTTTCGCAACATGCTTACCCATGGTTTCTTGTTCGTAAGTTGAACGAGGCAGTTCAAGTCCGAATTGTTCCCGGAAAGTACGTTGAACAAATGCAGAGCAATCAATACCACGTTTGGTGTCACCACCAAGACGGTAACGAACCCCTTTCCAGTCTGCGTATTGGTCCATCAGACGGGATTTGATGTCGAGGTTTTGCACCATCTTTTCAAATTCGTCCTGAGAAGCTTGCAGTAAATAACTGTCATTATCGCCAACTGCATGCGTCTCAGTACGCATATTTTTTGCGCTATTCGTTGCGCTACATGCTGAAAGCAAAACCGCCACAGCAACGGCGGGTAACACCCGCGAGATATATCTCAAGATCGGTTGAGACTTGACCATATTGTTTATTATCCCTTGATGTCCTTAGCGACAGAGCCGCTAGAAAAATGCCAAACGGTACGAGACTAATTAGCAATCTGCACAACAACAACGCTTTCTGGATAAAAATGTGGCAAAACGCACAATTTTATTCGTGTTAAGCGTTTGCCTGACACGTTGCACAGAATATTCCCGAGAGTACCCGATCAAAAAAAACATAGCGAGTCATTTTGCAGATAATTTTATAAGAAATTGTGATGTTTTGTCGTGCTGAACGGATATGGTGAAATAATAACCAGGTAAGAAGAAAAAAACAGCAATATCATGAATCAAAAGAAAAAAAATGCTCAGGAGAAATTTGCAGAACAGCCAATTTGAATTAAGTCACGCTATCAGAAATAGCAATATAACTAATAGCGCAACTTTTTGGGCGTTTTTCAATCAATTGTTAGCCGGGTGTTTATTTTTACCAGGCAGGCGCAAATTAAACCAGTTAACCAGTTTGTCGCTCAGCGGCGTTAATAAACACCAGGGCAGGCCAACCAGTACCACCGTTAATGAGCCCACAAAAACATCTGTAAACCAGTGCGCGCCAATCATCATTCGTGGCAGCGAGAACACGGCGAAGATAGCCAGGGAAATAGCGAACGCGCGTACGCTGAAATAACGCAACATAAAGCCACAGAAAATAAGCAGCATCATACCGTGGTCACCAGGGAAGCTGTCTTTTGAGGCATCTTTCGTTGGAAAGGGCAGCAATTCACTGACCCGGACGGTATCCGTAAAGAACAGCGAAGGGCTACGGCGTTCCAGATGGAGTATATTTTGCCCTAACTGGTTAAGCACAACCGCAGTCAGCAGCATAACCAGGCCAATAATTACAATGCGGCGGCGCCCACAGGCGGATTCAGCACGCCAGTAATGCAGCATTACCAGCCCCATGCACAGCAATGAGCAGGCATCAAATGCGCGATTATTGGTAATGGCAACCAGCCACAGGAATGTGTGGTTTTCAACAATCAGCCGGTTGAAAAAGTGATATAACCCACTGTCGATGGGGAACCAGAACCCGTGTGAAGGTGGCAGGTACCAGGAGAAAAACAGCGCGAAACCCAGCAGGTTCATCACCAGGATGGGTAATAAATAAGTACGTTTCATAAATATTCAGGTAACAATTTCTTTTAACAATAACCTTCCAGACTACGCCTGCGCGGCTAAACGTAACCTCAACAAACTTGTTTGCAAGGCATTCCAGTCAGTTTCCTGTGCCGTAATTAGCTCAACCCGGCTGTCCGGTGGGGCAACTGGCTGGGTTTCAATATGCAAATCCAGCCCCTGGCGGTTAATGCGCACCAGGCCTTCAGGAATGCGAAATATCCCTTTTACCCGGTCCACCGGGGCAAGGCGGGCCCACTCAAGAACTCCAGTGGTATCAAAGACGGTATCGGCGTCGAAAATCCACCCGCAGGCCGTATACCCCTGGCCCTGGTTAAGCACCCGGCGCCAGCGTTGATGCTCAGGCAAAGATAACGCGGCCAGCCCGCTTGTTGGGGTTGAATGGTGGTGGTGTGCTGCGCTGGCCGGCGGCAGTGTATCGCGGGTACGCGGGGTATCCAGCAGGGCTGGGTCTATCGCGCCCTGTGAGCAGTGCACCAGTAAACGGCCATTACCCTGCTCAGCCCACCATGTATCCAGAGCTGCTTGCGATATAGCATTGGACCGGTCCTGCTTATTGGCGATAACAATATCGGCGGCTGCCAACTGGTCACGAAAGTTTTCGTTCATGCGCACTTTGTCATCTGCCAGCTGGCGCGGGTCCAGCAGGCAAAAACTGGCCTGAAGGGTAATCCAGGGCTCATACACCGGGGCTGTCAGCATCTCAAGAATTTGCCGGGGGTGGCCCAGGCCGGTTGGCTCAATCAGCAGTCTGTCTGGTTTGTACTGGCGTAATAATGTGTTCAGCCCCACCTGCATGGGCAGGCCATTCACACAACACATACACCCACCGGGGATCTCTTTTAAGAGTGCGCCACGGTCAGACAACAGCGCGCCGTCAATACCAATTTCACCAAATTCATTCACCAGCACCGCCCATTTTTCATTTTCTGGTTTGTTTGCCAGCAAATGAAGAATGGTGGTGGTTTTACCGCTGCCAAGGAAACCGGTAATCAGATTGGTTTTTGTCACAACTCCTCCCTGCCCGGGCAACAGACATAACCAGAAGCAGGCTCTGGTTATGTCATTGACCAGAAAAATTGACCAGCAAACATGCTGTCTGTACCTGGGGGAATGCGTGTTGCAGGCTGGCAACACGTTTTTCCTGTTCCCACCCAGGAATAAAGAAAAACGTGCTGATCATGACGAAAAAAACGAATGAAGAGAAGATCTGTTTGTGCGGTTAATCGCCAGCCACAAGTGCGGCAACCGCACCGTGCGCACCTTTACTTACCAGTAACTGCCAGGCATGTTCAATCTGGCGAGTAAATTCAGCGTTATTTGCTAAATCTTCGCCAAAGATAGCAGTCAGTGACAGCAGTGCGGCTACCCGGTTTTCCGTTGTACTTTGTTGCACTTTTTGCTGAATGATATCGGCCAGAGGATCTTTTACTTCAACAGGCTGCCCGGCGTCATCGACACCACTGACGAAGCGCATCCAGCCAGCCACTCCCAACGCAAGGCAAGGCCAGTCACTGCCCTGGTTAAGATGCCAGCGAATACTGTCCAGCATACGTTGTGGCAATTTCTGGCTACCATCCATAGCAATTTGCCAGGTTCGGTGTGCCAGGGCCGGGTTGCTGAACCGGGTAATTAACTGGCTGGCATAGTCGGCCAAATCAACCCCGGTAATGCGCAGTGTGGGCGCCTGTTCTTCCAGCATCAGTTTTAATGCAGCTGCGCGGAACGCCGCATCTTCCATACATACATTCACATAGTGGTATCCGGCAACATAGCCAAGCCAGGCCAGAAAAGAGTGGCTGCCATTGAGCATGCGCAATTTCATTTCTTCCCATGGCAGAACATCACTTACCATTTGCACACCAGCGCTTTCCCATTGAGGGCGGCCAGCCACAAAATTATCTTCAACCACCCACTGGATAAAGGGCTCACAGCTTATCGCGCAGGGGTCTGCCACACCCAACAGGTCGGCAATTTCTTTCAGGCTTTCCTCTGTGGCAGCGGGCACGATACGGTCAACCATAGTGGAAGGAAAGGTAACGTGCTGTTCAATCCAGCTTGCCAGCGCGCTGTCACGCTGTTTTGCCATACCCAGCACCGCATGTTTAACGATATGCCCATTTTCAGGGATGTTATCGCACGACAGTACGGTAAATGGCGAGAGGCCACGTTCACGGCGGCGGTACAGTGCTTCAACCAGTAACCCGGGGGCCGAGTGGGGTTCATGGGGGTGAGCTAAGTCGTGAACAATCCGGCTGTTCCCGGTATCCAGTTTTCCTGTTGCCGGGTCGATACAGTAGCCTTTTTCGGTAATTGTCAGTGAGGCAATGGCAACCTGAGGTTCGCAAAACTTCTCAATAATAGCTTCGATGCCATCCAGTTTTGCGTTCAGGCACTCATGGACTGCACCGATAACAATAGGCTGATTCCCGTCTGGCCCTTTTTCCAGCACAGTGAACAGGTGGTCCTGCTCACGTAATGCCTGCATCATAATGTCGCCACTGAACAGGCTGATTTCCGCAATCCCCCAGTCTCCACCACTTTGGTTAAGCACCCGGTCGGTCAGTAACGCCTGGTGCGCGCGGTGAAAGGCCCCAAAACCTAAATGCACAATGCGTGATGCCAGAGCAGCGCGGTCATACTGAGGAAGCTGAACAAAAGCGGGAAGGGAAACGGATGCGACAGTTGCCATAACAGAATCCTGTTTAACGATTAATTAACATCTCTAGTCTAAAGTTATATGACAACAAATTAAATTGGCATACCGCAAAATTCAGGGGGATTGTGAACTGGATCAATTCTTGGCAGGGCGCGTAATTGACTCTGCCTGTTAAACATGTATGGTAGTAGTCAAAATAAATTGGTATAACAGCTTAAACAGAGGTATCTGTCATGGAACAAACCTGGCGTTGGTATGGACCGAATGATCCTGTATCGCTGGATGATGTGCGTCAGGCAGGCGCAACAGGCGTTGTCACGGCACTGCATCACATTCCAAATGGCCAGGTCTGGCCGGTGGAAGAGATTAAGGCGCGCCAGGCGTTACTGGCGGGAAAAGGCCTGACATGGTCTGTTGTGGAAAGTATTCCGGTGCACGAAGACATTAAAACCCACACCGGCCAGTATGATACCTGGATTGCGAATTATCAGCAGAGTATTCGCAACCTGGGGGAATGTGGGATCGATACGGTGTGCTATAACTTCATGCCGATACTGGACTGGACCCGTACCGACCTGGCGTACACTCTGCCAGATGGCTCGAAAGCACTGCGTTTTGACCAAATCGCTTTCGCGGCTTTTGAATTGTGCATCCTTAAACGCCCGGGAGCCGCAGCCGATTACACGGCGGAAGAGCAAAGCCAGGCTCAGGATTATTTCGCAGCGATGTCGCAAGACGATATCGACCTGCTGACCCGTAATATTATTGCCGGTTTGCCTGGTGCGGAAGAAGGCTACACTCTGGACCAGTTCCGTGCCCGTCTGGCGGAATACGACGGCATCGATAAAGCAAGTTTGCGCGAACATATGGCGTATTTCCTGAAAGCGATTGTGCCGGTAGCAGAAGCCAGTGGCGTGCGCCTTGCTGTGCACCCGGATGACCCGCCGCGCCCAATCCTTGGCCTGCCGCGTATTGTGTCAACCATCGAAGATATGCAATGGATGAAAGAAACCGTAGACAGCATTAACAATGGTTTCACCATGTGCACCGGTTCTTATGGTGTCCGTGCAGATAACGATTTGGTGACGATGGTTGAAACCTTTGCCGACCGCATTCACTTTACTCACCTGCGTGCTACCTGCCGCGAAGACAACCCGAAAACCTTCCATGAAGGGGCACATTTGCAGGGTGATGTCGATATGGTTGGCGTGGTGCATGCCATTCTGAAAGAAGAGCAACGCCGTGTGGCTGCGGGTGATAAACGGGCTATTCCAATGCGCCCGGATCACGGCCACCAGATGCTGGATGACCTGCGTAAGAAAACTAACCCAGGTTACTCAGCTATTGGCCGCTTAAAAGGCCTGGCTGAAGTGCGCGGTGTTGAGCTGGCACTGAAAAAAACCTTATTCCCTGATTTGCTCTGATAAAAACCAGGCGGGTTGTGTTTAAACTCGCTGTGCTGTTTTTGGGTGACAATGCGCGCCGGGCCGTTTTGGTCTGGCGCGTTTTTTTGTGCTGCGCTGAACGAAAATATAAAAAAGCACTACCCTGCGGCAGTGCTTGAGTCTGATGATAAACCTCATGTCCGCACAGAACGAAAGGATGTCACCCAATAAAAAACAGGAAAATCAATTCATTGATTTTCGGCTGCTAACTAAAAAGAAGGAAAAACCACGTTTTTTCCTTCTTTTTCATCAATCTGAAGCACTACCCTGCGGCAGTGCTTTTCTTTTTCTGTTCGGGAGCCAGAAGCTACCCGAACAGGCAGAACCGGCAAATAACCCGTCGTGTTAGTCTGCCCGGCCCATATAACGGCGTTCAGCAATATGGATACGGATTTTATCGCCGTTACCCAAATACTCAGGCACCTGAATGGTCAGGCCGGTAACCATCGTTGCGGGCTTAGTGCGTGCACTGGCGGACGCGCCTTTGATCCCTGGCGTAGTTTCAACAATTTCCATATCGACAGTTTGCGGCAGTTCAAGCGCCAGTACCTGGCCATCCCAGGTCAGAACCTGAATTCCCGGGATCCCGCCTTCCGGAATAAACAGCAGTTCTTCTTCAATTTGTTCTTTATTGAAGATGTACGGCGTGTAGTCTTCGTCGTCCATAAACACATATTCGTTGCCATCAATATAGGAAAAGTTAACGGCACGGCGGCTAAGTGTAATGGTGTCCAGCAGGTCATCGCCTTTGAAACGCTCTTCAACTTTCAGGCCAGTACGGACATCGGAAAAACGCATTTTATACAGTGTTGCAGCACCGCGCGCACTGGGTGCCTGAATATCAATATCTTTCACTAACAGCAGCTTGCCGTTGTAATTCACAGCCATACCGCGTTTGATTTCATTCGCTCTTGCCATGGGGCTATCCTGTCTGGTCGTCCTGGCGGGCCAGGGTTGATTAAAATATCGCGACACGTTACTCGCGCCCTGAGTTTCAGGCAAGTGGAATTCGCCATATATACGCTGTAATGGTAGCAGGAGGGATTTCTCTTATTGCCAGCGGCTGGTAGAGTAGCGGGCCAATATGAAAAGAGAATGACTATGCATTGCCGCCCAGACTGTGGAGCCTGTTGTATCGCGCCCTCAATTAGCAGCCCCATTCCTGGCATGCCTGATGGCAAACCGGCGAACGTGAGGTGTATTCAGTTATCTGAGGATAACCGGTGTAACATCTTTGGCTCCGATTTACGCCCGGTAGTTTGCGCGAGCCTGCAACCATCCTTCGAGATGTGCTCCACCAACCGCGAAGCCGCAATGACCTGGCTGATAAACCTTGAGCAGGCAACCGCTCCCTGATTCCTGGAACGGCTGAAGCGCTGAAAAAGCTAATGGCGCTTATCAAACCGCCAGACTAAGCCCAGAGCCACAAGCAGAAGTACCACTGGCAGAGAAAGAGTGGTGAACTGAACGTTGAGTGACAGCAATAACCCTAAATTGACGGCAATCTGGTAGGCAATATAGGTCAGCAGGCCAACGACTACGCCCAAAGCCAGGCGGCTTCCTAACCCGGGTTCACGTGCATTACCAAAAGTGAAGGGCACGGCCAGCAGGATCATTGCCAGAATTAATATTGGGCGGCCCAGCTTTTGCCACAGCGCAATTCTGAACTCCATGCTCGGTTGCCCACTGCCCTGCAAATACTTAATGTACCGGTTTAGCTGAACAATGGAGAAACTGTCACTGGGCATGGTCAGTTCCGCGAGGCTCATGCCGGTAAAGACAGAATGCCATTGCAGTGAGTCTGCCGTCTGTACACTCTCTTTATCGCCATCCCAGTTTTTTTGGTAAACCTGGTGCAGTGTCCATGTGTGTTTGTCGTCAATCGTCGCGGTTTTGGCATAAATATAGGATTGCAAAGACAGATCCGGCTGGTAATAGAAAATCTCAATGCCCTGCGGGTTATTATGTTCATCCAGGGATTTTACTGTCACAAACTCATTGCCCTTTCTGGCCCACAGTTCGTTACCGGCATTGTCAGTTTTGCCCGAGTGCGCCAGTGCTGCATCTTTTAGCCTTAGTGCGTACTGTTGCAACGGGGATGCCACCCATTCATCAAGTACCGCAAATGTAACCGTCAGCATCAGCCCTGCGCACAGAATAACACTGGCGATTTTCATAATTGACACGCCTGCCACACGTATCGCGGTTAACTCCAGGCTTTTCGACAGTTGCCCAAGGCCGATTATCCCACCAAAAAGCGCGACAAAAGGCCCCAGGTCGATAAGCGTGCGCGGCAGGGTCATCAATGTAACCCACAACGCCTGAGTCCACAGGTAGCCACCAGGAGTAACATCTTCCAGCTCGTTAATCAGGTTGAATGTGGTAAACAACGGAATTAACAACCCGGCGGCGGCAGCGAAGCCGATAAAGACATTGCGGATTAAAAAGCGGCTGAAAATGTTCATCGGGATTTTTTCTTCAGCAAAGAGAATTCAGAAGCAAGCAGCGCCAGCAGCCCGAATAACATAATTAACGGCACCGACCACATGCCGGGAACGCCTGGAATCGAACCATTCGCAATCAGCGTGCGGCAAATATTGCTGCCATAGAAAATCACAGCAAATAAAATAGTCAGCGGTAGCAGGGTGGCGAAACGCCCCTGGCGAGGGCGGGTTCTGCTTAATGGTATTGCCAGTAACACCATTAGCAGTGTGCTTAACCCACGGCTTTCGCGCCATTGCAGTTCTGCATAATCTGCGGGGTCAGATGAGCGTGCCAGTTGCGCCACAGAAGCCGCTTTTCGTCTTACATCCAGGCTTTGAACCACCGGTTTCAGGTCTACTCGCAGGTTGCGGTACACCATTTTCCGGTCATCCTGCCCGTTTCTGTCCAGAACATAACCAGTACCATTGTGGAGCATGACGGTGGGGCTTTTTGGCGATGGGTCAATGACATCCACAGACCCGGCTTTATAAATACTGGTTTTGTTCGGTGAAGAAGTATAAATCAGTGCATCAGCCAGGTGACTGTGTGCTGCGTCTATCTTCGTTGCCAGCACCATTCTGCCATCACTGTTGGTATTAAACTTATTGGCCTGTAAATGGCTGACATCCAGCTCAGACTGGGATTGCTGCTCAAGCTGGTAAATTTGCCCATAGGCCCAGGGACGGCCATATAAAGAAATAAAGGTGACCACGATCCCCAGCGGAATAGCCAGAACCAGAATCGCCCGGTAGATTCGCACCGGGCTGGAGCCTGAGGCCAGAATAGCGGTGATTTCTGAATCGGTGTACATCTGGCCCAGCGCCACTGATACCGCGACATATAACCCAACAGGTAGCAGCATTTCCAGAGCTATCAGTACCTTATAACACACAACATTGAAAACAACTTCCAGCGCCAGCGTGCCATTCGCCGCGTCTGTCAGGTAACGTTGCGCAGAAAAACAGGCAAACATGAAGACCAGAAAACACACAATGATAATGGTTAACCGGCGAACCTCAGCCAGGATATAACGCTCAATTAAAAACATCGCTTATCTACATCCTTTATTAACCAATGTGTTTACCGGTCTTCAGCAATGGGTGTGATCCGGGCATCATGGATTTTCTGCCGCAATAAGCTGGTGTATCAGCGTTATCACATGCGTTACTTCATCTGGCGTCAGCGCGCCATCTTTTGCCCAGCGAACCCGGCCAAGGTTATCCAGCACCACGATGGTGGAACTCTCTTCTTTCAGTTGCCAGGCCTTACGGGCCAGACCGTCACTGTCGACAATAAACTGCGCCCATGGGTAGTTCTTTTTGTTTTTTTCTATTTTGCCACGGACGAAAAAACCGGAACCCGGGATAGCATCATCAGTATTTACGATAGTGGTGGGCTGGAAACGGTCTTCAGGAAAATTTGCATCTTTGACGGCATTAATCAGCAGCGAGTTTTTCTTTTTGGCAGATTTGCGGCCAGCAATATACTGTATTACCCGCACTTTTCCAGCGAACTCTGCGGTGTTCCATTTCTTCCAGGTAAAATCACCATCTTTGAGGATTAGCTCACCTTTTTCGCTAATCATCACCGGGGTAACGGGTTTGCCAATAACAAAGTTGTGTGCAAAGGCGATTACCGGAAGCAAAAGAAGGAATGGCACTGCCAAAAATTTACCTAAAGTCATATCCGCCTCCTTGTTACTGGTAAGTTGATAACCGGCAATATTTTGATAATAAACATTTTTTCCGGTTTTTTTTACCCAAAGGCTGTAAAGAACATTCTGAAGTTATTACATCCCGTTGCCTGGCCCGGATTGTGTTCTTGCTAAGGTGCATGGCCGTAAAAGGGAATTTACGGCCAGTGGATCACTGCGGGTAGTGGGCCAGAAGCTGTTCCAGGCGCAGGCGCAAATCCGGTTCCAGCGCTGTTGCTTCGTCATACATCGAACCGCCTGACAGTTTATCTGCCACCATCACATCGTGCTGGTCGCCCATAATGCCGTTAATTGCAGCCAGGAACCTGGACATCTCATATGCCTGTTGGTTGCCGGGATTAATTGAACGCAGGGTGTCATAAAAAGAAACCTGCTGGCTGACAATCTTGCGCACATCGTGGAATTCTTCCCCGGTAAGCTGCGGATGATTGATAAGCGTACCCAGAGTCCGAATTTGTGACTGCCGGTAGGCAATAAACCCACTCTCGGTTTCCAGCTCAAAGTGGCTCATTGCATAGCTGACCAGGGACCAGATGGGCTTACTGAGCAGGATGCGCAAAATAGCGCCGTAATATTTCAGGTTTTTTTGGTTACCGTTGCGAAATGCATCCTGAAAATGGCCCAACACTACTGTCGTGGTGTTAAACAACCCAAAAGACTGGTGTTTCTTGCTGTACAACCGCTGAGCAAAACGCAAATGCTTATAGCGTGCGCGGATATATTTGTAACGCATCCGTACCGCCTGAGGTAAGTCAGGGTTTTTAATGAATTTCTCTACCAAACCCAGCAGCTCTTCACGAGTAAAACCATCACGCCAAAACTGCAGGCACAGAGCGTAGTTTTGGTAGATATTCTCGTGGGGGCATCGCAAATCGATCACACCTGGCAGGCTGGTGTGTTCATCAACGTTGTCATCCTCTTCTACTGCTGTGAATAACAACTCGATGGTGTCTTCGGGGAATTTTTCCCACGTATTATTCGTCATTGATTACTCTCTCTGGGGACATTGAACCCCAGTAAATAACGATTACGGTAAGCACTTAATGTTGGAACAAGTGATAACAACACATCCAGACATTGCCCACCAAAATAAGCAAAAGCGGCACCCTGCACACCAAACAGATGCGACATGGCAACCAGCAGAACAATATATGAACCCGAAGCAATAGTTTGTGCGACCAGAAACGCCCGTTGTTTCCCAGCCATAAATAACAGCGATTCTTGGGGGAAACCAACCATTGAAACAATGATGGCGCCCAGCATTATTTGGATTAAATCATATGCTTCAAGGTATTTGTAACCGAAGACCAGCGAAATTAACGGTTTGCCAACCAGAATAACCAGCAGTGCTACCGCGATTCCAATGCCGCCAGCCAGTAATGCTGAACGCAGACCCAGTAACCATGGCTTGGTTGTTCTTGGGTCTAAGCGCATGATTTCAGGATAGAAACTTTTCTCCAGTAATTTGGCCGGGGTTCCCGTGGCATCAAAAAATGTCATGGCAATTTTGAACAAACCAGCAGGTGCCGGCCCTAAAACCAGTCCTACCAAAACGGTGCTGCATGAATTACGCGCGGCCCAAATAGTGTGCGCAAAATTGGTTGTCCACACGAAGTTCCAGGCGCCTTCTATATTGCGTGCAACTTTGAAAAGCCGTGGCTTTAATGCGTTATGGATATTTCTGGCGCGCAATTCTCTTGCAGCAAACCACCAAAATAATGTCCCGCCAAATAAATTAGCGGCATACCAGGTAATGACAAAACCAGTGAAGCCCAGGTTGTAATAATAGGAAATAACACTACCGGCGGCTTGTAAAAATGGTTTTGTTGCCTGCTGAACGGCAATCAGATCAAAGCGGTCAAAAACACGCAAAATCCCTGTAGGGGTTGCGGCTGTCATTGAAGGAATTAAGGTGCAGTATAAAATTGCCAGCCAAAAATTTTTTCCTTCAAGCCCTAGTGCATGGGAAAGAAAAGGCAATAAGGCCATGCCGCCGAGTACAGCAACAAGACCACTGGCGATATCCAGGCCAAATGAAAACGCAATAACGTCACGGAATCGTTGTGTGTCCTGCTTTTCCAGCGCAGGTGTACCAAACTGGACCACGAATTGCCAGGTCTGAAATTTAATAAAGTCACTGACTGCTTTTGCATAGGCCTGAATAACAACCAGCGCACCGAACAACTCCGGCGTCATACCTTTACCCGCGCAGGAGAGGGCGAGTAAACCAAGTAATGCGCTGACTACACTTCCGGAGCCAAGATAAGCGGCGTTACGCAAAATGGCCCGAAATGCGCCATCAGAAAACCAATGCTTCATAATAAAAAACCAGCCATGCTCGGTAATTCCGGTTAGTAATCGCTAACAAACTATAAGCACGCCTTGCAGATTTTTCCGCTGGCGTGACAGACGTAATACCTTGATAAACGGGTATCTGGTCACAGCCTGTAACAGGTTTGGTTACATCGGTGGCTGGTAACAGCACTACCGGGTAAGATGCAGGGCATACAGACTTTTCGATAATACTCTGTTATACCCCGGGCAATTTTATTCATAGATGCTATTTGCCTGCACTCTGTTAATTGCGCTGCTAAATGGAAAAACAACCCGCTCAGGTGTTGCCTGGGCCTGGTGTCAGCGCTTAGCAAAGCGTTATGCATTAACTTCCCGGCGTTGGGATTTTTCTATAACCGGGTATATCGCATTGAGTGCATTTTCAAGTACTTCATCGTAAGGAGCGCGCGCATCCAGCTCAACTATTCGGGAACCGTTGTAATTCAGTTTTACCATGTTGGCGATTTTATCTTTCAGTTCTTCGTAGCTGTGGTCTGGCTTGCGTGAAAAGGCAGTATCGGCATCAATATCAAGGCGGATAATTAATTCCGGGCGGAACAAAGCCATTTGTTGATACAGGCGGCGTTCGCGTTCTGCCAGGCGGGTTAATAACCAGCCTTTAGCACGCTCCGGCCCAATGCCCGGCCCGTCATAATAGAAACCGGATATTTCAGCCTGTGGGTAGCGGTCACTAATCACCAGCACTCCACTTTGTGCAAGCCGCTGTACTTTTCTGAGATTAGAAGCGCGCCACAAAGAAAAACCATACATAATCAGTGCGGCCCACAGTGCCGGAGCTTTATTGCTCATGCGCTGTGTTTTGTCTGATTTTGCCGCCAGGCGACGTTCAAGCCAGGTGCCAATGACCGGCAGGCGTTTTATTTTGTCGCCATCTTCCCCGGAAATAAGCCCCAAATAACGCCTTTCAGTAATAAATTGTTTTTTAAGATTTTTTACTAAATCGTTAGTAAGCGTCGATTTCCCTGTTCCATCGCTACCAACTACGGCAACCAGCCCGGAGATACAGGTAATGGGTGATGTATTTTTGCTGTTTTCGTTATCTGTTTTCATGGGTTTCAACACAACATGTTGGCTAAAGGATTACCGCTTTGACGATGTGAGTGAAATCTGAATGGCCTGTAAGGATTCATCCAGTATCTTATTTGCCGGTTCGCGACCATTGAGGTCCAGAATTTGGGCACCATTAAATGTCAGGTTTGGAATGACGGCTATTTTTTCGCGCAGAGCGGAAAGCTTGTGGTCGGGTTTGCGCGAGAAGGCAGTCTGTTCATCAATATCCAGGCGAATCAGCAGTAACGGTGGGTAAGATGCCATCCACTGGTACAATTTTTGTTCATTGTTACGTAACCAGCGCACCCACTGATTCCCGCCAACGGTTTTGGCTAACTGAGGGCCATCGAAACGAAAGCCTGCCACTTCTGCCTGCGGGTAACGGTCAGTGACCAGGAGTTTTCCCTGGCGGCTTTTTTTCAGCATGCGGCGAAATTTATATGCCCGCCAGCAGGAAAGCAGAAAAATAACCAGTGAAGTGGCATTCCCAGGTGGTGTGGAAGGTTTTTCGTGAACAGTATCTGATTTCTTAAGCAGATAACGCCCAAAGGAAGCACCAATAATCGGTAAACTACTTATCCACTCACCTATTCGCCCGGAAGACTGGCCCAGATAAAGCAACTCTGTGGGTTCTTGTTGTGAAAGATGGTTGACCAGGCTGGTAGCCAAAGTCGATTTTCCCGAGCCATCACAGCCAGTTATTGCTATTACGCGCACAGTGGAATGAGGAGCTGCAGGGATTATCTTGTGACTCACAATAATAGATCCAATAATAAAAGCAACATTATATTGGATTCTGTACAGAGTGAAAAGAGGATGTCAGGATAACCGCAACTAATGGATAGTAGTGGAAAGTTGATTAACATTTTATGCTATTTTTCTTATTCATTCGTGCTAATTACCATTTTTTTGTTGTATGACACACATTCTATTTATTAAATGTTGATGAAATAACAAGTCTCAGCGACTTTTTGCCTGAAAAATGGTACATTTCTCTGGTAACTAGAAAGAGTGAATTATTATGAATCAACCAAATTCTCCGCTCATTGCGATTATAGGCAGTGACGGTTCTGGGAAGTCTACGGTTAGCGAACACCTTATTGTCTATGTGAAAAAATATGGCCCGGCCGTGAAAGTTCACCTGGGAAAGCAGGCAGGTAATGTAGGGCGTGCCGTTTCACAGCTTCCATTTATCGGCAAGGCGTTTGGCAAGTCTATTGCCAGCAATACAAAGAAAATCAAATCAGCAAAATCAGAGGTGAATTTGTTGCCAGCACTGGTGATTTATTCCTTTGTTTTACGCAGGTTATGGCGTTTTCGGCGTATGCTGGCGTTCCGCCGCCAGGGGGTGATTATCCTTGCCGACCGTTATCCACAGGACCAGATTCCGGGAGCCTATGATGGCACATCATTTCCGGAGGAAACCAAAGGAAGCCGTTTTGTTAAATGGCTGGCGGGTAAAGAAAGTAACGCATTTCACTGGATGGCGAGTTATAAGCCTGATTTAGTGATAAAGCTTAATGTGGATTTGGATGTGGCCTGTGCCCGTAAACCAGATCACCGCAGAGAATCACTGGCGAAAAAAATTGCTATTACACCGCAACTTACTTTTTCCGGGGCAGATATCGTGGATATTGATGCCAATAAACCGATAGATGAAGTGATTGCTGCGGCTGAAGCTGCCATTGCACAATTTATGCAAAGCCACGGTTACTCGCACTCAGAAAATATTGAGCCGGTAGCCACCCGCTAATACTGCATTCATTTTCTTTGTATATGAAAATAACAGCTTCCGTGCCGATATATTTTCGGCATGGAGAGCTGGTGCTGTTCAGTGTCTTGCTCAGCGCAGTACGGAGTAGTGGAAAAATTAAATAAATGTGCAGGTGGTGGAACAAGGCATTAATACAGATTTTTATATTCAGCCTTACTTCACATTGATGAACTGTTGGCGAGTGTTTGGCTGCAACAAAATAAATGCTGCCCGGTTTTATCACCCCATGGCAGCATTTATTTTAACGTAATGAAAGTTATTTTTTCAGTTCAGCAAAGGCCTGAATAATTGTATCGATTTCTGCATCACTGTGAGCAGCATTAACACTACAACGCAACAATGTAATACCTGCCGGAGCTGCCGGGGGCAGAACCAGGTTGACATAAACACCATGGGTAATCAGGTCACGCCAGAGTTGCAGGCCGGTTTCTTTTGAGCCGATCATAACCGGTACTACAGGGCTGATGCGCGGCCCCAACTCATAACCCAGTTTAGCCAGCCCGTTATACAGGCGATGGGCATTGCTCCACAATTTTTCACGCAGTTCCGGGTGCTCTGCAATGCGTTTCAATGAAGCGCGAACCGAGGCGATGCTGGATGGCGAAGGCGATGCGGTAAAAATATAAGGGCGGCTGCTGTAGCGCAAAACGTCCATATCTTTATTACCAACGGCAAAACCACCAATGGAAGCCAGGCTTTTGCTGAACGTCCCCATGATGATATCCACGTCTTTTTCAACACCCAGCTCTTCAGCCAGACCGCGGCCAGTTGCACCCATCACACCGAAAGAGTGCGCTTCGTCAACCAGCAGATAACCACCATAACGGCGTTTAATATCTGCGATTTCCGCCAGCGGTGCGACATCACCCAGCATGCTGTAAATGCCTTCAACAATAATCAATGCCTCTTTGGCTCTGTCACCCAGGCGAACCATGCGGCGTTCCAGGTCTTTGGCATCGTTGTGGCGAAAACGAATGATTTCGGCACCACCCAACGCACAGGCATCATAAATGCTGGCGTGGCTGTCGGCATCGATTAATACGACAGAACCCGGGCCGGCAAGCGTACTGATAACACCCAGGTTGGCGGTATAACCGGTTGAAAACACGATAGCTGTAGGGCGGTCAAAAAATTCTGCCAGTTCATGTTCCAGGGTGAGATGCGGGCCATAACTCCCGTTTGCCATCCGGGACCCGGTGGTACCCGTGCCTTGCGCAGCTAACGCAGCCTGGCCTTCGGCAATGGCTTGCTGGTCAAATGTCAGCCCAAGGTAATTATTAGTACCTGCCAGAACAATTTTTTGATTGCCAATACGGCCCTGAGTTGCTGAGTACACTTCATCGATACAGGTCCCGAACGGGTTCAGCCCTGAAGTCTGGAATTGCTCGCGGTCGTTAGCAAGGCGTGCAAACTTATCATAAAGTCCCATGAGCTTTCTCCAGATGAGGGATCAGTGCATTCAGTAACTGTTCTGGTGTCCTGACGTCTAATAAGATGTTGATAGGAATAGAAATATCAAATTCATCTTCCAGTTTCATTAACAGATCCAGCACGCGAATGGATTCCAGACCAAGATCATTGACCAGGTCGCTATCCGGTTTAACTTCAGGTCCGTTTTCCAGCGTTTCTCTTAAGCAGGAAAGGATGTACTCCATAACAGCATCGCGATTCACCATAGAAATCTTGGCATACCTCTACTCGATAAAATTAAAATAACCCTTCACGCAGTGCGTATTCCAAGCTGATCTCAGGAAACCAGTTAATATCGCCAGATAAGCGTTCATTGCTTGCTGACCAGTTTGGATGTGTTAGTTCGCGTAGTTTGCTGTGTGTCAGCATCGGCTCTTTCCGGGCAAGGCGGTTGGCGAAGATGCTGATATCTGCCAGGCGTTTCAGCAGGGGGAAAGGGATTGCAACCAGGCGCACACGGCCATGGCGCACCCGGGCTCCAATTTCTTGTAAGTTCTGCCAGGTGTAGCCCCCGGCAAACCCGTCACACAACTCATAACAATTCGACTGCGGTTTTTCCGCCAGTAACCACTGGCTCACAGCCTGCGCTAAATCACTAACATGAAGGAAAGACAGCGTTGAGTCTTCTCCCCCTAAGCGGGGAAGTAACCCACGTAATAACCAACTAAACAGTGCATTAAGTTCTTTATCACCCGGCCCGTAGACCGCAGTCGGGCGAAAAATGCCCAGCGACATATGTGCGGCGGCCATTGCGATTAAACGTTGCTCGGCAACGTATTTTGAATTCGCATACCAGGACAACTCAGGGTGACGGGCAGCAAGCGAGGATAAAAATAAAAAGCGCTTACATCTGCCTGTTTGCCGGGCCAACTGCATCAGACGCAGGCTGCCCGTCACATTGCAATGTGTAAACGTCTCTTCTTTATGCCCGCGAACCAGGCCCGCACAGTGAACAACGTAATCTGCACCATTGAGTAATTCCGCAAGTGAATCGCGGTTATCCAGGTCACCGTGCACCCAGCTTAAGTTGGCTGCTGGCGGTTTACCCGCGGTCCGGGTAAGGGCCCGCACGGTAAACCCTTGCGCCAGCAAATTTTGGGTGATGTGGCGACCAATAAAACCGGTCGCACCCGTCACCGCAACGGTGTGGCTCATTGAGCAAAACCCGCTAACTTCAGCGGTGCGCCAATAGCCTCTGTCAGATAGCGTTTCTTGGCTTCCGCACGGGCAGGCTTCCCGGAAGATGTTCTGGGAATACTGTGTGGCGGCAGCAGGACGATATCCACTGCGACACCGAATTCACTCTGAATGCGTGCTGTTAAAGAATGCACTATCTGTTCGCGGCGTTCTTCTGAGGTTACACGGCATTGCACCTGAAGAATAATTTTCGCGCCTTCATCATGCTCTTCATTAACGAAAGCAATAGAATCACCTGAACGGATCTCTGGTTCGGATTCTGCAACGTATTCAATATCCTGCGGCCAGATATTACGGCCACGAATGATAATCAGGTCTTTCTTACGCCCGGTGACATACAGGTAGCCATTAAGCAGGTAGCCCAAATCGCCAGTGTCCATCCAGCCGGTAGACTGAATCTCTTCTTGTGAAGCGGCATCACGGAAATAACCGTTCATCAGGCTTGGGCCGGAGATATAGATTTGCCCAACCTGGCGGTCTGGCAGCACCGCGCCCAGTTCATTGCGAATCTCAATATGGTGGCCGGGAAGTGCCTTGCCGCAATTGACAAAAGTGGATACCGCGCGGGTATTTTTCCCCGGTGCAACAGCTTTGCCTTCATATTCAAGGATATCACGGTCAACTTCGTTCACCTGTGAACCGCTATTTGCCTCAGAAAAGCTTACCGCAAGGGTGTTTTCAGCAAGGCCATAGCAAGGCATAAATGCGTTTTTATCAAAGTTAACCTGGCTGAAGTGTTCACCAAACTGGCTCAGCAGTTCGGCCGGGATGGGCTCGGCTCCTACACCGGCTACACGCCAGCTGGAGAGATCCAGTTCAGCCAGTTCTTTTTCACTGGCCCGGCGCAGCGATAAATCATAACCAAATGGCGGCGCAACAGAGACCGTACCGTGGTTTTTACTGATGAGTTTTAACCACTGTAGCGGGCGCATGGCGAAATCCTGGGTGCGCAAATAGTCCACGGACAACTGGGTGGCGACCGGCGTCAGCATAAAACCGACCAGGCCCATATCGTGGTAGAAAGGCAGCCATGAGACACAGCGGTCACCGGCGCGTAATTTGATGCCATCGTGGCTGATAGCGTGCAGGTTAGACATCGCTGCACGGTGAGTAATAATCACTCCACGAGGAAAGCGCGTACTGCCCGAGGTATATTGCAAGTAGGCAATATCATCCGGGGCAGGGAGGTGCAGTTCCATGTCTTGCGCCGGGAGCGCACGGAAATCGTCATCACTGAGAATATGCAGTTGCTGCGCATTGGCAGTGACTGAGCTAATCAGTGGAATCCACTCCTCACCGCTGATGATTGCGGCAGGGTTGCAGCTATGAATCAAACCCTGCAGTTTGGCAATGTATGAATCGCGCTGCCCTACGCCCATCGGAATAGCCAAAGGCACGGCGATTAAACCGGCATACTGGCAGGCGAAAAACGCCTCAACAAAGCCTGTGCTGGTTTCAGCAATCAGTGCGACACGGTCCCCTTTTTTCAGGTTGAGTGACAGCAGGCGGCGGGCCCCCAGCATTGCACGCTCTTTCAGAGTACGGTACTCCAGCACTGCCACAAGTTGGTTCCTGCGGTCGTAGAAGTTCATTCCGGTTTCTCCCTGAGCCGCGTAATCCAGCGCCTCAACGAGAGATGGAAAATCCGCATATCGCATTGGAAGTGAATGAATAGAGCTTGTTTCAGACATAGACAAATTGGCCATAGATTCAAAATCACCAATAACAGCAGCTGGTGAAGGAGTTGAAATTATTACTATGAAAACTTTTTGAAAATTTTTTATTCAACCATTTTCATTCCACAAATAGCATCTTCAGCCGCAAAATATCGCCATACCAGAATTAACTGAAGGTTGAATTTACAGCTGACTTGATTGAGTACGTATGTTGCGCACGTAATTTATAATCACCAGGCTCGAGTGATTGCGGCCCTGCAACCAGCAATAGAAGTTCATCGATGATGAAGCAGACATTTACCAGTCTGGAGAAAATGAAGGCTGATTCCGTGAGTCTGCCATCAGGCATATTGCCTTCGTACTTAACATACCGTAAACATTATGCCTCAAGTTTTATAAAAGTGAATGACTCATCTTATTTCTGAAGAATCCGAAAGCATTAACTGCTAAAAAAAGCAGTTTTTGGATAAATCTTGCCAAAATGGAAAAATATTTTTTCGCAATAAGTGCCATAAATTAAAATAATGGCATTATTTGTTTAGCGGGCAGGGCGGATTTTATGAAAATATGGTTCGGATTGCCTGGATATAGCAGATAATTACTGCCTGGGATTAATCGCACCCGATAATACCAGCGTGAATGGAAGTGGGTGAATCTGACATTAACAAGTTGTTTTTGTTAGTATTTTATCACTTCAGTAGTGAAGTGGTTTTTTGGTTAAGATATTGATTTATATCATAAATAATCTTATCTTCTGCAGTGGCATTTTCGCCAGGGTATTGCCTTTCTTTTGCTGCATAGCGCGTTCACGACCAAACTGCCGGTTTGTTATGGCTGCTGCTATTTGGTGATAACAAATACCGTACCAGAATGCGGTTATTTGTTGACTGTAATGACTTCAGTTAATTGCCATAATTAGCTCACATACAGGCATTTTGAGAGTGATTTTTTGAGTAGATTCTGAAAGCTAAGGTTGTTTATGATTCAAGTTGAAAAGGTTCAGGACAAGCATGCTCTGAAAGCATTTATACAGTTTCCCTCCTCCCTCTTTAGCGATGATCCTCATTGGATCGATCCTTTAACTGTTGAGCGTGAAGAACATCTTTCAAAGAAAAATCCTGGCACAGACCATATAACGTGGCAGGCATGGATTGCTAAAAAAGGGGGAACCGTTGTAGGGCGCATTACAGCACAAACAGATACCCTGCACCGCGAGTTATATGGGCCCGATACCGGTCATTTCGGTATGATTGACGCTATCGATGACCCGGAAGTTTTTGATGCACTTTTCGCTGCTGCTGAAACATGGCTGAAGTCACAAGGCGCGCATAATATCACTGGCCCATTCAGCCTGAATATTAATCAGGAAAGTGGCTTACTGATTGACGGTTTTGATACCCCGCCATCGGCATTAATGCCTCACGGTAAACCTTATTATGCCAGCCACCTGGAGCGCCTTGGATATACTCAGGGCATTGACTTGCTGGCGTACTGGATGAAGCGCACTGATCTCTTCTTTTCTCCATCGTTAACCCGGTTAATGGACCAGGTGCGTAAGAAAGTTACTTTGCGCCCACTCAACCGTAAAAAATTTGCCGAAGAAATGCAGGTACTGCGCGAAATATTCAACTCTGGCTGGCAGAATAACTGGGGTTTTGTTCCCTTCACCGAGCGTGAATTTGACATCATGGGGGACCAGCTCAAATATCTGGTGCCGGATGACATGATTCATATTGCTGAAGTGGATTCAGTGCCTTGTGCCTTCATTGTGGGGTTACCCAATATCAATGAAGCGATTTCTGGTTTGCACGGGCGCTTATTACCCTTTGGTTGGGCAAAACTGTTATGGCGCCTGAAAGTCAGTGGTGTGCGCACTGCCCGTGTTCCATTAATGGGCGTTCGCCAGGAATACCAGTTTAGCCGCATTGGGCCCATTATTGCCCTGTTGCTTATTGAAGCGCTGCGTGACCCTTTTGCTAAGCGAAATATCGATGCATTAGAAATGTCCTGGATACTGGAGACCAATACGGGTATGCGCACGATTCTGGAGCGAATTGGTGCAGAGCCTTATAAACGTTACCGGTTATATGAGAAAAAAATCCAGGCAGAATAACCAGAACAGACCAGTCTGGCAGGCTAATATAGTGCTGAACAAGAATGTTCAGCCTGTATTAGTGGGCCATCACACCTTAGGTTGTTGTTATCCGGACCACTCCCGCAAACAGGATAGTGGCCGGGAATAATCCCCAGAGGCAACTATATTTATACGCCTCTGTTTGCCGTGTTAGCTGAGTAAACACCCATGCCAATTCCCAAAAAAACCGGCCTCAGTCGCCTGACCAGCAGTATTAATAATTCGTGGGCCGGTATTGTTAATGCCGTTTTTACTGAGGATGCGTTCCGGCAGCTTGTGGTTATTAATATTGTGTTACTTATAATTACACTCTGTCTTGATATTACAAAAACAGAACGATTGTTATTAATCATGTGCAGTTTCATTACTCTGGCTGTTGAATTAATAAACACCGCGATTGAAACGGTAGTGGACCGTATTTCTCTGGAAATTCATCCATTATCGAAACGAGCAAAAGATTTAGGTGGAGCGGCGCAGTTAGTTACCGTTGTAATGACGGCTATCGTCTGGCTGGTGGTTCTGTCTTAACCGGCGTGATTACCGCTTCACTCATCATGTTTGTGGTGAAAAACAAACCAGAACCTGCAAAGAAGCCGGGTAATAAACCGGCCTGGGCACCGTTATTTTATGGAATAAATGGAGAGTTTTATGCCTGCGTCTTCATCATCGCATTATCCTTTCTGGCGCCGCATGTTGCTGAAAGCCGGTAAGCGCTTTCTACGCTGGAATGGATGTTTTCAGTCACGCCACTCGCTGGTGCCCACCACACCGCAAATCAACAACAGTGAATTTGACTGGGTGGATAAACTGGAAGCTGCCTGGCCTGACATCCGCTCCGAGCTGGAACAGTTGCTGAAGTCACCTGACGATATTCCGTCATTTCACCAAATATCGCCCGACCAGAAGCGCATTTCTAAAGGCGATAACTGGAAGACATTTGGCCTGTATGTCTATGGCAAGCGCATTGACGACAATTGTGCGCTGTGCCCGCGTACAGCCGAGGCTATTCGCGCCATTCCGCAAATGCGCACGGCAATGTTTTCAATTTTAAAACCGCACTACCACATTGTTCCTCATAAAGGCCCAACCCGGGCAGTAGTCCGTGTCCACCTGGGGCTGATTGTGCCAAAGGACAAAGATAATCTGTGGATCCGGGTAGATAACCAGAAACTTCATTGGGAAGAGGGGAAAGTCATCATCTTTGACGACTCATATGAGCATGAAGTGCGTAATGATACCGACGAGTTGCGGGCAGTGTTGTTCCTGGACGTAGACCGGCCCATGGATAAGACCGGTACACTGGTGAACAACCTGTTATTCAGGCTTATCGAAATGAGCCCGTATATTAAGCAACCCCTGAAAAATATTGCCAGCTGGAACCGCAGTAAAAAGCACACTGGCGGTTAATCAATGTGGTACAGGCCGGTACTGTAAAGCGCACTCAGCTTTACAGACCGGCTAAACATCTTTGATTCGCGCGAGGCAAAAACAGGTGGCAATACACATTGCCAGTGCCAGCCAGAAACCCGCGTGGTAGCTCCAAATCTCAGCAATTATCCCCGCAAAAGAGCCTGAAATTATCCAGCCGACGCGTGTAGTATTGGTGTACAGCGTAGTGGCGGCTCCTGCCTGGCCGGGCATCAGATCCTGAAAGTAGATCATGCCTATACCCGCGAGGATCCCAATATAAATAGCATTGAGTAACTGAAGCGCCAGTAAGGCCCAGGGATGCGTGACTACCAGCGTACTGGCATAAAACGCCAGCCCGGCAACAGCAGCAATACGCATTAAAAACCGCTTGCCCAGGCGCCTGGCATAGTAACCGGCAATCAACATAGTGGGGATTTCCAGCGCTGCCGCAGTACCCATCATAAACCCGGCCAGCTTCTCCGGCAGATGTAACTCGTCTACAATAAACAGCGGCATATTGATGATATACAGGCTGTTTGTGCCCCACATTAACGTGCAGGCAATAAACAACAGCAGGGTGTCTCGCCGGTTACGCCGCGGTGCCTGCAGCGGAGCACTGGCAGCATGGTGAGGAGCCTGCTTTTGCATTGAGGGTAAAAAGCCCCATACCATCAGCCCGCACACCACAAAGGCCACGGCGGCACACAGGTACATGACATCAAACCCGAGCCCAACAGACAAAGCGTAAGCGATAGGGGGGCCAATTACCCAGGCCAGTGAAACCTGAGCACGCAGTACTGAACTGAACATCACGGCTTCCCGGCCTGTTTTATCTGCATGCTCGCGAGCGAGGGCGAACATTTGCGGGTTGGCCGTTGAGCCGAAGCTGCTCAGAAATACCCCCACAAACAGCAGAATAAAATAATTCCGGTTCCAGGCAAATAACAGGCACGCCAGTACCCCCAGCGCACAACAGAAAATAATCAAATTCTTCCTGTCACCACGCCTGTCTGAACGGCCAGCCAGAAACTGGCTTACCAGAATACCAATGACCGCGCTGCCAGTGAAAAAGAACCCCACCATCGCCGGGCGGGCGTGCACTTCGTTGGTTAAAAACAGGCTCAGGGTGGGCGTTTGCAGCGCACCGGCAATGCCCGTGAGGAACGCGACAATCAAAAACGCGCTGTTAGTGAAATCAAACGTGCGACGCGGTGTGGTTGCGGGTTGGTTGTACATGGGTATCACTGGTGGTGGAAGAGAAGAAACCCGCGGAGTTTACGCGCCTTTTGCAAAAATAGACAGCCACGGCACAGCCAATGCCACAAATAACATAAAACCAGCATGTTACGCCGGGGAAAAAACAGTAACTGGCGTTCCTGGAGAGCCATTGCTGAAGCCTGAGCTGAACGATTGAGGAAAAATTGTGATGTGTTCAGCAACTTCCTGATGTTAATTGCTGAAATGTGCGGAACCTCTAATTTTAATCATCAGATTTTGCCGAAAACTTGCTTAAGGCGTTCAGTAGTATCAGACTCCTTGAAACGTTTCAGCGCTGAACTTTGGACTTAATTCAAATCCTGCAGCGCGATTCTTTTAGTTATAGCTGAAACGATTCACTTTCGGCGGGAGAAATTATTCATGTTTCAACTATCTGTCCACGATATTCACCCCGGTGCGGCAGCCACAAATAAAGAAGAGGCAATTCGCCTTGTGGCTGGAGCACTGGTTCAGGCTGGTAATGTTGCTGATGGCTACCTCAACGGTATGCTGGCGCGTGAACAACAAACGTCCACGTTCTTAGGCAACGGTATCGCTATTCCTCACGGGACAACGGATACCCGTGATCAGGTACTGAAAACCGGTGTTCAGGTTTTTCAGTTTCCGGAAGGGATTCGTTGGGGAGAGGACCAGGTTGCGTATGTGGCAATTGGTATTGCTGCCAGTTCCGATGAACACCTCGGCCTGCTACGCCAACTGACTCATGTGCTGAGCGACGACAGCGTTGCTGAACAGCTCAAGAATGCCAAAACCGCCGAAGCGTTGCGGGCGATTTTGATGGGTGAAACCCAGGCCGCAGACTTGAAACTGGATAACGACACTCTGTCGCTGGATGTGAATGCACCCGATCTGGTGACTCTGCAGGCTTTGAATGCAGGCCGCCTGAAAGCCGCTGGTGCCGCAGATGCCAGCTTTGTTGCTCAGGCTGTTGCGGGCAAACCACTCTATTTAGGGCAGGGCATTTGGCTGAACGACAGCACAGATGGCAACCTTGCAAGCGCAGTTGCTGTAGCGCGCCCGGCGCAGAGCATTGAAGAAAATGGCCAGCCTGTTGGTTTATTGCTGACAGTCGCTGTTGCCGATGACCAGTCATTGCAAGTGCTGAACCGCCTGAGCGACCTGCTTATCAGCCAGAAAGCAGACCGCCTGGTTAAAGCCGATGCGCCAACCTTGCTGGCCGTGCTGACCAGCGATGCGCCATTACCAGAAGATGTACTCAATGCTGAGTTTGTGGTCCGTAACGAGCATGGACTGCATGCCCGTCCGGGAACCGTGCTGGTAAACACCATCAAACAATTTACCAGTGATATTACCGTCACCAACCTTGATGGTTCCGGAAAACCTGCCAATGGCCGTAGCCTGATGAAAGTGGTTGCGTTGGGCGTTAAACAAGGGCATCGCCTGCGTTTCACCGCTCAGGGTGATGACGCAGAACAGGCACTGGCAGCTATTGGTGAAGCCATTGCCGCAGGTCTTGGGGAGGGCGCAGCATGAGCAGACGTGTCGCCACTATTACTCTCAACCCGGCTTATGACCTGGTAGGTTACTGCGCAGATATCGAGCGCGGCGAAGTTAACCTCGTGCGTACGACTGGTTTGCACGCTGCGGGTAAAGGCATCAACGTCGCGAAAGTGCTCAAAGACCTCGGGATCGACGTGACTGTCGGGGGATTCCTCGGCAAAGAAAACCAGGATGGATTTCAACAGTTATTCAGTGAGCTCGGTATTGCTAACCGTTTTCAGGTAGTAAATGGCCGTACACGCATTAACGTGAAGCTGACAGAAAAAGACGGCGAAGTTACCGACTTAAACTTTTCCGGCTTTGACGTGACGCCGGCAGACTGGGAACGCTTTGTCAGCGACTCTCTGAGCTGGCTTGGCCAGTTCGATATGGTGTGTGTCAGTGGCAGCCTGCCAGCAGGTGTCAGCCCGGAAGCCTTTACGGACTGGATGACCCGCCTGCGCAGTGAATGCCCGTGCATTATTTTCGACAGTAGCCGCGAAGCATTAAATGCCGGGCTGAAAGCGGCTCCCTGGTTGGTTAAACCTAACCGCCGTGAGCTGGAAATTTGGGCGGGTCGTTCGTTACCCACCCTTCAGGATGTGATTGAAGCTGCACATGCGTTGCGTGAACAGGGTATCGCTCATGTGGTGATTTCTCTGGGCGCTGAAGGCGCTTTGTGGGTCAATGCATCTGGCGAATGGATCGCCAAACCGCCTGCCTGTGAAGTTGTCAGCACAGTTGGCGCGGGGGATTCAATGGTTGGTGGGTTGATTTATGGCCTGCTGATGCGTGAGTCCAGTGAACACACATTACGCCTGGCGACAGCGGTGGCTGCACTGGCTGTAAGACAGAGTAATGTGGGTATTACCGATCGTACCCAGTTGGCCGCGATGATGGCGCGAGTCGACCTTAAACCCGTAAATTAACAGCAGGAGAGGCACATAATGAAAACGCTGCTGATTATCGACCCAGGCTTAGGCCAGGCCCGTTGCTACCTTGCGAAGACCCTGGTGGCTGCCGCAGCTAAGAAAGCAAATTTGGAGATTATTGATAATCCCAATGATGCGGAAATGGCTGTTGTAGTTGGTACCGAGGTTAAGCCCGACACAGCGCTGAACGGCAAGAAAGTCTTTTTAGGCAACATTGACCGTGCAGTACAGCATCCTGAGTTATTCCTGAGCGAAGCAAAGGAAAAAGCCGTGGTTTACACAGCGCCAGCAGTGGCTGTGGCAGCACCGGCAGCCGGTGGTGTTAAGCGCGTTGTGGCGGTAACTGCCTGCCCAACTGGCGTGGCACACACTTTTATGGCGGCTGAAGCCATTGAAACTGAAGCGAAAAAACGTGGCTGGTGGGTTAAAGTTGAAACCCGTGGCTCCGTTGGCGCCGGTAATGCTATTACACCAGAAGAAGTGGCTCAGGCTGACCTGGTGATTGTCGCTGCCGATATCGAAGTGGACCTGGCGAAGTTCGCTGGCAAACCGATGTACCGGACATCCACCGGGCTTGCGTTGAAGAAAACAGCATCAGAACTGGATAAAGCGGTTAATGAAGCTAAGCCTTACCAGCCTTCTGGTTCTCAGGCTGCAGCAGATACCGGGTCGAAGAAAGAGTCTGGTGGGCCATACCGCCACCTGCTGACTGGTGTATCTTACATGCTGCCGATGGTGGTGGCTGGTGGGTTGCTCATCGCTCTGTCCTTTGTGTTTGGTATCCAGGCATTTAAAGAAGAAGGCACTTTAGCCGCGGCACTGATGAAAATTGGTGGTGGTTCGGCCTTCGCGTTGATGGTGCCGGTACTGGCCGGGTACATCGCGTTCTCTATTGCTGACCGCCCGGGTCTGACTCCTGGTCTTATCGGCGGTATGCTGGCTGTCAGTGGTGGTTCTGGCTTTATTGGCGGGATCATCGCAGGCTTCCTGGCAGGTTATGTGGCAAAAGCAATCAGCACGAAAGTGAAACTGCCACCGAGCATGGAAGCCCTGAAGCCAATTCTGATCATTCCGCTGTTTTCCAGCCTGATTGTTGGCCTGGCGATGATTTACATCATCGGTACTCCGGTCGCTCATCTGCTGGATGGTTTGACTCACTGGCTGAAAACCATGGGCACCGCCAACGCAATTCTGTTGGGCGCCATTTTGGGCGGCATGATGTGTACCGATATGGGTGGGCCGGTTAACAAAGCGGCTTATGCATTCGGTGTGGGTCTGCTCAGTACCCAAACCTATGGCCCAATGGCGGCAATTATGGCTGCGGGCATGGTTCCACCGCTGGCGATGGGCCTGGCTACTCTGGTTGCGCGCAATAAGTTCGATAAAGCGCAGCAGGAAGGTGGTAAAGCTGCGCTGGTACTTGGCCTGTGCTTTATCAGTGAAGGTGCTATCCCGTTTGCAGCTCGTGACCCCATCCGTGTCATCCCTTGCTGTATCGCAGGTGGTGCGCTGACTGGCGCTATCTCCATGGCGATTGGTGCACAACTGATGGCTCCGCATGGTGGTTTGTTCGTACTGCTGATTCCAGGTGCAATTACACCGGTACTGGGCTACCTGATGGCAATTGTCGCCGGTACGCTGCTGACTGGCCTGGTTTATGCTGCTATCAAACGCCCTGAAAATGAGCTGGTAAAAAAAGCTGCCTGATAACAGCTAGTACAATATGACCGGCGCCACACCAGGGTAATTCGGTCAGTTTGTATAAAGAATAAAAGCCCCGGCAACATCTGTTGCCGGGGCTTTTTGTTTGAACAGACCACATGCAATGGACTGCCGTTTTGCATGTATGGAGTGGACTCTCAAATCTGCTTTGGCATTTTATTCGTGCCCTGAATTGCCATCACACAGGGCACGAATACCACCGGCCTGAGCCGGTTTTCGGGGGTAAGTTAAGGCAGCGAGTAAGCAATCACATAGTCACCGCGGTCCGGTGACTGGCGTGCGCCACCTGCCGAAATCAGAATGTACTGCTTGCCCGTTTTCGGTGATACATAGCTAATCGGGCCGCCCTGGCTGCCTACTGGCAGGCGGGCTTTCCATACTTCTTTACCACTGGCGCTGTCAAAGGCTCTCAGGTAGTAATCCTGGGTCCCGGCAATAAATACCAGGCCACCCTGGGTTGCCAGCGTACCACCAAGGGTTGGCATACCAACTGGCATCTGGGCACGCATCTTAATCCCAAAAGGCCCGGTATCCTGCACGGTACCTACCGGCACCTGCCAGACGATTTTACGTGTCTTCATATCGATGGCAGACAGTGTGCCAAACGGCGGCGCCTGGCAAGGGATCCCCAGTGGTGACATAAAGCGGTTTTTGTTTACACCATAAGGCGTTCCTTTAAGCGGAACGGCGCCCATACCCGTATTTATCGCCTCACCGCCCTTGCTGGCTGCGGCTTTGCTGTTATCCTGCGGGATCATCTGCACCCATAAGCCCAGGCGCATGTCATTAACAAACATGTACTGGTTATTTGGGTCAAACGAGATACTGCCCCAGTTCATCCCACCCAGTGAACCTGGGAAACTCAGAGATACATCAGTCCCTGGCACAGTAAACAGGCCGTCGTAGCGCATGGATTTAAAGCTGATACGGCACATCAACTGGTCAAATGGTGTGGCGCCCCACATATCCGATTCTTTCAGTAGCTGGTTGCCAATATTAGGCATTTCGGTTGAATGCGGTTGAGTACGGGTGTATTGCTCGTCAGGAATGTTCCCTTGCGGCATTGGCAGCTCTTCCACTTTAGTTAGTGGCTTGCCGGTCTGGCGGTCGAGCACCCAAATCATGCCGGTTTTCGCCCCAATGACCACTGCGGGTTTGGTTGTGCCGTCTTTCATGGGGAAATCGACCAGGCTTGGTTGCATTGGCAGGTCGAAATCCCACAAGTCGTTGTGCACTGTCTGCCAGACCCACTTCTCTTTCCCTGTTGTGGCATCCAGCGCCAGCACAGAGGCGCCATATTTGTGGTCCAGCGCGTTACGGTTTGCCCCCCACAGGTCTACAGAAGAGCTGCCCATGGGGATAAATACGGTGTTCATCGCCGGGTCATAGGACATTGGCGCCCATGAGTTCGGTGTGCTGCGGGTGTAGTCTTTTCCTGGCATCAGCACCGTGTTAGGTGAGACATTACCTGGGTCAAACGCCCAGCGCATTTTACCGGTAATAACATCAAAACCCCGCAATACGCCACCAGGCATATCAGTTTGCACGTTATCTGCCACACGGCCACCAACCACGACGGTGGTGCCAGCCAGCGTTGGTGCTGATGTAAGCTGGTACTGAGGATCCGGAGCTGCGCCCAGGCCTGCTTTCAGGTCGACAATACCGTTGTCGCCAAAGTCGCTACAGAATTCGCCGTTATCGGCATTGATGGCAATCAGGCGCGCGTCGATGGTATTCATCAGAATACGGCGCTGGCAACTGTCACCTGCAGCCAGGACCGGGGCCGGAACTGGGGTGGAATCTGGCTGAGTCGGTTGAATCAGTGGTTTGGTTGCATCGAAGTAAGCAAGGCCACGGCAACGGTTCCAGACTTGAGCCTGGGCGTTAATTTCACGCTTCCAGATTTGTTTGCCGCTGTCGGCTTCTACTGCAATGACATTATTATGCGGTGTACAGAGGTAGAGCGTATTACCAACCTGTAACGGGGTTTCCTGGTCTTCCGCGCCGTTGCCAGTTGGGCTTTGCGGAATATCACCTGTGTGGAATGTCCAGGCTACGTGCAAATTTTTGACATTATCGCGGTTAATTTGGTCGAGTGCGACAAACCGGGTACCTTCTGGCGTATTACCATAGTTATCCCAGTTTTTTTGTTGCTCGCCCGGTTTTACCGGTACCAGTGGTAACTCATTACCGGCAAATGGCACGGTAGGGTGCGGCTGGAACATTTGTACAAAGGTCACTACCATGCCAACGGCAATCACTGCCGATACGAACAATGACGGCATGGTCAAAGGTTTTTTCCCTTCACTTTTACGCAATGCCGGCCAGGTTAGCAGGGCAAACAGCATCAGGCCTGCAGGCACCATCAGGCGTGACACCAGTGGCCAGAAATGCCAGCCTGCGTCCAACAATGCCCAAATCAGTGTGCCAATAAAAACCAGCGCGAAGAGTACAACGGCGGAGGATTTGCGCCGGATAAACTGAATACCGGCCAGCAGCATCACCACGCCAGCAATTAAAAAATATGTACTGCCACCCAAAGAGACCAGTTTTCCGCCGCCAATGGCGAAAAACAGGCCAACGGCCAGTACGGCCAGGCCAAAGATGACAGACCAAATGCTCAGCCCCTTGCCTGGGGGAGCGGGATGTTTAGCCATAACACTAATTCTCCTGAAAAATAACACCAGTCAACAGGCAACCTGCGTTGTGCCGGTTAACTGCCTGCTGAATCCATCGTGAACTGAATAATGTGAATGAGGTCGGCAATGAAGCCGGGCTGGCAAGGGTGTAAGCAGTGATGTCTTCACTCCCGGTCAGTATGTGAAAGTGTATCACTTTGTTGATTATTTGTGAGAAATTAGCTGGTTGGTTGTTGGGTTTTTGTTGGTCTAAATGTTTGCGGCGCACAGATTGATAAAACAGACTACGGGTGAGAGCAAAAGACCGGAGGGATTCCCCTGCCGCATAATTCCGGGCAAGGGATTGCACTATTTAAGCGGCATCCGCCGGGTATTGTTGTGCTTTAAGCCAGGCGATTTCTTCTGCCCAGATATCCGGGTTCACGGTTTCAAGAATGAGCGGGATATTATCGAAACGTAGGTCACGCATAATCCAGCTAAAAGCAGTATGCCCAATGTTGCCTTCACCCAGGCTGTGGTGGCGGTCCACCCGGCTGCCAAACTCACTTTTCGCATCATTCAGGTGCATACCGCGTAAATACTGGAAGCCAACGATGCGCTCAAAGTCTTCAAAGGTTTTTTGGCAGGCTTCTTCACTACGCAGGTCATAGCCCGCGGCGAAAGCATGGCAGGTATCAATACAGACCCCCACGCGTGATTTATCTTCCACGCCATCAATAATGGCGGCCAGGTGTTCGAAACGAAAACCGAGGTTACTACCCTGGCCTGCAGTATTTTCTATGACTGCGGTAACGCCTGTAGTGACGTCCAGTGCCAGATTGATTGATTCGGCAATACGCGCAAGGCAGCCATCTTCAGGAATTTGCAGCAGGTGGCTACCGGGGTGGAAGTTAAGTAATGTCAGACCCAGTTGTTCACAGCGTTGCAGCTCATCAACAAAGGCGTTGCGGGATTTTTCCAGTGCTTCCTCAACCGGGTGACCCAGGTTAATCAGGTAGCTGTCGTGAGGTAATATTTGCCCCGGCGTAAAGTGGTATTTTTCACAGGCCGCTTTGAAGTTATCGATGGATTCAGTGCTTAATGGTGCGGCACGCCACTGGCGCTGGTTTTTGGTAAACAAGGCAAACGCGGTGGCATCGAGTTCACTGGCTCTGACAACCGCATTTTCCACACCACCTGACGCGCTGACATGCGCTCCCACATATTTCATTGTTACTTTCCTGGTTAACCCACTATTAACAAGCGTTCTATCATAGCGGGTTAACCCAGAGATTGCAGGTCTTGTCTCAGAGCAGGTGGTGAACGGCTACGTTAATCAGGCCACCACCGACAATCAGCCAGCCAAATAATACCAGCGCCATTAACAGTGGGCGGACACCCGCTTTTTTCAGTGCGCTGACATGTGTTGTCAGCCCCAGCGCCGCCATTGCCATGGCTAACAGGATGGTATCGAGTGTTACCAGTGATTTGACGACAACGACTGGCAGCAAGTGGAAGCTATTGAACATTGCCACCAGGATAAAAATAATCGCGAACCACGGGATGGTGATTTTGCCATGGGCTTCACCAGACGGGGCCAGTTGCTTAACCCGGGACGCCAGCAGTAACAGGAACGGGGCCAGCAGCATTACACGGATCATTTTGGTAATCACCGCCGCATTTTCAGTTACCGGGCTGACGCCATGGCCCGCGGCAACAACCTGGGCAACTTCATGCACGGTAGAGCCAATATAGATCCCAAAGGTGCTTTCGTTGAACACGTGCTGCAATAACGGGTAGAGCATCGGGTAGATAAAAATCGCCAGGGTACCAAAGATAACCACAGTTGCCACAGCCACGGTGACTTTGCTTGCTTCGGCTTTGACGACCGGCTCGGTGGCTAACACAGCGGCTGCGCCACAAATACTGCTCCCTGCGCCGATTAACCAGGAAGTATGTTTATCCAGGCCAAAGACACGCTGGCCAAGCCAGCAGGCAATAAAGAAAGTACTGCTCAGAGTCAGAATATCAATAATGATACCGCTGGCGCCGACATCGGCTATTTGGGTAAATGTCAGGCGGAAACCATACAAAATTATTCCCAGCCGCAGCAGGTGTTGTTTGGCAAACAGCACGCCACCGTCGCAGGGCCTGCTAAGAGAAGGGTAGAGTGTGTTGCCAATGACCATACCTACCAGAATAGCCAGCGTGAGTGCACTCAGGCCGGCACCAGAAATCCTCGGGAAACTGCCTGCCCACAGAGCAAATCCTGTAATAACCCCGGTCAGTAACAGGCCGGGAATGAAGTGCGTTAAGCCGTGCTTTTTACGCTGGCTGATAGTTAGTGTGCTCATGTCACCCCCTTCGTTTCAATGGGGAGATCCTACGGGCGGCTGGCTTAAAAATAAAATTGATTATATATTTATAACCAATCGAAATAACTGGTAGATCACGGCGGGCGAGACACAACATGCATATCACATTGCGGCAACTGGAAGTGTTTGCGGAAGTATTGAAAAGTGGTTCCACAACACAGGCTTCACAAATGCTGGCGTTATCGCAATCGGCCGTCAGTGCCGCGTTGACTGACCTGGAGGGGCAGTTGGGGGTAAAACTGTTCGACCGTGTTGGTAAACGCCTGGTTGTTAACGAACATGGACGCCTGTTGTTCCCGCGCGTAGTGTCATTGCTGGACCAGGCCCGTGATGTGGAACAATTGTTTCAGGAAGATAAAGGCGCCATTCGTGTTTTTGCCAGTAGCACCATTGGTAATTATATTTTGCCTCAGGTCATTGCCCGTTACCGCAAGGATCACCCAAACCTGCCATTAGAAATGAGTGTGGGTAACAGCCAGGACGTCATTAACGCTATTGCTGATTTCCGTGTGGATATTGGCCTGATTGAAGGGCCCTGCCACAGCCCGGATATTGTGGCTGAACCCTGGATTGAAGACGAACTGGTTGTTTTCGCTGCGCCTCAGTCCCTGTTATGCCAGGGGCCGGTAACCCTGGAGATGCTGGCTGCAGCACCGTGGATCCTGCGGGAAAAAGGTTCTGGCACCCGGGAGATCGTGGATTATTTACTGCTGGCTCACTTACCTCAGTTCAACCTCGAAATGGAACTGGGGAATTCAGAAGCGATTAAACACGCGGTACGCCACGGGCTGGGGATTAGCTGCCTGTCCCGGCGGGTGATTGCAGAACAACTGGAAAACCGCACTCTGGCGCGGGTCGCGGTCCCTTTACCTCCTCTTATCAGAACTCTGTGGCGTATCCATCACCGGCAAAAGCACTTATCCAGTGCACTAAGCCGCTTTTTGGCATATTGCGAAAAATAATTGCACTAAAATGGTGCTTTGGCTCTGTTGTGGTGAGTGATTGTGATGCAGTGCAACTTTGCTAAGTTCCGGAATCCCCTGTTTACAGTAGTACAGGCCGCATAAACGCGGCCTTTTTTAATTTGCGTTGCGTTGGCACATTAGTTGCAAATCACAACACCAAGAATCTTTTGTTTCATATCCTTTGAATGAGGTGAGTGATGTTGCGGAAAAAATGGCTGTTGTCCCTCGCAGGGGCGGTACTGTTAGTGGTGCAGGCAGGTCAGGCAATGGCTGATCAATTACAGGACATCGAAAAACGCGGCGTGTTACGTGTTGCAATTCCCCAGGATTTTCCTCCTTTTGGTTCAGTCGGTACTGATCTGCAACCGGAAGGTTACGATATCGATATGGCGCAGTATCTGGCTAAAGAAATGAAACTGAAGCTGAAACTGGTGCCAGTAAGCAGTGCCAACCGCGTACCTTATCTGCAAACCGATAAAGTGGATTTAGTGATTTCCAGCCTGGGTAAAAATGCAGAACGTGAAAAAGTGATCGACTTCAGCAAGGCTTATGCGCCTTTCTTCCTTGGCGTGTTTGGTCCGAAAGACACCACTCTGCCGGATGCTGCCGCGCTGAGCGGTAAAAGTGTGGGTGTAACCCGTGGTGCTGTTGAAGATATGGTGCTCAGTGACGTTGCGCCGAAAGACGCACAGGTGAAACGCTACGAAGATAACAACACCACCATTTCAGCGTGGTTATCCGGCCAGGTTCAGTATCTGGCAACCGGTAACGTTGTGGTGGCCGCTATCGCCCGCAAAGACCCGGGCCATGCGCCAGTGGCGAAGTTTATGCTGAAAGACTCTCCTTGCTATATCGGCATGAAAAAAGAAGAGCCTGCACTGAAAGACAAAGTTAACAGCCTGATTGACCAGGCCCGCAAGGACGGCACGCTGAACAAATTGTCAGAAAAATGGATGAAAGCGCCGTTGCCGGCGAACCTGGGTGCCTGAGGAGTTAACGAATGACAACGCAGCTCGATTTTGCCGCCCTGTTGCCATTCTGGCCAGCTTTACTGGCTGGCCTGTGGACCACCATAGTACTGACTTTTTGGGCAACATTAGGCGGGATTGCTGTCGGGGTAACCGGCGCAGCGCTGCGCAGTGGAAAATCAGGTGTTCTGAGCCATATTTGGGGCGGATATGTGGAGTTGATCCGTAACACGCCCTTTGTAGTGCAGCTATTTTTCATTGTATTTGGTTTGCCGAGTTTGGGGTTACGCCTGAATGCCGGGCAGGCGGCGTTGATAGCCATGATAGTTAACCTTGGTGCCTACAGTACGGAAATTATCCGTGCAGGTATTCAGGTTACCCCGAAAGGGCAGTGGGAAGCCGCGCGTGTATTGGGGCTGAGCCGTGGGCAAACATTCTTACGGGTGATTTTACCACCGTCGCTCAAGCGTGTTTTCCCGGCTCTGGTCAGCCAGTGTGTCATTGTGATGCTCGGTTCCTCAGTGGTATCGCAAGTGTCTTATGAAGAGCTGACTTTCCAGGCCAACCTGATTCAGTCACGCACATTTTTAAGTTTTGAAGTTTATGTTGTAACCACGATCCTCTACCTGCTGTTGTCGCTGGCAATGCGCCAGGTATTGTTGGTTGCCGGGCGCAAATGGTTGGGGAGTGACGGCCTGTGACGAATTTCACTGACTGGGATATTGTCCGCAACCTGCTGCTGGCAGCGCGCTGGACCATCATGCTTTCATTGATAGCTTTTGTATGCGGCACACTGGTGACATTGCCTTTGTTACTGGTGCGTATGGGCCGCTGGGTGTGGCCGAAGCGCCTGGTAACCGGCTATGTTGCGTTGTTTCAGGGCACTCCATTGTTGATGCAGTTGTTTCTGGCCTTCTTTGGGCTGGGGTTGTTTGGCATTGATGTCAGTGCCTGGACAGCAGCTACGCTGGCATTAACACTGTTTACCAGCGCCTATTTGCTGGATATTTGGTACGGGAGTATTCGCTCTTTACCCAAAGGGCAGTGGGAAGCAAGCCGCTGCCTGGGGCTCAGTTTCGGCCAAACATTGTGGCGGGTGGTAACTCCCCAGGCTGTACGTATCGCCATTGCGCCCACTGTTGGGTTCTCGGTACAGGTCATTAAAGGTACTGCACTGGCTTCAATTATTGGCTTCGTTGAACTGACGAAAGCCGGCACCATTCTTAATAATGCGACATTCGCGCCTTTTAAAGTGTTCGGGTTGGTGGCACTGGGGTATTTCCTGCTGTGTTATCCGTTGTCGCGTTATAGCCGTTATCTGGAGAAAAAATTCCATGCCGCTCATCACCATTAATGATGTTCAGAAATACTATGGCGATAACCACGTGCTCAAAGGCGTTAGCCTGGACATTGAAATGGGCGAGGTTGTTTCCATCATTGGCCGCAGTGGCTCAGGGAAAAGTACTTTGCTGCGTTGTATGAACGGGCTGGAAGGCTACCAGGATGGCAGCATCAAGCTGGGTGGAATGACCATCACGGACCGTGAATCCCAGGCGCGAGAAATTAGCCGCTCTGTAGGGATGGTGTTTCAGAGTTTTAATCTGTTCCCCCATATGACAGCGCTGGAAAATGTGATGCTGGCTCCGCGCCGGGTGCTGAAAAAATCTGCTGCAGAATGCCGTGAGCTGGGCATCGAAATGCTCAATAAAGTGGGGCTGGGTGAACGCATTGATTACCTGCCTGCTAATTTGTCTGGTGGGCAGCAACAGCGTGTGGCAATTGCCCGGGCACTGGCAATGAACCCGAAAGTATTACTGTGTGATGAAATTACCTCCGCACTTGACCCGGAACTGGTTGGTGAGGTGCTTAAAGTGCTGGAACAACTGGCGGCCGAAGGAATGACGCTGATTCTGGTCACTCATGAAATGAACTTCGCACGTGAAGTGGGCGATCGGGTGGTGTTTATGCACCAGGGTAAGGTGTGGGAGCAGGGCGACAGTAAGACATTTTTCGCTCAGCCTGAAACACCAGAGTTACAGCAGTTTATCGCTTCAGTACGTGGATTGAACTAATTTTATACTGCCTGTTTACATATTAGTCACACCAGAGACCTTTGTACCTTCGCCTTTGCTAATAATCCGGCATGGATTATGAAGGTCTCTTATAACCGCTATTTTGTCCCGCTTCCTGCCTTGTTGGTCTGCTACAATCGCGCCTCATTTTTTAGACAGGCAACATTTTTTTATGGTTTCCGAAGTAAACACAACACAAGCGCCTGAACTACGACGCGAATTAAAGGCGCGCCACCTGACAATGATCGCGATTGGCGGTTCGATTGGTACCGGGTTATTTGTTGCTTCTGGTGCAACAATTTCCCAGGCAGGCCCGGGTGGAGCATTACTTTCCTACGCACTGATTGGTTTGATGGTCTACTTCCTGATGACCAGCCTTGGGGAACTGGCCGCCTACATGCCCGTTTCCGGTTCGTTTGCCACCTACGGCCAAAACTACGTTGAAGAAGGCTTTGGTTTTGCCCTGGGGTGGAACTATTGGTACAACTGGGCGGTGACTATCGCCGTTGACCTGGTGGCTTCTCAGTTAGTTATGAACTACTGGTTCCCAGGGACGCCAGGCTGGATCTGGAGCGCACTGTTCCTTGGCATTATGTTCCTGCTTAACTTCATTTCGGTAAAAGGTTTTGGTGAAGCTGAATACTGGTTCTCGTTAATTAAAGTCGCAACGGTAATTGTGTTTATCGTTGTCGGTGTTTTGATGATTATCGGTATTTTTAAAGGCTCCGCCCCGGTGGGCTGGGCTAACTGGTCTGTTGGCGATGCGCCTTTTGCTGGTGGTTTCTCGGCAATGATTGGCGTGGCCATGATTGTGGGCTTCTCCTTCCAGGGTACTGAGCTTATTGGCATTGCTGCTGGTGAATCTGAAGACCCGGCGAAGAATATCCCGCGCGCAGTGCGTCAGGTGTTCTGGCGTATTCTGTTGTTCTATATTCTGGCTATTCTGATTATCAGCCTGATTATTCCTTATACCGACCCGAGCCTGCTGCGTAACGATGTAACCGACATCAGCGTGAGTCCGTTTACTCTGGTCTTCCAGCATGCTGGTTTGTTGTCTGCTGCGGCGGTAATGAACGCGGTGATTCTGACAGCCGTGCTGTCTGCCGGGAATTCCGGGATGTACGCTTCCACACGTATGCTTTACACCCTGGCCTGTGACGGTAAAGCACCACGCATTTTTGCGCGCCTGTCTAAAGGTGGTGTTCCTCGCTATGCACTGGTGGCAACGACTGTGGTTGCCGGGTTGTGTTTCCTCACATCCAAGTTTGGTAACCAGACTGTGTATCTCTGGCTGCTGAATACCTCCGGGATGACGGGCTTTATCGCCTGGCTGGGGATTGCCATCAGCCACTACCGGTTCCGCCGTGGTTATGTGCATCAGGGCCATAGCCTGAGTGATTTGCCATACCGCTCTGGTTTCTTCCCGTTAGGGCCCATCTTTGCGTTTGTGCTGTGCCTGATTATTACGCTCGGCCAGAACTACCAGGCTTTCCTGGAAGATAAAATTGACTGGATGAGTGTGGCGGCAACCTATATTGGCATTCCGTTGTTCCTGGTGATTTGGTTTGGTTACAAGTTGGTGAAGGGGACGCGGTTTGTGAAGTATGGGGAGATGGAGTTTCCGGATACGGTTAAGAAGTGATGGGTGATTGTTCAGTTCATCTGAACTGATGTGAAAGTTCTGTTCGCTTTGCACTGATGACTGTGTGGTGGAAGTTCCGTTCACTTTTCACTGTGTCAGTGTGGTGAAAGTTCCGTTCACCTGCAGTGTGGTTGTTTCCGTTCACCTGAAGTGATGTGGTTAATGTGGCTTCACAGCCAGTGAACGGGCTAAAGGGGGCTCGCCCCCTTTGCAATCCCCGTTTTCGCGGGCGACCGGTGCTGCGCACTGCGTTCACCTCCGGGCAGTCAGCCTGCGGCCGGCTCGACTCGGCATCCATGCCTCGGTTCGCCTTATTCCGCCATCCGGGCGGAATAACCTTGTCTTCCTTTCTGCGGTTCACCGGTCTTACGCGAGCAGGCCT
>NZ_JJMI01000034.1:0-134113 GCF_000705335.1 Mangrovibacter sp. MFB070
AACTTACAAGTTATCTTGGGAAATACAAGCAAGCCCATGTTCTTTTGGATGACATGAATGTTCAGCAGATAAATTATCTCAGACGCGACCGTGGTGAATATGCATTGCTTCGTAATCAATTTAATAGTTCAGTCCGACCTAATTTTCTAAAGTCACTGTCCGAACATCCTGATGCATTGTCAACGTTTGATGCTGGTAGTCTGGAAAGGCTTGCAGGTGGTAAGACTCCCGCTGGGTGGCAGGTTCATCACAAGATCCCTCTTGATGATGGTGGAACCAACGATTTTGATAACCTCGTTCTCATCCAAAATTCACCCTATCATTCAGCACTAACAAAAACACAGGCGATCATAACTAAAGATCTTCCGTATAATTCAGGTACAGATGTTTTGTGGCCCTCGCCGAATGGCGTCATTTACCCAGTAGGGAAATAGGTGATCAATGTGAACGATACCAAACAGTGTATAAACCAATTTAAGAAGCTTATGGTTGCCGACAAGTATCACGTAACTAATCCTGTACCTGCTAAAGTTATGTCAGACTTGATGCAAAGCCTCCCCCCTGCCGATTGGGATGAGACCAAACAAAAAGTCTTCTACGATATTCAGAAACTTCTGTCAATTAGACCAGAATATGCGCAGCTATTTAATGAAATGGATGGACTGGAATACAATGGTCTAACGATTTATAGTCTTGCTCAGGCAGAAAATGGAATACCCTCATGGGACAACATATACATTCAAAATTTAGACAATCGAGATAATGATATTTATGCCTCACCACATCTTACTGATAAGATAATTATCGGCGAAGATGGCATGTCTGTGTTTTGCTACAACTTTACTGATAATGTTTTCGAAATCCGTGACAGAGTTGCGCCAGACTACGTGATAGAATCACATAAAGATTTTGCGGATTTTTTAACTGCTTTATATTCAACTGTATGTTGATTATCAAATCAATGCAGATACTTATTTTATATGCAGTAAGTATCTGTTTTTATTGTCTATTATAAACGCAATAAAATTATAGCAGGGGTGGTACAATGAAGTCTATTTTAGTACCAACCAGCCAAGAATCTATGTCCCGGCTCGATTTTGATAATGCGTAGCATGACATCAGCGCTCTTATATCTCAGCAAGCCGTAACACATGAGGCTTTAGCTGATTCACTATAGAAAATATCTGAAACTTATCAGTGAATCATCTTTTTTAAACACTAACATACAGTTTTCTTACCAGTAATGAAAAATAGAAATTAATACTTATGAATAATAAAAATACAATGAAAGTTGTTATCGTAAGTGACATCGGTTACGAAAAACTCATTGCTGAAATTTACTATGATGATGCATTTATTGGGCTCATACAGCAAGAAGAAGGAAAAAATAATTTAAAAGTGGAATTTTCAAACAGTAACACCCCAATCAGTCTTGAATCGTTACAAGAAGCATTACAGGTGGCTAAGGGAAAATTGCTTCAACAGCACCGAGATTCTTAAGTTAATTATAACAATGAATATTAAAAACTGAAAACCATATCATTCTCCCCAAGGCTGACTGTTGGGTCCGCTATGAGCGATCTGCGGATTGCTAACAGCCTTCTGTGTGAATTCTCAGGGAGCAGGTCAGAGGCTGTTACCCACTTGTTCACACCAACCCTAACTCCACAGGCTGATTCATAAATTAGTAATCTGCGTGTTTCACACTTTTCAAAAATGCTTTCATATTTTCATTAGGTTGCTCAATTTCGAAGTTACTTCCATATAACTCTTGTAATTTTGGCCATAACTTACTTAATAACCTTCCCCTGCGATAAAATGGATGTATCCAAACGGTAGATAGGTACGGGGAATTTGCATTTGAATTGTTTATTGTGACTAGCCCAACTAAACATTGTCGATAACCACTATTATCCATTGATTGTATTTCTTCGACGAATGGATACGCGATTACATCAGTCCAACCATGATCGGTTGTATCCCATTGCATTCCGTCATGACATTCCTTCGACTGATAGCGGCGTAAAGCTACACACGCGAGCTTTTGCCAATCTGGAGAATTAATTGTGATCTCTTCATCGTATGACGCGCCTATTGGAGCGGGTATTGGTCTGATTAATCCAGCATGGCATTCATCATAGAACTTCATGTCTCCGTCAGAAACGTTGTATACGTTGGTTTGCTCCATGTGTGCGCCATTCAAAAATAGCTCTGATAGTAGTGTATCTACGCTGTAATCTTTATTGATTATTGTCGGCTTAGAGTTTTTCTTATTAAGGCCGCGAGTAACGATTTTTTGATCAATGTTAACAACATGGAATAATCCGTCGGGGAGGCTAGCGAACCACGATAAGGCATCTGACCAGAATAGTATGCCTTTTGTACTTCTTAAGCGTTTAATTAAGTTAATACAGGCTTCTTCACTAGTCCCGCCGTTAATGTGAAGTATGCTAGGATTAAAGTAGTCTTTCTCTATGTCGGGGAATGCTGCTTCGCAAAATTCCTGTACATAATCTAGTACCTGGCACCGACAGAAATCATCATAGCTGGTAACAACTAAGGGGATATTCTCATTATTATTAAGATTATCAATCATGCAATCTATAGCGAGACTTACTGCTTTGCGTATCGCTTCAGTTGAATCTAACGACTCTAAGAAATTTGTCTTTCGTGTGCGAATATCCATGTATGACCTGCGCTATTAAAATTCATGAATGAGCGGTTTGTCATCTGGTTGTAACATAGATAACTTCACCCCCTTAAACTAGCGTACCATGTGTCAGCAATGTCCGCTATTGGCACTGAATGGCTTCACGCCGATGCAGCATATTCAGCATTTATCCGATTCTACTTATCTGCCCGATTAAAAATCGGGGGATTACCCCACGATGACCGGTGATTACAGTGTGGTTTTTAACCGGTTTTTCAGGAAATTGACAACGATCGTACCTTGCTTACCTTTAACAATAAAGTCACCAGCTCGAAAAAATGCATATAGCGCAGTAGTATCAAACAGCAATATAGATAACATACTGATTTAACTATATTAAATCCATTCTTTTACCTTATTTTTCACATCAAAACGACGAAGTATAGTTCATGATTTTTATGGGGAAAAATTGGTTTGCAGAAGTTTTTCACAAGATTTTGCAATGTAGTTCTTATAATTAACCTCGATTTATTCATACAAATGAAAGGTATTAATACGATTATCTAAAAACAATAGTTAACAAAATTTAAGATCACAATACTTTTAAAAAAACCATACCAATAAAAATAAAGAATAATGAATACAGATGCTATTATTTAATTATTAACTGATAAGACAGAAAGGCCATCAGCGAGAAGAAGACTGAGAGAGTAATTTTATATAAATCATTTGACAGAAGTATAACTTTACAACCCTTGAGTAATATATATCACAATAAAATTATTATATACTTGAATTTTGGCATTTATTAAAATTATTAACCTAGTTATTAACTTATACTATTCTTTCTGTATTTTTATAAAATCACAAAACTTCTCCTGTAATCTAGCACGCCGTAGCATATTAGTAGCTTTCTTACCAAGTGATGAAGAACATTGATTATGCTCGATCTGACATATGTCAGCATGGGATGGTACATCTGCTAAAGAGCTATCATAAACAGCAAAGATTCTTTTTTCTTTATCAGAATCCTCAAATTTATCTATAATACGTCTTATTTCATTGACATTTGATTTTGCAAACCCCAAATAAACGCGCTCAGAATTTCCTTTTCTCACATTGTCATTCTCAGCCTTAGTTATACCTAGCTGATGTATTCCAGCCTCATCCAAACAGGAAAGTCTATTAACTGAGAGCCCTTTATTAGTAACGTCATCAAATGCAGCTGATTTTATCTCACCAGTATCTGAATCATAATGTATTGGTGAGAAAACCTGCCGGCATACATACTCTTCATTACTTATTATTCCGGGGGAGTATTCACTAACTGTTTCCTTTTCCAAACTAAGGGATGAATCATACTCTTTTGATAGTTCTTTGCACTTATTATGGCATAATTCACTCTCTGGTGAAAACAACGCTCTTAGCTCACTGAGCTTCTCATCACTAACATCCATTAAGCTGCCACCATATCCATGTCTTCAATATACTTTGAGAAATTGCTATAACTTGAGTCGCAATCGTTTCCTAATGGAACCACTGTTTCACTTGTATCTACTGAAGTTAATAGTCCATAACTATCATTTTCCTTACTGAAGAAGGAACGTATATATTGAAGTAAAGAGTCATCAAATTTTTTCATGCGATAAGATAAATCCTCTCGCCCAATATAATTTTCGCCATCACAAATCAAAAATGAATACTCATCAACTTCGTCAAATTGAATCTCTATATACCTATTTTTTTTCTTATTTTTCCAGTAAAAGCTAATGGAACCAGAACCACTTAACATTATTTTTGGCAATGGAATAGATAAACTCAATAAATCACATAAACACAGACAAGCAAAATTAACAAGATCGAGTTCAGGACATACTCCACCAAATCCATCCCAATCAGGATGCAAATTAGAAAAATTATTTAACTCTTTATACAGTGATTCGAAATTGCCAAGAACTGGGCTACATTTTTTAAAAAAATACTCTTCAGAAAATTCAGGTGTTATAAATGGAGCATTTTCATCAATAACACTTAGAATCAAACTTGGTACTTCAAGATGAGTTTCTTCTAATTTATTAACACCATCTCCTTTTCTATCGAGTGAATGTTCAAGATACGAAACTAAGGAGTAGCTTTTAATTATAGAGTCACTTGCAAATAAGCCGTCAACAAAATCACTTTCCCACTCCGTTACATCAGAAACAGAAAAAGCTCCTTCACTGTATGAATTATCAAAATAGTTCATAATTATGCCATTCCTATATTTTTTTTCATCTCACTAGAAAGGATTTCTTTCATTATATCTTTTGTAATGCCATGTTTTTTATCAAAATACGTAGGTATTTGTGATGAAAAATCCAACTCCCCCATAAAAATAGGGGATTCAAAATCATATCGGTGATTAGAACGAATCACCAGTTGATTTCCTGAATTGGTATTTTTTAAATCAATATTTATGTTATTCAGACAATTACCAGGAAGATCTTGAATCGTTGAAAAGAAACCATGATGCACGTGCCATAAATAATCACACTCAAATACATGCCTAGGTAAGAAAGAACTCTCTCTATTGAATAGCTCAACTTTCCATTCTGCATCTTTTACATCAGAAACATTAAAGATATCAATATATTCAAGACCAGTTCTGGCAACCTTAACATTCGAAAGAGTAGTCTGTATTTGCTTAAAAATTTGGTAAGCTCTTACAGATATTTTATCCCAATTAGTATAGTTACTGCAGTGGTAAATAATTGCATCTTGTCTTACTATTAGGCGATGCTCCAGTTTTCCGTCAGGGAATACCCTATCAAAAGTTGCACCGCCCAAGGTGGCAACTTGGTTAGGTCCACCTTGTTGACCTATTTGTACAGAAACAACTGGAGTCGGTTTAACCCTAGGGAAGTCATTTTTAAGCTCTGGATTTTCCCTAAAAAGCTTAATAAGCGCTTCAATTTGGTGTGTACTTGCTGAATCCAGTACCTCTAATGCAAAAGCTACACTAGAAATAGAGTTATTTTCCTTTAGTGGGCTAACTATCTTCATACAAATCCTTTGAACATATATTGTTTTATTTTCATAATCATCAAACTGCCCGCCAGCAATCTAACATCCAAGAATCTATCCTTCTACTCTAGCACAATGTCAAGGTAAAAATAAAAAAATTGCTCATTTTTTATGTTCCATCTAATGTCACTCGAAATTTTTTGTACAGCGTTTGATACCCCTACATCAAAAATTAAGGCTACTTTCTTCCTGGATTCACCAGTAGCAATCAATCTACCGGCTTGAGTTCCTAGAACCACATTATTAAACAATAACATAGATTGTCATTACTGCGCTCACACTCCCCATAATGGCTAAGTTATAGAAAGGCATGTAAACCCGTAAAAATGCCTGCGTGTCCCAAATCTGTTCCACGTACACAAAGCCATGATGACCATGTCCTTGTGCTTTTACCTATCACACGCAACTACCAACAGGGGATTTATCCAGTATTATTGATATTGGCATTTTTCAAGACTGAAAATGTCAGTCAGGAGCAGTGTGCTGAAAACTAAGAAAAGATTTTTTAGGGGAGTTCTGGCCATTCAGGATTGGTGCAGTCTACGCGGTTCAGGAGTACGGTGTAGCGTTCCCATGCCTCCAGCTGTGATACCTCTTCTGCTGTGGCCATACCAAATTTTACGGCGCGGCTCAGCGGTGCGATTTGCCCTTCTGCCGCAAGCATCAGCCGCTGCTTTGTTGCTTCTGCCTGGGCAGTAAGTTTCTCCGCTGTTATCACTGGGGGAATGTACTCGGCAACATCTCCCCACGTTCCTGCAAGCAGCTCGTGATACAACTCCCGCCCGTGTGACTCGCAATCATCCTCTACAGCCGTGAAAGGAAGCCACCCCATTGAGGTCAGGACCTCGCAGTCGATGCCCCCGGCTGCTGTGAATTGTGGATTTTTTACGTTTAAAATTTCCATTTCTGCTTCCTTAGCATTAGAAGATTCGGATCCAAAGTGTTACCGGGTAGCTTTCCCCTTCTATCGGGGAGGCTGCATTCTCGGAAAGAGAACCATATCCTAGCTGCCGCCATGACCCTGGAACACCGGAGGCAGCCGCGTTAGTCTGAAGTTGCACGACGGCGGGGCTTTCACCAGCTGACTGATAAGGCGCGAGTATAGCGGCGGGCCGAAGATACAGACCAGGGTAAACCGCTGAATAGTTGGCTGGCCCACGGCCATTAACCCTGGCCGCCAGCATTGTGGAACCGACGCCGAACCCCGTATTATAGACAGTGGGGTTAATGTAACCCGCCTGCATATATGTAACGTTATCGGGATCAATCCCTAACGCCTCCCATATAACATCCGCATCGGGCAATCCTGCCTCCGCTTTGTTTGCCGCCTCTTCTGCCCTGTCTGCTTCGGTACTGGCGCGGGCGGCGGCTTCTGTGCCAGCGGCGGCGGCTATCTCGGCTTTAGCCGCGTGTTCTTGCGTGCTCAGAAGTGCTTTACTCGCACTGCTGGCGGCGTCTGTCGCGGTCGTGGCCTGCTTCCTTGCCTCGGTGGCGCTTTCACTGGCGGCGGCGGAGGCTACTTCTGCGGCGGCTGTGTCTGCCCTCACTTGCGCTACATCGTCGTGTATCTGCTGCACCAGGGGTTCCAGCGTTTCCAGATCTACGGCCTCCACAATCTCGACTATCTTCGGCCATGTCGGGCCGTAGAACTCCCCGCCGTTCTGCATGGTAATGGTAATGTACCCACTTTCCGTTAGCAGCCGCTGGTAGTTTGCATCGTTGGCGTTCGCACGGCGCAGTGCTTCGGTATTTTGCGCCACCAGTTCTGCGGTTATCTGGTTCTGCAACCGGCGAGGCACGGCATACCATGCCAGACCTGTTTCGTCTGGCCCTTCATGGGCTTTAACCAGGGTAACGTCTGTATCGCTGTCCACGCTCAGTATTGCCAGCGTATATAAAATTCCACCGGCTCGGGCACAGATAAAATCACCAGAAGTCAGATCATGAGAAAAAGCAGTGCCCTCACCGGACACAACGTTTTCACCGTTGTTCAGTGTTATTAATCCAGAAGACATATTTATTTATCCTGTAAATTTACCTGCTGGTGAGGCAATAATTGAAAAACTTAAAATACGTAACGTACCACTACCAGTGCTTTGACCTGATCCCGGTGCCCACTCGATAGTTATTGGCACATTGCTTGCGCCTGCGGCTACATCAACATAACCAGAGTTGTAAACCCAACCATGGAAATATGAATTTAATAGTGATGTATCTGGAAAATCAGAATTAATTGCGCCGTTAATCCATCCACTCGAATCAGATATAGGCGACACCAACGGCGAACCATTAATAGTAATCCGCCAACGTAACGCCCCCGCCGCGCTATACAGACGCACCGCTGCCATTGGAATGGAAATTCGCATAGCCATTTCTTGACCGCCAGTGTAGTAAACCGTCCGTCTTCCTGTGTGGGCGCTACTGGTCACACTGGTATAAAAACCAGGCACAGCATAGGTTGCTGAAATATCGCCTTCGACTTTTGAAGCTTTAACCGTGCCATAAAAATAGCCGTCAGTTGCCTGAACAGTGCCTTTAAATGTTCCTGAATCAGCATATACAGCACCTCTAAAAGTACCGCTCTGGAATTCTGCTGAACCATCTTTGGCGATGTTCCAGCCATTTTTCCCTGCCACATAATTATCCGAACGGATATACCCGCCGATTTTTTCGTTGGTAACACTCAGATCTTTGATAAAAGCATTGTTAATAAAAACCTGCCCGTTTTGGGCAAAAAACACCGCCTCATAATCACCGGGATTACTGCCGGTGTAGATACCAAACTGATCCGCATTAAAAACAGTCGTCGTAACATAAGCGTCTCCTGATGGCTCAATCGACATCCCCATAGCCATGTTTGCTGACCTGCTCATCATCCATAACCAGCTCTTTAGCTTCACCCCAGCCGTTATCCGGGTCTGTCCATGACACCACCACGGCGTTGTAGCGTTGAGTGCGCGGAATGGATGAATAGGCAAAGTCGCCACCGGCTACGCTGGCGTTGGTAATCGTTGCCACTTTGTCTGACGGGTTATCGATAATTACCGACAACTGCAGGCCATCCCACAGAGCAATACCCCGGCACATCCCCGCGATACTGTCGAGAATGTCTCTCGCGCTTTTTTGCTCAGTAATATAGGCATTGAGCGTTAACCGGGGCTCTTTACCACCATAACCGTCATCAACTTCCTGGTCACAGTATTGGGAAAGCACATACAGCGCCCCGTCATCAATATCGATATAGCCGGTATTTTTTGCCAGGCCAAAACGGGTGCTTTTGGCAAGGTAGCGAAATATCCACGCCGGGTTATTGGTCCAGGCGGATTTAAAGCCTCCTGTCCACAGGCCGCTATAGGTACGGGTAAACGGGTCGTAATTATCAGGGACATCCACAATCAGCCCACGCAGGTGATAATTACGGGTTGGGGTATCGGCGTACTGGTCACGGTCGATAATCGCCCCGGCAACTGCGGAATATGGGTAGGAGTAGGCATCATCCGTGATTTCGGTATAGCTGTGCCAGAGCGTTCCGTTTCTCAGCAGGTCACTGGTGCTGTCTTCCGTTACCCGCACAATCGCGGTTCACCTGAAAGCGGCAAAAGAAACCGCCGACAGTGAATACGCCAAATATCTTGAAGGCCGCCTTCGCCGCCTGGAAGAAGTTAAAGCCGAATGCCTCAGGGAACTGGAGGAAGCAGCATGAACAACAGCAACCGCACTATTGATTTAGCGAACGAAATCAGCAAAGTGCTGGCCCTGGCTGAAAGCGGAGAAATGGACCCTCAGACCATTGCCGACACACTGGAAGGCATTGAGGGCATGATGGAAGACAAGTTCGACGCCAGCATGTCTGTTATTCGCGACTTTGAAGCGAATAAGAAAAAATGCAAAGAAGAAGCCGCCCGGTTATCTGAACGTTCAAAACACTGGGATCGCCAGGCGTTCAACCTGAAAAAGTATCTTCTGGAATGCCTCCGGGCTTCTGGCCGCAAATCCTTTAAAACAGCGACCAATACATTTTCCGTTAAGAAAGGCAGTCTCAGCCTGGAAATTGTTGATGAAGACGCCCTGCCCGATGATTTTGTTAATTCGCAGACGCAGATAGTTAATGAAATCGATAAAGAGAAAATTAAAAAAATTCTCTCGGAGAACCTGAAAGCAATTGAAGCATTGCAGGAAAAAGGCGCAGACGTTCCGCCCGAATTACTGAATGCCATTCCAGGCGCGAAAGTTGTTCGCGGCGAAGAAACCTTATCAGTGCGCTAAGGAGTTTGGCGGTGCAAACCGCCACTCAACAATATGGATTTTGAAAAAGAGTCTCTTATATACCCACGGCGCTATAAACCGGACGACAGGCAGGACTGGACGGGCCGGATTATTCAGGGCATGCGCCGTAATCAAAAACTGGCTGAAGAACAACGAGCGAAAAAACGTAATGGCTAATTCATTCAAAAAAATGATTCAGGAAAAAGTCATCTCCCGCACGGACAGCGGTATGTTTATCGGTATTCACGATATTCACGTTAAACCCGGTTTTAATAAACGTGATGATGATGAACGCACCCGCACCGCCGATGAAGAGTTGTATTCCTTTTTACTGAATGGCGGGAAAGTCCCGCCTCTTGAAGTGGTTCCCCGCGATGAAGGTGGCGTGTGGATTGTTGAAGGCCATCGCCGGCAACGGTGTTTTCTGCGTTGCCTTGATGCCGGGAAACCCATTGAACGTATCCATATCACCCGGTTTGAAGGTAATGATGTCGAGCGCCTTGCCCGTATCATGACGTCCAACAACCAGCTGCCATTAACCGCGATGGAACAGGCGGCGGTGGTCAAAGAACTTGCCGCATTCAACCTGACAAAACAGGAAATTGCCAGGCTGGTGAACAAGTCACTGCCGACTATTGAAAACCTGCTGACACTCAGCAATGCAAACCATGACGTTCAGCAAAAAGTTAAAGCCGGAGAGGTTTCTACGGGTGTGGCCGTGGATCGCGTAAAGGCGTTCGGAGAGAAAGCTGGTGAAGTGCTGGAGAAAGACAAAGCCACTGCCGCAGCTGCAGGTAAAAAGAAAGTCACCCGCAGTGTTATTGCCCCGGAAATCAGCATGAAGAAAGCCCGCCGCCTGGTGGAACTAATCACCCTGGCTGGAGTGAATGAAAACGGCGCTATCACGCTTTCTGGCGAGCTACTAAATGAAGTTGTGGCAATCATTAACGAACAGCGTGATATCGAAGCACAGCGCAGCAAACTTGTAGCCTGAACCCACGCCAGCCAGTGTGAGTTTTGCAACTCAGTTTAACCGCCCGACCCGCGCTAATCTGCTGGTCGGCTAAAGGATCAAAGCATGTTTTTAAGTTTAACCGACTGGGCGAAGCTCTATTACAAAGACCCGCCTCCCCTTTGCACTTTACGCCGCTGGGCAAGGAACGGGAATATTTACCCCGCGCCTGAAAAACATGGAAAGTCATACCGGGTTCGTGAAGACGCTTTTTATATCAACCCAAACAAGGCCAGTGCAGTTTTGCTGCAACAGCATCCAAACGGCAGAACAGGGAAGAAAAGCGCATTACTGGAGAAGTTGATTAATGAGTCAGAGAAAGTACGATTCTAATCTGCCTAAAAACCTGACATACAGGAAACGAGACAAATCTTTTTTTTGGCGCAACCCACTTACCAAAAAAGAATTTGCTTTGGGGCAAATTTCCCGGCGTGATGCGATATCCCAGGCAATTGAAGCCAACAACTTTATCGAACAAAACTACACACCTGTAGCGCTGATTGAAAAACTGAAAGGGACTAACTCTTACACCGTGAACAAGTGGATTGAACGGTATTCAGTGATACTGCAGCGCCGTAATTTGTCGGTAAATACCCACAAAATACGCACTAACCAACTGGCCACTGTCCGCAGTGGCCTTGGTGAAATGATCCTTGCAGAAGTCACCACGCGACACATTGCAGGGTTTCTTGAGCCCTGGATAGCTGCGGGGAAAAATACGATGGCGGGAGCGATGCGTTCCGTTCTTTCTGATATGTTCCGTGAAGCAATTGTCGAAGGCCATATCACGCAGAACCCGGTAGAACCGACCAGAGCACCAAAGATTGAAGTTGCCAGGGAACGCCTGACACTGACAGCCTACACAGCAATCAGGGAAGCGGCAGAACAGATGCCTGCCTGGTTTCCCCTTGCACTGGATTTGGCGTTGATCACCGGCCAGCGCCGTGAAGATATTGCATCAATGAAGTTCTCACAGATCAAAGATGAAAGGTTGTATGTATGCCAGATAAAAACAGGAATGAGGATCGCACTGCCCTTATCTCTGTCACTGGCAAGTGTTGGCCTGCGACTAGGAACAGTGATTGACCGCTGCCGCCTGGTGAGCCGGACAGATTATCTCATCAGTGCCGGCAAACGTAAGAACAGTCCGGAAGGTGGTATTCATCCTGACGGGCTGACAAAGAAATTTGTCGCAGCCAGAAAACTGTCAGCAATCCGCTTCAGCAATAACCCGCCCACATTTCATGAGATCAGGAGTCTCTCCGGGCGCTTATATAAAGACGCCTATAATGATGAATTTGCGCAAAAACTCCTGGGCCACACATCAGAAAATACCACCCGCCTCTACCTTGATGAACGCGATAATAAAGCTTTCGTGATGCTGTGAATTTATACCGGTTGCGGTTACCTCTGTGTGAATGTTGTGGTATAACGGAAAAAGGCCGGAATACAGAAATTCGGGGAAATTTCGGGGGATTTCGGGATCGCTCTTGTAACTCTTTGATTTATAAGGCGATAAAAAAAGACCGAATACGATTCCTATATTCGGTCCAGGGAAATGGCTCTTGGGAGAGAGCCGTGCGCTAAAAGTTGGCATTAATGCAGGCTATTTGCCTTGCCTTTTAAGAATAGATTACCGCGTCAGCTTTTCCAGTGTTTGGCAAAACTGGAGCATAAAAAACATTAACTGACCGGTACTGGTCGCGAAAAAGCCGTAACAGAAGCAACTCTGTTATGGCTTTTCTTTTATTTATGGCATCAAAAAATCAACCAGTTAACCGCACAGGTGGCTTGCTCGTTCGATAAATGGCTGCAGTGACATTTTTTTACCCGGATTTTTGGGATCATCTATTTGAATGACCGAAATGGGCTGCCCCGATTCTTTCCCTTCGGCTACTTGCTGCTCTGCAACCGGGTTCAGAGGGTATTGCATCAGTGTGCTGGGATTAATGACATACAGTGCATTACCTGGCCTGCAAACCAGCATCACTTCTTCACGGTTGAATGCCCATTTATCCTTGCCCACCTGAAACCGGCTTACTGTCTGTATTTCAGAAGCCGCCTGTGCGGCAAATGCTGAGCCCAATAACACCAGTCCAATCGTTAACTTTCTCATTTAGCGTGCTGCTCTCTTCAAGCCCGGGAAGCTGAGGAACTCAGGAAGCCCGGTTTGTTACCCAACAGAAATTTCACCAAGACTATAACGATTATTCCCCTGCTGCGTCACCCTTCATGCGGTAAAGAATTTCTGCACAATGTATAACGCTTCGCGTGTTACTTCAGGGTTTATGATTCACCTATAACAGGGTACACTTCCCGCATTATCAGGAGGCGATATGAATACTAATCTTGCAAATATTCCTCAGGACGAGATGGACAAAATCAACGTAGACCTCGCCGCGGGTGCTGTTGCATTCAAAGAGCGCTACAACATGCCTGTTATTGCTGAACAAGTTGAGCGCGAACAACCTGAAGCCCTGCGCCCCTGGTTCCGTGAGCGCCTGGTTGCTCATCGTCTGGCGTCAGTAAATCTTTCTCGCCTGCCTTATGAACCAAAATCGAAATAACGATTACATCCAGTGACAGTTATTTACGTTCTGTCCGTTACTCTTCCTTATACAGATTTTCCTGATTGAAATATCTCACCCCGGTAGACCCGGGGTTAGCGCTGTATAAGGAATTCGTTATGCGCCAATGGAGTGTCGCCGCAGCACAATGCTGCTCACCACAGAGCAACCTACCTGAAACGGTTGCCCATCACGTGCGTTTCATTCGCCATGCAGGGCTGAATGATGTCGATGTGCTCATGTTCCCAGATAACTCATTGCCACTCAGTGAAATCCTCAATTCCGGGCAAGAATCACAAACCCCATGGCTGGCCAGCCTGCAGGATGCCGCGGCCCGGTATGGCGTGATTACTATTCTGAGTTCGGGTAATGAAGGGGGCGTGGCAATTACACCAGAAAATGGCGTGCAAAATTTATCCTGCGCCACACTGGTATGCCTGGCGGAAGATGTTTTTTGCCAGGTTGAAGGTACACCGGTAATCAATACATCAGGTGGTAAAGTGGCATTAGGGATAAACGGCCAGCCAGGAGAGGAAATTTGGCCGCGTGGCGCAGTGGATGAAGGCGCAGATATATACCTTACTGCGTCTGCAGTAAATGAACTTCAGTGGAACTGGGTCAGTTCTGCGCTGCAGCGCTGGGCTCTAAAATACCAACTGCCAATTTTAATGGCGAATAATACCAGCGCCACTTCGCCGGGGAAAAGCGCCTGTTGGGACGACCGTGGGCAATTACTTATTCGTGCGGAAAAAGAGGAAGTGCTGGTGATTTGCCGCCGAAATGCTGAAAAGTGGCAGGGAGAGATCCTGCCACTGGTTAACTGAAAACGAGCAGGCTAGCCCAGCCGTTGTTCTGCCAGGCCAATAAGGAAAGCACACTCCAGAGCAACGGTATCGTAATACTGATAGCGCCCTGATTTACCGCCATGGCCTGTATCCAGGTCTGTCCACAATAACAGCAGGTGGTCGTCTGTTTTCAGTTCCCTTAACCGGGCCACCCATTTCGCAGGTTCCCAATACTGAACCTGGGAATCGTGTAACCCGGTAGTGACCATCATATGTGGGTACACTTGTGGTGTGACCTGGTCATAAGGGCTCCATGCCTTGATGGCCCAGTAATCTTCGAGAATATGTGGATCCCCCCACTCCTCATACTCACCGGTCGTGAGTGGCAGGGACTCATCAAGCATTGTGGTCACAACATCAACAAACGGAACCTGTGCCAGCACACCACGGAACAGTTCAGGCCTCAGGTTAGCTACAGCCCCCACCAGCAAACCTCCGGCACTCCCGCCCATTGCGTACAACTGGTCAGGCGCTCCCAGCCCACGCGCCAGCAACGCTTCACACACATCAATAAAATCATTAAATGTATTGGGTTTGTGCGATAACTTGCCCTGTTCATACCACGATTGCCCCAGTTCACCACCGCCCCTGACATGAGCTATGGCGTATACAAAACCGCGGTCAAGCAAACTGAGCCGTGTAGTGCTGAAGTCAGCATCGATGCTCTCACCATAAGCACCGTAGCCGTATACTAATAGAGGGTTCTGCCCGGTTGTGAACTTATCTTTGCGCCAAACCAGGGAAACCGGTACCTTGACCCCGTCTCTGGCGTCAATCCAGATCCTGTCGCTCTGGTAGTGTTGAGAATCAAACCCGAACACTTCCTGTTGCTTTAATAACCGCCGTTCACCAGTGCGCATATTCATTTCGAATACGGTTTGTGGGCGGGTCATAGAGGTATACACATAGCGCAGCCATTCATTGTCTGGCTCATGATTATTACTGGTCCAGACTACCCAGGCTGGGTCATCAAACACCAGCCGCTGCTGGCGGCCATTTCTGCTGTCAACCAGGCGTAACTGGGCAAGCCCGTTTTCACGCTCCTCAATCACCACCCAGTGAGTAAAGAGCGTAAAATCCTCGACCATTACGGTATGACTTGCAGCCTGCACGACCGCCCATTTATCCTGGTTTGTTTCCGGGCTGCAGTACAAACCAAAATTTTTGCCATCCCGGTTGGAGCGCACCCAAAACTGCGCCTGAAAATGGTCCAGGTCATACTCATGCTGTGCTTCACGCTCAAGAAAACATTGCGGTACGGCAGATGCATCATTGGCATCCAGTAACCAGGCTTCACTGGTTGACGTGCTGTGCAGGGCAATAATCACAAACTCAGTTGAGCGTGACTTATAAATACCAACGTAAAAACGATTATCTTCTTCCTGATAGACCAGTTCGTCATTTTCTGCCGCGTCACCCAGCCTGTGGCGCCACACCTGGTAAGGCAACAAAGTCACTGAATGCTTTTTGACATAGTAAAACGTGGCGGAGTCATTCGCCCATACCACACTGCCGGAAAGATCAGTGACGGTATCATTCAGCCATATGTCATTGGCAAGATCTTTTACATGTAACTGATACTGGCGGCGAGAAACACGGTCTTCCGTCACTGCCATCAGGCGATTATCCGGAGAGATGCTCAGTGCACCTAAGTCGTAGTATGCACCGCCCTGAGCCCGGTTATTGCAATCGAGCAAAACTTGCCACTCATCACCATTATTCAGTTCTGCTGGCTGGCGTTGCCAAACCGGATACTCAGCATTTTCATCGAAACACTGGCGGTAGCGATACCCATTGCGCTGCCAGGGCACACTGCTTTCTTTTTTGGGCAGCCGGGCAACCATTTCATCGTAAAGGGCCTGCTGAAATTGCTCCAGCGGAGCCATAGTTTGCATGCAATAATCATTTTCAGCACGAAGGTACCCCAGTACCTCGGGTGACTGGCGTGAGTCATCACGCAGCCAGAAATAATCATCATTCCTGACATCGCCATGCTGAGTTAACAGATGTGGGCGCTTTGCTGCCCGGGGAGGGAAAACCGGCGAACGGGCCATAATAACTCCTGAAGATGGCACAACTGCCGCACAGGGTATCACGCTGAGTGCGCGTGGGAAGGAATTTGCCTGTCATTCTGAGGGCATACCAGCCAGAATCACAGGCAGCCGTACAATAACTTAGCTGCAATATTGAGTAAAACCGGGCCTCTACGCCCGGTTATTCAGCTTAACGCTGGTAATCTGCATTACCTGCTTTGCAATCCACCGTTACCTGGTAGTGCAAATCTTGCTTTTGCCCCCGAACAACCAGTGGGACAACCCAGGTATCGCCATTGTGGTGCATATCCTTGACGTTAACCCATGCGACGGGGTCATTTTGCCCCAACGCTTTCTGGTCGTCAGACCAACGCTGTAACCGGTTTTGCAGGTAATCATTTTTAACTGTTGCGGCAATATTTTCCGCTTTCATGTTCTCACAGGGGATGAGGCTTACTCTTTTAGTCACTGCATTAGCCGCAGCGGATACAGACATCAGAGCAAACGCCACCATACACCCTGTCAAAAAGCCTGTTTTATTCACATGCCACTCCGTGATTTCTCAAGTTGTGAGAAAAGCATGGTACAAAACAGGCAACCTGCAAGTCGATTCAGGCAGTTTTCACTTTCTTTTCAAGGGAAACAGGCTCATTTTCGGTAACATCTGGTAACTTACCGGAACGCAAAATACCGCTCAGTTCATCTTTATGCTCAGCAAGCCATAAGGCAAGTTCTTCGCGCAGCCCCCCTTCCATCACTACCGGAGAACTTTCCAGATAGTCAGTCAGGCATTCCGCCAGATCTAACATTTTGTCATAGGCATCGGCCTCTTTTTTGCTGACAAAAGACATTTTTTCCTCACCGTCTCTCACGACAACATATTTAACTACGACTGCCATCATGCTGCTCCAATCACTGTATTTATATCCAGCATACGTGAAAACAGGGTTACAATGCAAACCCGCTGTCAACGCAAACGTTTTCGTATATACTGCCGCTGTTTTTTTTCACATCAGGTACTGCGATATGGCTATTTTAGGAACTGCGCTGCGTCCGGCAGCAACACGCGTAATGCTTCTTGGCGCTGGGGAACTGGGTAAAGAAGTGGCGATTGAATGTCAGAGGCTGGGTCTGGAGGTTATCGCCGTTGACAGATATGCCGATGCCCCTGCTATGCACGTTGCTCACCGTAGCCATGTAATCAATATGCTCGACCCACAGGCACTGAAAAATCTGGTTGCAGAAGAAAAGCCTGATTACATCGTACCGGAAATTGAGGCGATCGCTACAGACATGCTGGTTGAGCTGGAAAGCCAGGGGCAAAAAGTTGTTCCCTGTGCCAAAGCAACACGCCTGACAATGAACCGTGAAGGGATCCGTCGGCTTGCTGCAGAAGAGTTAGCCCTTCCCACGTCCACATACCGTTTTGCAGATACGAAAGCAGACTTTGTTTCTGCAGCAGAAGAAATTGGTTTCCCGTGCATCATTAAACCGGTCATGAGTTCTTCAGGAAAGGGGCAAAGTTTTGTGCGTGATGCCAGCTACCTGGATAAAGCCTGGAGCTATGCACAGGAAGGCGGCCGCGCCGGTGCGGGCAAAGTGATTATTGAAGGAGTCGTTGCGTTTGATTTCGAAATTACACTTCTGACGGTAAGTGCGGCTGATGGTGTGCATTTCTGTGCCCCGGTAGGCCACCGCCAGGAAGATGGAGATTACCGCGAGTCATGGCAACCACAGGCAATGAGTGAGCTCGCGCTGAGCCGGGCACAGGCCATTGCAGAAAAAGTTGTTCTGGCGCTTGGTGGTTATGGCTTATTTGGTGTGGAACTGTTTGTTTGTGGTGATGATGTTGTGTTCAGTGAGGTATCACCTCGCCCGCATGACACCGGTATGGTCACCATGATCTCTCAGGATTTGTCAGAATTTGCACTGCATGTCCGCGCTTTTCTGGGGTTACCGGTTGGCGGTATTCGCCAGTACGGCCCTTGTGCTTCAGCAGTCATTCTGCCGAACCTGGTCAGCACAGATGTACGTTTTGGTGGTATGGAAAATGCGCTCAGCGCAGGCATACAAATCCGCCTGTTTGGCAAACCTGAAATTAACGGTACCCGCCGTATGGGCGTTGCGCTGGCAACGGGTGAAACAACAGAAGATGCAGTCGCCCGGGCAAAATCAGCAGCTGGGGAAATACAAGTTAACGGTTAATTCATCAGGCTCCAGTAGCATATGCAAAAACGGCACCCGCGGGTGCCGTTTGCATATGACTCAGGCAGTTAACTGGCCTGATTATTTCGCGCCTTCAACAGCTTCACGAGCCAGGCGGGTAATGCGGTCATAATCGCCAGCTTCCAGCGCATCGGCCGGAACCAGCCAGGAACCACCAATGCACAGCACGCTTTTCAGTGCCAGGTAGTCACGGTAGTTTGCCGGAGAGATACCACCTGTTGGGCAGAAACGCACCTGAGAGAACGGGCCAGCAATGGCGGATAAAGCTTTGGTGCCGCCGTTAGCTTCTGCCGGGAAGAATTTGAATTCACGCAAACCGTAATCCATACCCAGCATCAGTTCAGAAACAGTGCTGATCCCCGGGATCAGTGGAATGGTGCCTTCAGTTGCTGCTTTCAGCAGGGAGTCGGTCAGGCCCGGGCTGATAGCAAACTGAGCGCCAGCTTCAGTAACTTCTGCCAGTTGTTGTGGATTCAGCACGGTACCAGCCCCAACGATAGCATCCGGCACTTCTTTTGCAATCAGACGGATAGCATCAATAGCACAGGCAGTACGCAGTGTAACTTCCAGTACACGTACCCCACCAGCTACCAGTGCTTTTGCCATCGGTACTGCGTGCTCAAGTTTATTGACAACAATAACCGGCACGACAGGACCTGTTTTCAGGATCTGTTCCGCACTTGTTTTCCAGTTTTTCATCAGAAAATGTCTCCCGACAACGTTTAGTCAGCGTTACGGCGCAAATGCGCCGAGTGTTAGAATGAAATACAGGTTGCGCCCTGTTCCGCCCCGGATAAGTTTTCGCGCAATGCGCCAAATAACTCACGACCAGTCCCCACGCGCTGAGCGCTGAGGTCCGGGTGGAACGGTTCACGTTCTTGTAGTTCCGCGTCGTCAACCAGCAAGGTTAGCTCGCCAGTCTGCCCGTTTACACGGATCATGTCGCCATTACGGACTTTAGCCAAAAGCCCACCATCATAAGCTTCCGGTGTCACGTGAATTGCAGAAGGTACTTTACCTGAGGCACCAGACAAACGTCCATCCGTTACCAATGCAATTTTGAAACGACGGTCCAATAATACACCAAGTGGCGGCATGAGTTTATGTAATTCTGGCATCCCATTCGCTTTCGGACCTTGATGACGGACAACGACAACGCAATCTTTATCCAGTAAACCCGCTTCAAATGCCGGAACAACATCATGCTGACTTTCAAAAACAATGGCTGGAGCTTCAATGATCTGATTTTCCACAGGCACTGCAGAAGTTTTCATCACCGCGCGCCCGAGGTTACCGCTCAATACTTTGGTGCCACCATGTTGGGAGAATGGCTTGTCAATAGAGGCAATAATATCGCTATCCAGTGATTCAGTTGCCCCTTCACGCCAGTCGAGTTTGCCTTCATTCAGCCAGGGTTCCATGGTGTAATGTTGCAAACCGAAGCCCGCAACAGTGTTCACATCCTCATGCAACAAACCGCCTTTAATCAGTTCACGCATCAGAACAGGTACGCCACCTGCAGCCTGGAAGTGGTTGATGTCTGCCGGGCCATTGGGGTAAAGACGCGCCAGCAGCGGCACAACTGAAGAAATTTCAGAGAAGTCATCCCAGTTAATGATTATGCCAGCGGCACGCGCCATTGCGACCAGATGCATCGTGTGGTTTGTGGAACCACCGGTGGCCAGCAGGGCGACAATACCATTGACCACCACTTTCTCATCAACCATTTTGCCAAGTGGCATCCATTCGCTACCGTTACCCGTAAGCCGTGTTACCTGGCGTGCAGCGGCACATGTCAGTTCTTTACGCAAAGGTGCATCCGGATGAACAAATGACGACCCGGGTAACTGCATCCCCATAAACTCAATCACCATCTGGTTGGTGTTGGCTGTACCATAAAATGTGCAGGTACCCGGCGCATGGTAAGACGCCGCTTCAGATTCCAGTAACGCCGCACGGTCAACTTTCCCTTCTGCATACAACTGGCGAATACGCACTTTTTCTTTATTAGCCAGCCCGCTCGCCATAGGGCCCGATGGCACAAACACCGATGGCAGATGCCCGAATGACAACGCAGCCATCGCCAGCCCGGGAACAATTTTGTCGCACACCCCGAGGAACAACGCGCCATCAAACATATTATGAGACAGGCCAACCGCTGCTGACATAGCAATCACTTCACGGCTAAGCAGCGAGAGCTCCATTCCATCCTGGCCTTGTGTCACACCGTCGCACATAGCCGGAACGCCACCAGCGACCTGGCCTACTGCGCCCACAGAATGCAGCGCCTCGCGAATAATTTGTGGGTACGTTTCGTAAGGTTGATGCGCAGACAGCATGTCGTTATAGGCAGTGATGATGCCAATGTTGTTACGCAACATATTTTTTAACGAGGCTTTATCTTCTGCCTGGCAGGCAGCAAACCCATGAGCCAGATTGCCACACGCCAGTTCTGCACGGTGCACTGTTTTACTTTTCGCTTGTTCGACTCGGGCCAGATACGCTTCACGGGTTTCACGAGAGCGTTCAATAATTCGATTTGTTACGCGTAACAATACAGAGTTCATAAAAGGTCCTCATAGTTCTGTCTGCCATCGGCAGTTTTGTCGGACATATCAGTGAGACTTAAAACGGCTCTTATTCCTGATATACCGCACTCCAGGGGCAAAATCGCTTCAGCTAGTGTAAATAAAAAAGCCCCGCTGGTGAATCCAGTCAGGGCTTTAATTTAAAAAAAATTACCTGCTTTCTGTGTTAGATCATGTTACCGGTAAAGTTACAGCTAACTGATCCCCTGCCAGAACTTACTCGAACTCGTTCCAGGAACGGCCATCACGGGTGATCATGGCGACGGAGGCTACAGGCCCCCACGTCCCGGCCTGATAAGGTTTTGGTGCTTCATTATCAGCGGCCCAGGCTTCGGTGATGGAGTCAACCCATTTCCAGGCCTCTTCCACTTCATCACGGCGCACAAACAAGGCCTGAATGCCACGCATTGTTTCCAGTAACAGGCGCTCATAAGCGTCTGCCAGGTGGGTTTGGTTAAAGGTTTCAGAGTAGCTCAGATCCAGTTTGGTCGTTTGCAGGTTGTGCTTATGATCAAGACCTGGCACTTTATTCAGAATCTGAATATCAACGCCTTCATCCGGTTGCAGGCGAATAGTCAGCTTGTTCTGGGGCAATTCCTGCCAGGATTCCTTGAACAAGTTCAGTTCCGGATTCTTGAAGTAAACCACTACCTCAGAGCATTTAGCCGGCAAGCGTTTACCGGTACGCAGGTAGAATGGAACCCCTGCCCAGCGCCAGTTATCGATATCAACCCGGATAGCGACAAACGTTTCAGTACCACTGCTTTTGTTTGCCCCTTCCTCTTCCAGGTAACCTGGCACTTTTTTGCCTTGTGCAAAACCGGCGGTATATTGACCACGCACTGTTTTTTCACGCACATTTGAACGATCAATGCGGCGAAGCGATTTCAGTACCTGAACTTTGGCATCACGGATGCTGTCTGCCGTCAGGTCAGACGGTGGCGACATGGCAATCATGCACAAAATTTGCAACAGGTGGTTTTGAATCATATCGCGCATCTGACCGGCTTTATCAAAATAGCCCCAGCGCCCTTCAATACCCACTTCTTCTGCTACAGTAATTTCAACGTGGTCAATGGTCCGGTTGTCCCAGTTATTAACAAACAATGAGTTGGCAAAACGCAGTGCCAGCAGGTTCAGCACCGTTTCTTTCCCTAAATAGTGGTCAATACGGTACACCTGGCACTCTTCAAAATATTTCCCAACCTGGTTGTTAATCTCCTGAGAAGTTTCCAAAGACGTACCCAGCGGTTTTTCCATTACAACACGCGCAGGTTTGGCATTCAGTTTCGCCTCGCCCAACCCTTTGCAAATAGCGCCAAAAGTGCTGGGTGGCATAGCGAAGTAGTTAATGGTGGTACGGTTTTTCTGATCCAGCACTTTGCCCAACCGGGTAAATGCTTTGGTATCATTGACATCCAGGTTACAGAATTCCAGCCGCGCGCTGAGTTTATCCCACAACGCTTCGTTGATTTTCTCCTTCATGAAGGTTTCAAGCGCTTCACGAATAACTTTGGTGTATTCAGCTTTGTCCCAGTCGGCACGCCCGACACCAATGATGCGCGTGTCGTCATGGAGCTGGCCTGCTTTCTCCAATTGATACAGGGAAGGCAACAGTTTCCGGCGCGCCAGGTCCCCTTTCGCGCCGAAAATAACCAGGTCACACGCCTGAGCTGTTTGCGTTACCGCCATCTTTGTCTCCTCGTTATGTCTGGCCTGATACTCAGCCAGGCCCTTATCTGTAATTTTCTTTCATACTAATGTACTGTGTTTACATCTTTAACAACACTGTACAGATGCCAAAAGGCATTTTATTGACTAAGTTTTAAAGAATTGTCAGTTTTGCGCCTCGTCTGGCTTGTTTCTGAGGGCAAACAAGGCATGGTGAGGCAGATTTTGGTGTTATGAAAACAAGACTCTGATCATGTTATGAAAAAAAACAACAACATCCTGCCACAGGTTGTATCCAATATCTGCCGCAAAAGCGTATATTCATCACAAAATTGACACGGTATCACCAGATGGCGAAATCGTCCTTATCAATGAGTGTGCTGTAATCTATGAACATGCTGGACAAAATTCAGTCTCAACTGGAACATCTTAGCAAGTCGGAGCGAAAAGTTGCCGAAGTGATCCTGGCTTCGCCTTCCGGCGCCATGCACTCGAGTATTGCCACTCTTGCAAGCGAGGCGGGCGTAAGTGAACCGACCGTGAACCGCTTCTGCCGCCGCCTGGAAACACGCGGTTTTCCTGACTTCAAATTACACCTGGCTCAAAGCCTTGCCAGTGGAACGCCTTATGTCAACCGTAATGTCGACGAAGACGATACGGTTGAAGGGTATACCGCAAAAATTTTCGAATCTGCCATGGCAAGCCTTGACCATGTGCGCCAGCAACTTGATATGCAGGCCGTTAACCGTGCCGTAGACCTTCTTACTCAGGCAAAACGTATTGCCTTTTTCGGGTTGGGCTCATCGGCCGCTGTTGCGCACGATGCCATGAACAAGTTTTTCCGTTTTAATGTCCCGGTCATCTATTCCGACGATATTGTTGTTCAGCGTATGAGTTGCATGAATTGTAGCGAAAATGACGTTGTTGTGCTGATTTCTCATACTGGCCGCACCAAAAACCTGGTCGAACTTGCGCAACTGGCTCGTGAAAACGATGCCATCGTGTTGTCAATTACAACCAGCGGCTCTCCCCTTTCCTGGGAATCAACACTTGCAATTCTGTTGGATGTTCCTGAGGATACCGATATTTATATGCCAATGGTTTCACGGCTTGCGCAACTTACTGTGATTGATGTTCTGGCAACCGGTTTCATTTTACGCCGTGGTGCAAAATTCAGGGATAACTTGAAGAGAGTCAAAGAAGCCCTGAAAGAATCGCGGTTTGATAAAGGTTTGATGGTACCCGGTGATCAGCATTGAAATTTATAACTAAAGCTGTATCAGTCGGTTCGTTCGGTTAATGTTGTCTTTGCGTTACCAGGCGTGCAGAAATACCGGGTTTTATTCACGCAACACCAAGTTGTTTCAGTCAACGGAGTAATAAATGTCCAGACGGCTACGTAGAACCAAAATTGTCACCACGTTAGGCCCGGCAACTGACCGCGATAATAACCTTGAAAAAATTATCGCAGCAGGCGCTAACGTTGTGCGCATGAACTTCTCCCATGGCTCCCCCGAAGATCACCAAATGCGTGCAGATAAAGTACGCGAAATTGCGGCAAAACTCGGGCGCCATGTGGCTATTCTAGGCGACCTCCAGGGGCCAAAAATTCGTGTGTCCACCTTCAAAGAAGGCAAAGTCTTTCTGAACATCGGCGAGAAATTCCTGCTGGATGCAAACCTTGGTAAAGGCGAAGGCGACAAAGAACAGGTAGGCATTGATTATAAAGGCCTGCCTGCTGATGTTGTTCCCGGTGATATCCTGTTACTTGACGATGGCCGTGTGCAGCTAAAAGTGCTGGAAGTTCAGGGGATGAAAGTGTTTACCGAAGTAACTGTCGGTGGCCCGTTATCCAACAATAAAGGGATTAACAAACTCGGTGGGGGTTTGTCTGCTGAAGCGCTGACTGAGAAAGACAAAGCCGACATCATTACTGCCGCGAAAATTGGCGTTGATTATCTCGCAGTATCCTTCCCTCGTTGTGGTGAAGACCTGAACTATGCCCGCCGTCTGGCGCGTGACGCAGGCTGTGAAGCAAAAATTTGTGCCAAAGTTGAACGTGCAGAAGCTGTCGCAACTGAAGAAGCAATGGACGACATTATTATGGCGTCTGATGTAGTGATGGTTGCACGTGGTGACCTGGGTGTTGAAATTGGCGACCCTGAACTGGTCGGTATTCAGAAAACACTGATTCGTCGCGCCCGTAAGCTCAACCGTGCAGTGATTACTGCCACGCAGATGATGGAATCGATGATTACTAACCCGATGCCAACACGTGCGGAAGTTATGGACGTGGCTAACGCAGTGCTTGATGGTACTGATGCCGTTATGTTGTCAGCAGAAACTGCTGCCGGGCAGTATCCGGCAGAAACTGTGGCAGCAATGGCACGTGTGTGTGTCGGCGCGGAAAAAATCCCCAGCATTAACGTTTCCAAACATCGCCTTGATGTTCAGTTCGAAAATGTTGAAGAAGCCATCGCCATGTCTGCTATGTATGCAGCAAACCACCTTAAAGGTGTAACCGCGATTATTACCATGACAGAATCAGGCCGTACCGCGCTGATGACCTCACGTATCAGTTCCGGTTTACCGATTTTCGCGATGTCACGTCATGAACGCACACTGAACCTCACAGCGCTTTATCGTGGGGTGACGCCAGTGCACTTCGACAGCGAGCTCGATGGCGTTTCTGCTGCCAACGATGCCGTTAACCTGCTGCGCGATAAAGGCTACCTGATGTCAGGTGACCTGGTTATCGTTACCCAGGGTGATGTTATGAGTACTGTTGGCACTACAAATACCACGCGCATCCTTACTGTTGAGTAATATTTTCACTCTCAACTGATGCATAAAGGGGCCTGGTGGCCCCTTTACTATTTCTGCCAGGCTAAAAGCAGCCAGTCTGTTCTGTGCGCAGCAATAGAAACCTCAGTTATCACTTGCCCCGCGGGAACAATTCTTTACGCCTGTAGGGCTCTGTTTCACCGGGTTTACGAGTTTTCAGTAACTTCAGTATCCAGGTGTACTGTTCCGGATTTGGACCAACCAGTTGTTCCACCTCGTCGTTCATGCGCCGTGCAATCGTGGCATCGTCGGCCTCACGCAAATCGTCCATCGGTGGGCGCAGGTAAATATCCAGCTTATGGGTTTGTGCGTTGTATACCGGGAACATAGGAACTACGCGCGCACGGCAAACCTTCATCAACCGCCCAATGGCAGGCAAGGTTGCTTTGTAGGTAGCAAAGAAATCAACAAATTCACTTTGTTCCGGGCCGTGATCTTCATCGGGCAAGTAATAGCCCCAGTAGCCCTGCCGAACAGAACTGATAAAGGGCTTTATGCCATCATTACGGGCATGCAACCGGCCACCAAAACGCCGCCTTACGGTGTTCCATGCATAATCAAATACGGGGTTACCCTGGTTATGAAACATTGCAGCCATATTGTTACCCTGCGCCGCAAGTACCATAGCGGGTATATCGACAGCCCAGCCATGAGGCACCAGGAAAATCACATTTTCCTGCCTGGCACGCAGTTCTTCGATGATTTCCGCATGGTGCCACTGAACACGTTTTTTCACATGCTCAGGGCCACGTAGTGCTAATTCAGCCATCAAAACCATAGATTGTGGTGCGGTGGCAAACATCCGGTCAATGACAGCTTCACGCTCTGCTTCCGGCATATCCGGAAAACAATAGAACAAATTAATACGCGCCCGGCGGCGTGCCCCACCCGCTAACCTGCCTGCTTTGATCCCGATAAAGCCCAGTAAAGGATCACGTAATTTAGGCGGCACCAGCGCCAGAGCGGCAAATGCGCCCACACCTAACCATGCTCCCCAGTAACGTGGGTGCAGGAATGCGCGCTCAAACTCAGGGATGTATTCACTATTCGCTTTTTTGCTCATTTCCATGCCGTTATCAGCCAGTCCTCAGTATTACTTTTATTTTAGCGGGCTAAATCTACCAGATAAAAGAAAAGCCGGCACTTGATTAAGTACCGGCTTGCAGGCGGGTAAACGATTTAATTAAGCACTAATTGCGGTCTGATTTCACGAACCTGTGCCAGGTAAGCTCTGCGATCTGCCCCGGCCAGCCCTTCAGTCCGTGGCAGTTTAGCCGTCAGCGGGTTAACCGCCTGCTGGTTAATCCACACTTCAAAATGCAGATGAGGCCCGGTTGAACGCCCTGTATTACCGGAAAGTGCAATACGTTCACCACGTTTCACTTTATCACCCGGTTTCACCAGCAGTTTCTTCAGGTGCATGTAACGTGTTGTATATGTGCGCCCATGGCGAATAGCGACATAATTACCCGCAGCGCCATCATGTTTGGCTACAATCACCTCGCCATCGCCTACAGACAACACAGGCGTCCCCTGAGGCATGGCAAAATCAACACCACGGTGAGGGGCAATACGCCCGGTAACCGGGTTCAGACGGCGAGGATTAAAGTTCGATGACACGCGGAACTGACGGCTGGTTGGGAACCTCAGGAACCCTTTGGCCAGGCCATTACCGTTCTGGTCGTAGAATTTGCCATCATCAGCCCGGATAGCGAAGTAGTCTTTACCACCGGTTTTCAAACGCACACCAAGTAAATGGCTCTGGGCACGTTTGCCATCAAGTTGTTCGCGAGAAATTAACGCAGAAAACTCATCTCCTGCTTTCAGTTTGCGGAAATCCATTTGCCACTGGAGTGCTTTCACTACGTCGTTCACTTCATTGCTGCTAAGCCCTGCGGCTCTGGCACTGGCAACAAAACTCCCGGAAACCTTGCCCTTAACAACCCGATTAACCCATTCGCCCTGCTGTACTTCAACATCGCGTTTGAAACCGTTATCAGTGCGATCATAGACGCGGGTTTCACGCCGGGAAATGTCCCATGATAGTTGTTGCAAATTACCGTCAGGAGTAAGCGTCCAGGAGAGTTGCTGGCCGATTTTGAGGTTTTCCAGGTCTTTATCGGTGCTGGTTAACTGGCTGATTTCTCCCATATCAATACCGTATTGATTGAGAATACTGCTCAGTGTATCACCAGTAGATACCACGTAATCCTGGACACCATTGGTTGATGCCGTGTCATCGCTGCCATCCTGTGTCGCTGTATCATCAGGTGGTAACGCAACATCTACATCATCTGCTGATGTCTGGTCAATGGGCTCACTGGCCTCTGGCATCAGCGTATGAGCGGGCTTGCTATCATGAAGATCCAATGCCTTCACAACGGGTGTGGCATCGGGATGGTAAACATAGGGCCGCCATACGGCGACCGATAAAGTGAGTACTGTCAGGGACCCCAGCAAAACGCGATGGGGTCTGGGCAGGCTGTTAAAAGCCATAGCGACAGAGCGGGCTATCTGTTGCACGTACAAAAATCCTCGTTAATCTCCTTTCAGACAGCTCGTGTACTGATGAGACAAGTGGGTTAAAAACTGCATGTAGCTGTCTTTACCCAACGCGATACCACTTCCTAACGGGTCCAGGGTCCCAATGCGCACCCCTGTACCACGGGCAACGGCCTCGACAACGGCTGGTCTGAATTGTGGTTCAGCAAAGACACATACCGCCTTTTGCTCAACCAACTCTGTTCTGATGTTATGTAAACGCTGTGCACCCGGTTGAATTTCAGGGTTTACGGTAAAGTGCCCGAGAGATGTCAGACCGTACTGTTTTTCAAAATAGCCATACGCATCATGAAAAACGAAATACCCCTTCGTTTTCACCGGTGACAGCTCGTCTGCAATCTGCTTGTCCGTGCGGGCTAATTCTGCCTCAAATTGCTGCAGGTTTGCGTCTAGTTTGGCTTTATTTTTCGGCATAAGTTCCACTAATTTATCGTGAATTGCAACCGCTGCCAGTCTTGATATTTCAGGTGAAAGCCAGATATGCATGTTGTACTCACCATGATGGTGATCATCATCACCATTTTTGTCATGATGAGCCTCTTCACTATGTCCCTGCTCATGGTCATGATCGTCGTCGTCATCACCTTTCATGAGTAACGGTTTCACAGCTGCCAGGGTGGACAGAGCGATGTTTTTATCACCCGCCTGTTGAGCCACCGGTTTTTGCATGAAGGCCTCCATTTCTGGGCCAACCCACACTACTAACTCACTGTTTTTTAATTTTATTATATCGCCAGGTTTCAATGCATAATCGTGTGCAGATGCGCCATCCGGGAGTAATACTTCTGTCTTAGTCACCCCATCAGCAATGGCGGATGCGATAAAACCCAGTGGTTTAATTGAGGTGACAACATCGGCCTGAGCCACTACAGTAGTGCCAGCCCAAAGCGCTACTGTAAAGCTTGCGCAAAGAAATGTCTTTTTATGTAACATAATGCGTTATTCCATCATCATTTCAGCGAAGTTTGTGATATTATAACATTCGTTAACTTCTGCAACGTTTAAATCCATGAACAATCTTGTCTCACTGGAAAACGTGTCGGTGTCATTCGGGCAACGGCGTGTTTTATCAGATATTTCATTCTCCCTTAAGCCCGGGCGCATCCTTACGCTGTTGGGGCCCAATGGCGCCGGTAAATCCACTCTGGTGCGTGTAGTGCTGGGCCTGGTAGCGCCAGATGAAGGAAAAATCAACCGTGACCGTGGGTTGCGCATTGGCTATGTCCCACAAAAACTCCACCTGGACGCCACTCTGCCCCTTACCGTGAGCCGGTTTTTGCGCTTACGCCCGGGGGTAAAAAAAGCAGATTTACTCCCTGCCCTCAAACGGGTTAATGCTGCACATCTGCTTGAAGCGCCTATGCAAAAACTGTCTGGTGGGGAAAACCAGCGGGTTCTGCTGGCAAGGGCTTTGATGAATTCACCGCAGTTATTAGTGCTGGATGAACCCACCCAGGGTGTGGATGTGAACGGACAGTTGGCACTCTATAACCTGATTGACCAGTTGCGTAAAGAGCTGGATTGCGCAGTGCTGATGGTTTCTCATGACCTGCATTTGGTGATGGCGAAAACCGATGACGTGCTGTGCCTTAATCATCATATTTGTTGCTCCGGCACGCCAGAAAGCGTGTCTATGCACCCAGAGTTTATCGCGATGTTTGGCGCCACAGGTGCGGAACAACTCGCAGTCTACCGCCACCACCATAATCACCGCCATGATTTACGTGGCCGCATTGTATTACGCAAAGGGAATGGCGCTTCATGATAGAAATTCTTTTACCCGGCTGGATTGCGGGTGTGTTACTGGCCTGTGCTGCCGGGCCACTGGGGTCGTTTGTCGTCTGGCGGCGGATGTCTTATTTTGGTGACACACTGGCTCACGCATCCTTGCTTGGCGTGGCGTTCGGTTTATTGCTCAATGTCAGCCCATTCTATGCAGTTATCGCCGTAACACTGGTGCTTGCGGCAGGGTTAGTCTGGCTTGAGAAACGCCAGCATCTTGCTGTTGATACTTTACTCGGCATCCTTGCACACAGTGCCCTGTCGTTAGGCCTGGTTGTGGTCAGCCTGATGGCAAATGTCCGGGTCGATTTAATGGCCTACCTGTTTGGTGATTTATTGGCAGTCACCCCAACAGATTTAGTGACGATTGCACTTGGCGTGTGTGTCGTTATTGGACTACTTTGCTGGCAATGGCGCAGCTTGCTGGCTATGACTATCAGCCCTGAACTGGCATTTGTCGATGGTGTGCGTATCCAGCGGGTAAAACTGATGCTGATGCTGGTTACCGCGCTAACGATAGGTGTTTCCATGAAGTTCGTCGGCGCACTAATTATTACATCACTGCTGATTATTCCGGCTGCAACTGGCCGCCGCTTTGCACGCACTCCGGAGCAAATGGCAGGTTATGCCGTACTGGTGGGCATTCTGGCGGTGACTGGCGGCCTGGCTTTTTCTGCTTTCTATGACACCCCGGCCGGGCCTTCAGTAGTGTTAAGCGCTGCCTGCCTGTTCATGCTCAGCATGATGAAAAAGACTGCGGTGTAATTGCGGTTCCAGTGAATAATAAAGCCCCTGCACGGTTTTACCCGGCAGGGGCTTTATTGTACTGGCCAGTGGGTGCTGGTTTGTGAATACGCACCACTGATAATCAGCCGTTTTCCGGTGGAGTAATCCCGAAGTGCTGCCAGGCGCGGTTTGTCGCCATACGCCCGCGTGGTGTACGTTGAATAAACCCTTGCTGAATCAGATAGGGTTCAAGAACGTCTTCGATAGTTTCGCGCTCTTCACCAATCGCTGCGGCCAGGTTATCCAGACCAACCGGGCCACCCATAAATTTGTCGATAATTGCCAGCAGCAATTTACGGTCCATATAGTCAAAACCCTGGACATCGACATTCAGCATATCCAGCGCCTGGCTCGCGACATCAGCGCTGATCACTCCGTTATGGCGCACCTCCGCGTAATCTCTTACCCGGCGTAGTAACCGGTTAGCGATACGGGGTGTTCCTCGCGCCCTGCGTGCCAGCTCCAGTGCAGCATCTGCCGCCATATCCAGCCCCATAAACCCGGCGCTACGGGCGACGATATGTTGCAGGTCATTTACCTGATAAAATTCCAGGCGCTGCACTATCCCGAAACGGTCACGTAAAGGCGAAGTCAGCGACCCGGCCCGCGTGGTTGCCCCCACCAGTGTAAAGGGTGGCAAATCAATCTTGATTGAACGAGCAGCCGGCCCTTCACCTATCATGATATCGAGCTGGTAGTCTTCCATTGCCGGGTACAGTACTTCTTCCACCACCGGAGAAAGGCGGTGGATTTCATCGATAAACAACACATCGTTGGGTTCGAGATTAGTCAGCATCGCCGCTAGGTCGCCAGCTTTTTCAAGCACGGGCCCGGACGTGGTACGTAAATTCACGCCCATCTCGTTCGCCACGATATTTGCCAGCGTGGTTTTCCCAAGCCCCGGCGGGCCAAAAATCAGCAGATGGTCGAGCGCATCGCCACGCAAACGCGCCGCTTCAATAAAAATCTCCATCTGCTTGCGGACTTCAGGCTGACCAACATATTCCTGCAGCATTTTAGGGCGGATCGCCCTGTCGATGTTGTCTTCCGGGCCCTGGTTGTCTGGCGAAACCAGACGGTCGGCTTCAATCATTGTTTACCTCACAGCACTGCGCGCAACGCTTCACGAATCAGTGTTTCACTGTTCGCGCCAGATGTTGCCACTTTCGAAACCATACGGCTTGCTTCCTGAGGTTTATAACCCAAAGCCACCAGTGCGGCTACGGCTTCAGCTTCAGCGTCATCGGCCGAGGCACTCGCAGGCGCACTCAAGACCAAATCAGCCGCAGGGGTAAACAGGTCACCGTGCATGCCTTTAAAGCGGTCTTTCATTTCAACCACCAGGCGTTCTGCTGTTTTTTTACCGATACCGGGAAGCTTCACTAACGAAGCGGGTTCTTCCCGTTCAACAGCATTCACAAACTGCTGTGCCGACATCCCTGATAAAATAGCCAGCGCCAGTTTCGGCCCAACACCATTTACTTTGATTAGCTCACGAAACAGTGTGCGTTCCTGTTTATTATTAAACCCAAACAGTAGTTGCGCATCTTCTCGTACCACAAAGTGCGTAAACACCACCGCTTCTTTACCTACTTCAGGCAGCTCATAGAAGCAGGTCATTGGCATGTGGATTTCGTAACCCACGCCACCTGTCTCCAGCAATACCTGAGGCGGTTGCTTTTCCAGCACAATCCCTCTGAGTCGGCCTATCACACTTTGCTCCTGATCTTTATTGGACGGAATTAACGGTACCTATAATATAAAAAAGGCTGGATAAATATCCAGCCTGATTTACCGCAACCTGCCTCGCGCCAAATTTAGCCTCGCTGAACCAGCCTGAATCGCATTCTGGCTGATATGGCAATGCGTAATGGCAATCGCCAGGGCATCCGCGGCATCCGCCTGCGGGTTAGAAGGCAGGTTGAGTAACCTGCGCACCATGTGCTGAACCTGCGCTTTCTCGGCACTACCAATCCCTGTTACCGTTTGTTTAACCTGCCTTGCCGCATATTCAAACACCGGTAAGTCATGGTTAACAGCAGCAACAATTGCCACCCCGCGTGCCTGCCCCAGTTTTAAAGCTGAGTCGGCGTTTTTTGCCATAAAGACTTGCTCAATGGCGAAATAATCCGGGGCAAACTGGGTGATAATTTCGCTGACGCCAGCGTAAATCAGTTTCAGCCGTGACGGGAGGTCTGCCACCTGAGTGCGGATGCATCCGCTACCCAGGTAACTCAGTTGCCGCCCCGTCTGGCGTATTACGCCATAGCCAGTAATGCGGGAGCCAGGATCAATACCCAGAATAATGGACATCACCCGCCTCCGGCATATGGCGTGCTGGTGCAATAATCAAAGGGTCGCCGCGACTTCGTCAGAGATCTCACCGTTGTGGTAGACTTCCTGCACGTCATCGCAGTCTTCCAGCATATCGATAAGGCGCAGCAATTTCGGTGCTGTGTCTTCATCCATATCCGCTTTGGTCGACGGGATCATTGCAACTTCAGCAGCATCGGCTTTCAGGCCTGCCGCTTCCAGTGCATCACGCACAGCGCCCATTTCTTCCCAGGCAGTGTAAACATCGACAGCACCATCATCGTATGCGACAACATCTTCCGCACCTGCTTCTAACGCTGCTTCCATAATGGTGTCTTCGTCACCTGCTTCAAAAGAGATAACCCCTTTTTTGCTGAACAGGTAAGCAACCGAACCATCAGTACCCAGGTTACCACCGGTTTTAGTGAAAGCATGACGCACTTCGGCAACCGTACGGTTACGGTTGTCACTCAGGCATTCAACCATAACGGCTGTACCGCCAGGGCCGTAACCTTCATAAATGATGGTTTCCATGTTTGCGTCGTCATCGCCACCCACGCCACGCTGAATCGCGCGGTTTAAGGTGTCGCGCGTCATGTTGTTTGCCAGCGCTTTATCAACAGCAGCACGCAAACGCGGGTTAGACCCCGGATCGCCGCCACCCAAACGGGCAGCCGTAACCAGCTCGCGAATAATTTTGGTAAAAATTTTACCGCGTTTGGCATCCTGTGCCGCTTTGCGGTGCTTCGTGTTGGCCCATTTACTATGACCTGCCATAACTTTCTCCAAAAACGCCTTATTCAGGCGGCATCGATTACAAACTCTTCAATCGCCTGCCGGTTACTCCAGGACTTAGTGAGTACCGCTGCATCTGCCGCGCTCACCCATTTCCAGTCAAGATGTTCTGAAATCACAACAGACCGTTCTTGGGGCAGAGCCAGGCAGAACCATGACTCTACATTGCGCACAATGCCCGGGGCATAGCGATGACGTAAATGTGTAAATATTTCAAACTCCACACGCCGCTGGCAGTCGATCAAGGCCAGTTGCTCACTGGCAACATCAATGGCGACCTCTTCCTTTACTTCGCGAAGTGCGGCATCCACGGCGCTTTCCCCCTCTTCCAGGCTGCCTGTCACAGACTGCCAGAATGTGGGGTCATCACGCCGTTGTAACATTAACACCCGGCCAGTGTCCTGGGCATAGATCACCACCAGAACAGAGACAGGCCGTTTAAATGCCATGTTACTTATTCTCCTGAGCGTTCTTTTTCACCACTTGCAGGCTTAACTCTTCCAGGGCGGCCGGGTTAGCGAAGCTGGGTGCCTCAGTCATCAGGCATGCTGCGGCTGTCGTTTTCGGGAACGCGATAACATCACGAATATTTTCCGTCCCGGTCAGCAACATGGTCAGGCGATCAAGGCCAAATGCCAGGCCAGCATGAGGAGGCGTACCATATTTCAGTGCATCCAGCAGGAAGCCAAATTTTTCGCGCTGTTCATGCTCATTGATACCCAAAATGCCAAATACGGTTTGCTGCATTTCGCCATTATGAATACGCACTGAACCACCACCCACTTCATAGCCGTTGATAACCATATCGTAAGCATTGGCAATCGCGGTTTCTGGTGCGGTTTTCAGTTCAGCCGGAGACATATCACGCGGAGAGGTAAACGGATGGTGCATGGCAGCCAGACCACCTTCGCCATCCTCTTCAAACATGGGGAAGTCGATAACCCATAGCGGGGCCCAGGCTTTGTCGTCGGTGATTTGCAGGTCTTTACCTACTTTAAGGCGCAGCGCACCCATGGCGTCAGAAACGGTACGGGCTTTATCAGCACCGAAGAAAATCATGTCACCGTCCTGCGCCCCAGTGCGGGTAAGGATGGCTTCAATAATTTCTGCCGTTAAGAATTTAGCCACCGGGCTATTAATGCCTTCAGGACCGGCATCACGCTGGTTAACTTTGATATACGCCAGGCCTTTGGCACCGTAGATCTCAACAAATTTACCGTATTCATCAATTTGTTTACGGGTCAGATGTGCGCCGCCTGGAACACGCAATGCCGCAACACGGCCTTTGGCGTCATTGGCCGGGCCTGCGAACACTTTAAATTCAACAGATTTTACCAGGTCCGCAACATCAACCAGTTCCATTGGATTACGCAGGTCTGGCTTATCAGAGCCGTAGCGCCGGTCTGCCTCAGCAAATGTCATGACCGGGAAATCACCCAGGTCAACACCTTTGATTTCCAGCCATAACTTACGGATCATCGCTTCCATAGTTTCGCGCACTTGCTCTGCGGACAGGAAGGAGGTTTCCACATCAATTTGGGTAAACTCAGGCTGGCGGTCAGCACGCAGGTCTTCGTCGCGGAAGCATTTAACAATTTGATAGTAGCGATCGAAGCCAGACATCATCAGCAGCTGTTTGAACAACTGGGGAGATTGCGGCAACGCGTAAAACTTCCCTTTATGAACGCGGCTGGGAACCAGGTAGTCACGCGCACCTTCCGGGGTAGCTTTGGTCAGCATTGGCGTTTCGATATCCAAAAACCCGTGCTCATCCATAAACCGGCGCACAAAACTGGTGATTTTGGCACGCGTTTTCAGGCGTTGTGCCATTTCCGGACGGCGTAAGTCCAGATAGCGGTATTTCAGACGCGCTTCTTCAGTATTGACCTGATTGGAGTCCAGCGGAAGTGGTTCTGAGCGGTTGATGATATTGAGGTCAGTGGCAAATACTTCCACTTCGCCAGTTGCCATATCACGGTTTACGTTCTTTTCATCACGCGCGCGAACAACACCCGTAACCTGAATGCAGAACTCATTACGCAGTTCAGCCGCAGCACCAAAGGCCTGCTGGCGATCCGGGTCGAAGAAAACCTGCACGATGCCTTCACGGTCGCGCATATCAATAAAAATAAGACTACCGAGATCGCGACGGCGATTAACCCAACCACACAGTGTTACCTGCTGCCCAACATGGGACAGATTGAGCTGCCCACAATAATCTGTACGCATGAGATATCCCTTAACTTCGCTGCGCCGGTACTGCTTTTCAGTTAGAGAAAAACGCCCCGCAGCGTTGGCTGATAGCCACAACTGGATGAAAAAAGGCGGCTATTATACTGGAAATTCCGCCTGCCGATAAGCCCATCGCACCCTGGCTGATTGATTGCTGTGCGCGGGCTTGCATCTGTGGGCTAAATTTAACAAAAATAACTAGCCGGGTAACGGCATTAACACGTAAGGTGCCATTCTTTGTAACTTTTGCCACAACCGGTTACCCTGCGTAAATTCATACGCCCCATTGCAAGGCTGAGCAGGTGCTAAACAGTTATGTTGTATATTGGTTTACCCCAGTGGTCACACCCTAAGTGGCGGCAATGGGGTATTACATCACTGGAAGAGTATGCGCGTTATTTCAACTGTGTAGAAGGCAACACCACGCTGTATGCTGTTCCTTCTGCAGAAACCGTTATGCGCTGGCGGGCAATGAGCCACGATGACTTCCGCTTTTGTTTCAAATTCCCGGCCACTATCAGCCACCAGGCGGCACTACGCGATTGCGCAAGTTTGACGCAGGAATTTTTGCAACGAATGGAGCCACTGGCAGAGCGTGTCGCTCAATACTGGCTGCAACTCCCGGCGGCTTTTTCTCCCCGGGATTTACCTGCCTTATGGGCGTTTCTTGGCGCCTTACCGCAGGGGTTCAACTGGGGCGTTGAAGTACGCCACCCGGCGTTTTTCGAAAAAGGCGATGCGGAACGGGCATTAAACCAGGGGCTGCATGCCCGGGGCGTAAACCGGGTAATTCTCGACAGCAGACCAGTGCATTCAGCCACAGCCTCAACCCCTGCTATGGTGGAAGCGCAGCGCAAAAAACCACGGCTTCCGGTTCATGCGGTGCTAACCGGAACCATGCCTGTTGTGCGGTTCATCGCCAGTGATGATATGCCGCAAAGCGCTGGTTTGTTCAATAACTGGATTAACTGCCTGTCTGGCTGGTCTGCAGACCATAACCCATTCTTGTTTTTGCACACCCCGGATATTGGTGAAGTTCACCAAATTGTGACGACGTTATTACCCGAACTCCAGCGCCTGGCGCCCGGTTTCACACCACCACCCGCGCAACCGGAACAGTCCACCTTGTTTTGATAGCCTGGCGACAGACCAGCACGTTCAGGCTATTATTGTTTCAGCTCACGTAAGGTTGGGCAAAAAAATGGAGTTTTTATGGTCAGCGCACTGTATGCAGTTCTTGGCGCGTTATTGTTGCTTAAGTTGTCTGTTGATGTAGTCAGAATTCGCGTGCAGTACCATGTTGCCTATGGTGACGGGGGGTTTTCTGAACTGCAAAGCGCCATTCGCGTACATGGCAATGCAGTAGAGTACATTCCCGTCGGGCTTATCTTGTTGCTCTTTTTCGAAATGAATGGCGCTGCCTACTGGATGGTGCATGCATGCGGCAGCATTTTGCTTATTGGGCGAATCATGCATTACTACGGCTACCGGCACCGGCTTTTCCCCTGGCGCAGAGCTGGCATGGCCTGTACCTGGCTCTCTTTAGTGTTAATGGTGCTCGGTAATCTGTGGTTTATGCCATGGGAGTTGGTTTTCTCGTTCCGTTAACGCACAATACGGCACTTTGTAATTCTCGGATTCCTCGTTATGTCTAACCGCGACATGCTGTTCTCTGCGCCTATCGCCAGCCTTGGCGACTGGACCTTTGATGAACGGGTTGCTGAAGTTTTCCCGGATATGATCCAACGCTCGGTACCGGGCTACTCCAACATTATCTCTATGATAGGCATGCTGGCCGGGCGCTTCGTTACGCCAGCAAGCCAGGTTTACGACTTAGGTTGCTCGCTGGGCGCAGCCACACTTTCGGCGCGGCGTAATATCACGCATGAAGATTGCCGGATTATTGCTGTCGATAACTCAGCGCCAATGGTTGAACGTTGCCGCCGTCATCTGGACGCGTTCCGTGCAGCCACGCCTGTTGATGTATTAGAAGCCGATATTCGTGATGTGCCAATTGAGAATGCTTCACTGGTGATCCTTAATTTCACCTTGCAGTTTCTCGCACCGGATGACCGACTGGCACTGCTCAGCAAAATTTACCAGGGCCTGAACCCGGGTGGCGCGCTGGTGTTATCGGAAAAGTTCAGCTTTCCGGATCAGCAAATGGGTGAACTGTTGTTTGATATGCACCTGGATTTTAAACGCGCCAATGGCTACAGCGAACTGGAAATCAGCCAGAAACGCAGCATGCTGGAAAACGTGATGCTGACTGACTCCGTCGATACCCATAAAGCAAGGTTACAGGCCGCCGGGTTCACGCATTGCGAACTCTGGTTCCAGTGTTTTAACTTTGGTTCTCTGGTTGCCATTAAATCAGGAGAATCAGCGTGACTGACTTTGGGCAATTTTACAGCCAGATTGCAACCGGCCCACTGGCACACTGGCTGGAGACTTTACCCGCGCAAATAGCACAATGGCAGCGCGAAGGGCAACATGGCCAGCTCAAACACTGGCAAAATGCCGTTTCTTTTCTGCCAGAGCGCACGCCTGACCATGTTGATTTAGTCAACAGCGTAAGTACACGCAGCGCAACCCCACTCAGTGAAGGGCAAATTACCGGGTTAACCCGCCTGCTCCAGCAACTCATGCCGTGGCGCAAGGGCCCTTATGATTTTTATGGTGTCCATATCGATACTGAGTGGCGCTCTGACTGGAAATGGGACCGTGTCGCTCCGCATATTTCACCACTGGCAGACCGGCTGGTGCTTGATGTCGGCTGTGGCAGCGGTTACCACATGTGGCGCATGGTGGGCGCTGGCGCAAAACTCGCAGTGGGGATTGACCCCACTCAGCTATTTCTCTGCCAGTTTGAAGCGGTACGTAAATTACTGGGCAATGACCAGCGCGCGCATTTGCTCCCGCTGGGAATCGAACAGTTACCGGCGCTCGAAGCGTTCGACACTGTGTTCTCAATGGGCGTGCTGTACCACCGCCGCTCGCCGCTCGACCATCTGTGGCAGTTGAAGAACCAGTTGGTCAGTGGCGGGGAACTGGTGCTGGAAACGCTGGTAATTGAAGGTGATGAGCAGGATGTTCTGGTACCAGGTGCGCGTTATGCACAGATGCGCAATGTGTACTTTATTCCGTCTGCTCTGGCGCTGAAAAACTGGCTTGAAAAATGCGGTTTTGTCGATGTACGTATTGTTGACCATAACTACACCACGGTAGATGAACAACGCCGGACAGCCTGGATGGAAACCGAATCTTTGGCTGACTTTCTCGACCCGCAAAACCCGCATCTGACCTGCGAGGGTTACCCGGCACCATTACGTGCGGTACTAATTGCCCGTAAACCCTGACATCCAGCAGCGATTTTATCCGTCCATAAAAAAACGCGCCCGGTGGTTACTCCGAAGCGCGTTTTCTTTTTTATTGCAAGGCGGTCAGTCAGATAGCGATATCCGCCACCAGTTCATCTTCTACCAGTTCACCTTCTGGCGATGGAGCTGCCTGGTTAACCGGGGTGGTGTTATGCACCAGCTCCAGCACATCACTGGTGTAATCCAGAATGTGCTCCGCCATCGCACTGTCTTCATCCAGTTGGTGGCCAAGAGAAGGCAACATGGCTTTCAGTTTTACCTGCCAGTCTGCACTCAGCATTTTGTCGGCAAACAAGCTACGCATTACATCAAGCATAATAGGTGCAGAAGTTGAAGCGCCAGGAGAAGCGCCCAATAAAGCCGCAACCGTACCCTGTTTGTCGCTCACCACTTCCGTTCCCAGCCGTAATACACCGCCTTTTTTCGTGTCCCGCTCAATAACCTGAACACGCTGGCCTGCCTGCCACAAGCGCCAGTCTTCTTTCTGTGCTTGTGGGTAATATTCACGTAACGCTGCCAGGCGATCTTTATCAGACTGCACTACCTGCCCGACCAGGTATTTCACAAGACTGAAATTATCAAGCCCAACATGCACCATCGGCATCAGGTTGGATGGCCGGGTTGATGACGGCAAATCCCACAGCGAGCCATTTTTCAGGAAACGCGTGGAGAAAGTGGCGAATGGGCCGAACAACAGAACCCGTTTACCATCCAGTACACGGGTATCAATATGCGGAACAGACATAGGTGGAGCACCAACAGAGGCTTTCCCATAGACCTTCGCCAGGTGTTTGTTGACCACTTCAGGCTTGTCGCACACTAAAAATTGCCCGCCTACCGGGAAGCCCGCATATGCTTTCGCTTCAGGAATACCCGATTTTTGCAGCAGTTTGAGTGCCGCGCCACCAGCGCCAATGAACACAGCTTTTGCTTTTACCCGGTGCGATGTTTTGCTGGCTTTATCAAGCAGGGTCACCGTCCAGCTATTATCAGGGTTACGGTGTAAATCCCGTACTTCAGTTCCCAGGCGTAAATGGAAATTGGCTTTTTTCTTCAGTGAAGCAACCAGTTGGCGGGTAATTTCGCCGAAGTTGACATCAGTGCCACCTTCCGTACAGGTTGCGGCAACTGGCTGAGCAGCATCGCGCCCTTCCATGACCAGCGGTGCCCAGGTTTTAATTTGTTCGTGATTTTCTGAATAAGACATTCCACGAAACAGAACGCGGTCCTTCAGTGCTGCATAACGGGCCCGCAGGAAATTAACGTTATCCTGCCCCCAAACAAAACTGACGTGAGGGACACTGCGAATAAAGGAACGCGGGTTTTGCAACACACCCTGCCGAACCTGCCAGGCCCAGAACTGGCGTGAAATCTGAAACGCTTCGTTGATGTCAACAGCTTTTTTGGTGCTGATTGCGCCGTTTTTATCAACCGGCGTGTAGTTCAGTTCCATTAGCGCGGAGTGCCCTGTACCGGCATTATTCCAGCCATTGGAGCTTTCCTGAGCCACATTATCCAGGCGTTCTACCATGGTGATAGACCAGTCTGGCTCAAGCTCCTGCAAATAGGTGCCCAGCGTGGCGCTCATAATGCCGCCACCAATAAGCAAAACATCTATTTCCTGCATTTTTGTTGCAGTGGCAGAGGAAGCCAATCCGTTGTTCCCTGTCCCCGGCTCATATTGCCCGGCAGCGATTTTTTTCATAACTTCATAGCCTTATAACTTTATTATCGCAATTGAAAGCGTTTTCAGAGATTCGGTATGCCATCGAGAGTGATGATGCGCAGGGTTTTATAGAGGTTAAACGTTTCACGTATCATCACCTATGCTGATACGTTAACACCAGGCAATGAAATTTTAAATAATTTTTAAATTATAAATTTTTTTGTTTTATTAATGTTTCTTAATTGTAAAACGAAGCATCCCTGTAAAAACAGACGATTGCATAGTTTTCAAACAACCATTCCCGAGCAATCGACAATAGCATTACCTTATCATTTAGCGCAACACCCCCTGCAACCTTTGATTTTCAGTGCTATTGCGGGATCCTGACAGGCACCGAGTTCTCTTTCTTGTTCCATAACCAGATAAATCTGTGAGTGGAATCGCATTCATCCTCAGCGCATGGTTATGCAGTAAATAAAATTATTTATATAACAATGAACTGGAAAGTGAGCCTGATTACCAGCAATAAAAAAATGCCCGCTGAATGCAGGCGTATCTATAATTTTTGGTTATTTATCGCGTTAACAGAAATTCAGGCATAAAAAAAGCCCCGACAAAAGATCGGGGCCTGGTACATGCAAACATCATATTGGGCGACATGATGTGCGGCAAAAATCAGTTTTCCGTGTGACCGGACAGAATCGCTTTCATCTCTGCTACCGCAGAGGCACTTACCCGGTAACGGCGAAACTCATCTGCATCCGGGTCTGCTGACATGGATACACCCTGATGCTGGTAACGCATAACCGATGGCACATATTCTCCGGCCGAGCTGTGAAGTTCCTGAATACCGTTTTCAACCAACAACCGGATGTTGGACGGGCGCACCCCCGCTCCTGCCATAATAATTGGAGTTCCGGCAATCCCAATAAGTTCCCTCAACAATGCAATTCCTTTCTCTGCACTGGCTGCCTGCCCGGATGTCAGTACCCGGGCAACACCCAAATCAGCTAACTGGCACAGCGCTTCCCGGGGGGAGCGGCATACATCGAAGGCGCGGTGAAAAGTCACTGCCATATTCCCTGCTGCTGCCATCACTCGCGACATTCTCGGCAAATCCACCTCACCATCTTCCCCCAGCACACCAGTTACAATGCCCGGGAACCCGGTATCGCGCATTCGGGAAATATCATCCAGCATGATTTCAAAGGAGTGTTCGTCGTAACAAAAGTCGCCACCACGTGGGCGAACAATTGGGTGAACGGGCAGCGTAACCATACGGCGAACCGCCTGTAACAGGCCCGCTGACGGGGTCAGGCCGCCTTCGGCAGGTGCCGAACATAACTCAATTCGGTCAGCGCCGGACTGCTGCGCAACCAGGGCGCAATCCAGGCTATAACAACAGATCTCCAGCAACGCCATTGACATTCTCCTTTTTACACTTAACCTGGTAGGTGTCCGTTTCGTCATTAGTCTGATTTATCTTTTCAAGCAGGGCAATCATGACATTCAATTTCGATGAGCATACCGACCGCTATCACAGCGACAGCATTAAATGGAATCACTGGCCGCCCTCCGTACTGCCAATGTGGGTAGCGGATACCGATTTTCGCTCCCCGCCTTGCGTAATTGAGGCGCTGCAGGCCCGTGTTGCACAAGGTGTGTTTGGATACGGTAAACATCCGGATGGCCTGGCTGAGGCCGTAGTTAACTGGCTGGCTAACCGTTACGACTGGCATATTGAGCCGGAGTGGCTGGTCTTTATTCCTGGTGTGGCAACCGGGTTAAATCTTGCCGTGCGCGCTTATTGCGGCCCGGACCAGGGAACGCTCGCACCGGAACCCATCTATCCACCATTTCGTAAAGCGGCACGCCTGGCGGGGCACACCCAGCTAAATGCACCGTTGTATCTGCAGGATGAACGGTGGGTGATGAATCTTGAGGAAGTCGAACCTCAGTTGTTGGGTAACGAGCGGTTACTGATGTTATGTAACCCACAAAACCCTGGCGGGACGGTGTATCGCCGTGATGAGTTGTTAGAACAACTGGCCTTTGCGCAACGCAATAACCTGATAGTCTGCTCTGATGAAATCCATTGTGACTTGTTGTTGGATGAAGGCACGCGCCATATTCCCTTCGCCAGCCTGAGTGACGACGCAGCACAGCGTACAGTCACCCTGATGGCACCGTCCAAAACCTGGAACATCGCCGGGCTGGGTGCTTCCTTTGCAATTATCGCCAACCCAGTATTGCGCCAGCGTTTTGTTGCCACGCGGGCAGGTATTGTCCCTGAAGTGGATATACTGGCGATTACGGCCGCAGAGGCAGCATTGCGAGAAGGCGGGCCATGGCTGGACGCACAATTGCAGGTGTTGCGTAACAACCGCGATACGCTATGTGCAGCCATAAACGCCCTGCCCGGTTTATCAGTCATCCCTCCTGAAGGCACCTACCTTGCCTGGGTAGACTGTTCAGGGCTGCCTGTTGATAACCCGGCGAAATTCTTCCTGGACGCCGGGTTAGGTTTTTCACCAGGGCGCGATTTTGGTAACAGCAGTTTTGTGCGCATTAATTTTGGCTGCACCCAGGAAACGCTCAACGAAGCTATCCTGCGTATCCAGCGCGCGGTTAATGCGCTGTAGGGTAAATGCGAATTATTGAGTGCCCGCATCCTGTTCACTGTTAATAATGGCATCCAGTGGCCATGGGTGGAATTTAATAGTCACCGTGCCATCAGTGACAGCGAGCGTGGGGTTAGGTAAGCGCTCTCCATCCCCTGCCGGGGAGCTGGTTTTAATGCTGATGCCAGGTTTTGCCAGCCCGGCATCAGACAGCAACGCCACCGCACGGGCGTTTAACGTTGCCGGGTCGCCAGGAAGCACAATTTCAATATGTTCCCAGCCCTCGTGGGGGTAACGCTTCGCACCGGGCCAGGGCAATTCAATCAATGTGAAGGACCAGCCCGCGGCTTCCACAGGCTGTTTCAACCGGAACAGGCATACAGGCCGCCCATTAATCAGCTTTTCTGAAAGTAATTCTCCACAACGCAGGAATCCCGTTTTCCAGCGCTCAGCTGTCGTGTTCTGGTGGCAGCGCAGCGAAATATGGTCTGCCTCCCGCTTGCCCAGATCCAGGCCCAGTTGGCCCGCCAGTTGCGCCAGAGCCTGCTCAAAACGCGGTAAATCGGCTTTAATATCTGCAAGTTCTTCAATGATCTGCCAGTCGTTCATCGCCCACTCCTGTAAAAAAACGCTACTCTACCCGTTTCCCCGCTCCAGGCCAACGCTACTCAGGTGCATTTTTAGGCAAACAATGCCCCCAGAGGCAGGCACACCAGGGAATGGCGGCTCGCTTACTGACGCCTTCGGACAAATGCAGTATAATCGCGCCCTTATTTCTGTATGTACACGCTTCCTGTCAGGGAATCGCGCAGCTAAAAAAGGTATTCAGGTGAATATTCAGGCACTTCTTTCAGATAAAGTCAGTCAGGCACTGATTGCAGCAGGCGCAAGCACAGATTGCGAACCACAGGTTCGCCAGTCTGCCAAAGTTCAGTTCGGTGATTATCAGGCAAACGGTGTGATGGCTCAGGCCAAAAAACTGGGAATGCCTCCCCGTCAGTTGGCTGAGAAAGTGCTCGAAAACCTGGATTTAACCGGAATTGCCAGCAAAGTTGAAATTGCCGGGCCTGGCTTTATTAATATTTTTCTCGACCCGGTATTTCTGGCAGCCCAGGTTGAGCAGGCAGTGGTTTCTGAGCGTGCTGGTGTCAGCGCCATTGCAACACCTGAAACCATCGTCATTGACTACTCCGCCCCGAACGTTGCCAAAGAAATGCACGTTGGCCACCTGCGCTCAACCATCATTGGTGATGCAGCCGCCCGTACTTTGAGCTTCCTTGGGCACAAAGTCATCCGTGCCAACCATGTTGGCGACTGGGGTACTCAGTTCGGGATGCTGATTGCATTTCTGGAAAAACAGCAGCAAGAAAACGCCGGTGAAATGGCACTTGCCGACCTGGAAGGGTTCTACCGCGAAGCCAAAAAACATTACGACGAAGATGAAGCCTTCGCTGAACGTGCCCGTGGGTATGTGGTTAAGCTGCAAGGCGGTGATGAATACTGCCGGGAAATGTGGCGTAAGCTGGTTGATATTACCATGACCCAGAACCAAATCACTTATGACCGGCTGAACGTAACATTAACCCGCGACGACGTGATGGGTGAAAGCCTGTACAACGCCATGCTACCGGGTATTGTCGCTGATCTGAAAGCCAAAGGCCTTGCAGTAGAAAGTGAAGGCGCTACTGTCGTGTTCCTTGATGAGTTCAAGAACAAGGAAGGCGAACCGATGGGCGTTATTATTCAGAAGAAAGATGGCGGCTATCTGTATACCACTACTGACATTGCCTGTGCCAAATACCGCTATGAAACACTGCATGCAGACCGTGTGCTCTACTATATTGATTCCCGCCAGCACCAGCACCTGATGCAGGCATGGACCATTGTGCGTAAAGCCGGTTATGTACCTGAATCGGTACCTCTGGAGCACCACATGTTCGGCATGATGCTGGGCAAAGATGGCAAACCGTTTAAAACCCGTGCGGGTGGTACAGTTAAACTTGCCGATCTGCTGGACGAAGCACTGGAGCGCGCCCGTAAACTGGTCAGTGAGAAAAACCCGGACATGCCTGCCGATGAACTGAACGCACTGGCAAATGCAGTAGGGATTGGCGCAGTCAAATATGCTGACCTGTCTAAAAACCGCACCACCGACTACGTTTTTGACTGGGACAACATGCTGGCGTTTGAGGGCAATACCGCACCCTATATGCAGTATGCCTACACTCGTGTGCTGTCTGTTTTCCGCAAAGCCGGAATTGATGAGCAGTCAATTACTGCACCAGTCGTGATCGGTAACGAGCGCGAATCTGTGCTGGCAGCCCGCCTGTTGCAGTTAGAAGAAACGCTTGCTGTAGTGGTTCGCGATGGCACCCCACATGTTATGTGCGCCTACTTATATGATGTTGCCGGGTTGTTCTCCGCATTTTATGAGCACTGCCCTATTCTCAGTGCAGAACAACCCGTGCGTGACAGCCGCCTGCAGTTAGCGCGCCTGACAGCCAAAGTGCTGAAAATCGGCCTGGATACCCTGGGTATTGAAACTGTAGAGCGGATGTAATACTGCAGTTTTTCATTTACCTGAAACAGTGAGCGGGGCCATAAGCCCCGCTCACTGTATTTAACCACCCGTTGTTAAAAATAACGCCGCAGGTATTCCGTCAGGCACAAAATCGCCATGGCCTGGCCATAAGGCATTGAAGTAAGCGGAATATCACGGTAAAAATCCAGGCTGCTGCTCATCCCGGTACCAAAAGACACCTGCAACAATTCCCCTTCTGGCGAGATATTTTCGACAATTGCTTTGACTGCGCGCTCAGCAACTGGCAGGTATTCAGCAGCTAAATAACGTTTTCGCACGCCTTTTAAAATGCCGTAGGCAAACCCGGCTGATGCAGATGCCTCCAGGTAGGAATGTGGGTCATCCAGTAAGGTATGCCACAACCCGGAATCATGCTGGCAGTCTGCCAGAGCCTTCACCTGGCTTTCCAGTACCTGGATAAGCCAGCGGCGCACCGGGTCATGTTCTGGTAAATCGAGCAACTCAAGAAAATCAGGGATTACCATGGTCAGCCAGCTGTTGCCCCGCGCCCAACGCGCATTGGCAAAGTTATGGTTCCCTTCAAAGCTCCAGCCATGGAACCACAGCCCTGTCGTTTTATCCTGTAAATACTGGGTGTGAACCATAAACTGGTAAACCGCTTCATTCACCCATTCTGGTTTATGCAACAACTGGCCAATTTTCGCCAGCGGCAGCACCGTCATCATTAGTGTGTCATCCCACATTTGCTGATGGTTTTCTTCCGCCAGCGTAATGTGCTGCATGCCCCCTTTTTGGGTGCGCGGCATTTCATGCATTGCCCACTCTCCCCAGGTTTCCAGCCAGGGTAACAAACGGCTGTCGCCATTTTCCTGGTAACGCAATGCCAGGGTGAGAAACGGCGCCATGGTATTGACGTTTTTCGTTGTCGCGCCTTCTGTGAAACGGTCAGCAAACCAGTTATCAATGATATCGCGCATCCGGGTATCACCGGTCTGTTGGTAATACTGCCAGATACCATAAAGCCCCACACCGTGCGTCCATTCCCAGCCAGCCCAGCCTTTGGTGTCAATCACCCGGCCATCATCCAGCCGCAGTAAAAACTCACCCGTTTCATCGTGGATATTGACCAGGTTGTCCGTCACTTTATTGATGAGCTGGCACAATGTTGTGCGATCAATAAAGCGTTCTGGCTGGCGTAACAATGGGCTGTGTTTTACAGGGTAGACTTTCATATGCGACCTCAGATGTGTGAATTCCATATCAACCTGTGCCGACAAAACCTGGCACCCGGTTACTGAAGGTAACGCTACCGAATATTCCCTGAGCCAACCTTGCGATTTTTGCCAGCAAAGTTAATCCCGTGACAGTGAGAAAAAGAGTGACGTCACCTTCATCACTCTTTTTATAAAATTATGTTTCTTTTTATTCAAACCGGGATGGTTAAAATGAGATCCACCAGCAAAAACGGAGGGATAACAGCAGAAAATCAGCGGTAGTTGACTATCACCTGGTTGGCGCGCACACGCATGACCGGGTAGAGACTCCCACGGCCATAAACGCCCCACACAAAGTGAAACGGCTGGTTAGCAGGCTGGCCGGCAAAAGCGCTTGTCACCCCTTGCTGCCCGTCAACAATAACGCACTGAGTCTGGGTACAGAGTTTTACTTCCAGCCGGTCTGGTGGCAGCGAAAACAGGCTGTAGCGCCAGTATACCTGGGTAATCACCCCACTGACTTTGTGCGGTGGAGCCAGCGGTTTTGATGAAGCCACCACGCCCCGGTGGCTTAATGCCGCCCCCATAGCCTCTGCCTGCCAGGTGCTTTCTCCCGCGGCCTGAGCCAGCAGCGGGAGACACACTACAGCCATCAGTGCACCACGCACTTGCATCATTTGCCCCCAATAGTTGCGGTCATGCGGATCTGGCGGTTGTCTGACAACTCAAGGTTCGACAACACAACCAGGTCCGGCAGACTGCGGCGCAGGAAGCGAGCCAGCAGTGGCCGCAAGGCGTGGTTAACCAACAGAACCGGTGGTGCGCCGAGCATTTCCTGGCGTTGCAGCGCCTCACTGGATTGCTCCAGCAACCGGTCAGCCAGGCCCGGTTCCAGACCGCCGCCACCCTGTAGTGCCTGGAGTAACAACCGCTCAAGCCCGGCATCAAGGCCTATAACCTTCACTTCGTCGGTTCCCGGGAACCATTGCTGAGTGATTGCGCGCCCCAGAGCCACACGCAGTACGGTAGTCAGTTCTGCAGGATCAGTTTGAATCGGCGCATGCTCTGCCAGTGTTTCCAGGATGGTACGCATGTCGCGGATAGGTACTTTTTCTGCCAGCAAGTTTTGCAACACTTTGTGCAGTGTTGTCAGCGTTACCACACCAGGCACCAGGTCTTCTGTCAGCTTCGGCATTTCCTGGTTGACGCGGTCAAGTAACTGTTGCGCTTCCTGGCGGCCGAACAATTCTGGCGCATAGAGGTTTATCAGGTGATTCAGGTGGGTGGCAACTACGGTACTGGCTTCCACCACGGTAAAGCCCTGAATTTGCGCCTGCTCTTTAAGCGCACTTTCAATCCAGACAGCTTCCAGCCCAAATGCCGGGTCAATGGTTTTCTCACCAGGCAGGTTGCCCGCCGCTGTTCCTGGGTTAATGGCAAGCCAGCGCCCCGGGTAGGCATCGCCGTTGCCGATCTCCACCCCTTTCAGCAAAATACGGTAACGGGCAGGAGGTAAATCCATGTTGTCACGGATATGAACCACAGGTGGCAAAAAGCCCATTTCTTGTGCGAATTTTTTACGGATGCTGCGAATACGCCCGAGCAATTCGCCATCCTGCTGTGAATCCACCATGGGTATCAGGCGGTAGCCCACTTCCATCCCCAGAGTGTCTTCCAGTTGAACATCACGCCATGATGCTTCCACCGCCTGGGGGTTTTCTGGTACTACTACCGGTTGCGGTGTTTGCGGCTCCGCCATTTGGCGGCCACGCATCCACCAGGCAAGCCCTAACAAAGCTGCGGTAAATAACAGGAAGACGAAGTTAGGCATCCCAGGAACCATGCCCAGCAAGCCAAGAACCCCGGCACACAACAGCATAACGCGTGGGTTGGCAAACAGTTGGGTCACCATTTGTTCGCCAACATCCTGGTCGGTGCTTACCCGGGTAACAATAACACCTGCGGCAGTTGAGATTACCAGAGACGGAATTTGAGCAACCAGACCATCACCGATGGTCAACAGGGTATAACTTTCTGCTGCATTGCCAACCGGCATGCCATGCTGAACCACACCAACCAGCAAACCACCAATAATGTTGATAGCCATGATAAGCAGGCCGGCAACCGCATCGCCACGCACAAATTTACTGGCACCGTCCATTGAACCGTAAAAGTCGGCTTCCTGAGTAACTTCAGAACGGCGGCGCTTGGCTTCATCTTCACCAATTAACCCGGCATTGAGGTCGGCATCGATTGCCATTTGTTTACCTGGCATACCATCCAGAACAAAGCGTGCCCCCACTTCTGCAATACGTCCTGCACCTTTGGTGATAACCATAAAGTTGATGATCACCAAAATGATAAACACCACGATACCAATCGCGAAATTACCGCCGACCAGGAAGTGGCCAAACGCTTCAACAACCTTACCCGCTGCGGCCGCGCCCGTGTGACCTTCCATCAGGATAATACGTGTTGATGCCACGTTCAGCGCCAGGCGCAACAACGTGGTAAATAACAGAATGGTCGGGAATGCGGCAAAATCCAGAGTCCGCTGGGTAAACATCGCCACCAGCAACACCATCACAGACAGAGCAATGTTAAAAGTAAACAGTAAATCCAGCACAAACGCAGGCAACGGCAGTACCATCATGGACAAAATCAGCATGATAAGTACTGGCCCGGCGAGGATTTGCCATTGCCCGGCTTTCATATTTGTGGGCAGACGCAGCATTGCGACCAAATTAGCCATCAGTGTCGTTCTCGTTCAAAAAGTCCAGTGACGCTGGCACAGGGAGGTTGTCAGGTTTCTTCGGCGCAACGCCGCCAGCCAGACGCCAGCGACGGAGCTGCCATACCCAGGCCAGCACTTCTGCCACTGCAGCATAAAGCTGGCCCGGAATTTGTTGCCCAATTTCGGCATGGCGGTATAACGCACGTGCCAGTGGTGGGGCTTCCAGCACCGGAATACGGTTTTCAGCCCCGATTTCACGAATACGCAGTGCAACCAGGCCAGAGCCTTTGGCAAGCACTTTGGGCGCACTCATGGTGGATTCGTTGTATTGCAGCGCAACTGAATAGTGGGTCGGGTTGGTGACGATAACGTCTGCTTTTGGAACATCCGCCATCATGCGCCGCCGGGCCATGGCCCGCTGTTGCTGGCGAATACGGCTTTTTACGTGCGGGTCACCTTCCTGCTGTTTAAATTCATCACGAATATCCTGGCGGGTCATACGCAGCTTTTTAAAGTAGCTGTATAACTGGAAGAAAATATCGAACCCAACCATTGGAATAAGCCCGAGAATAACCAACAGGCAGCAGGTTGCGACCATATTCATTGCCGTCGCCATGGCATTAACCGGTGACTCACTAATTAAATGGAGCATTTCCGGCCAGTTGTGCCACAGGTAAACCCCGGTAACGATGGCAACACAGCCGACTTTCAGCATTGCTTTCGCCAGTTCTGACAGCGCCTGCATCGAAAACATCCGCCCAAAACCGCTTATCGGATTGAGCTTGCTGAATTTGAATTCCAAAGATTTACCACTGAAGACCAGGCCGCCGAGAAACATGGGGGCGGCGATCGCCACCACAATCAGGCCACCAATCAATGGCAAAATTGCCCACATAGCGGTTTCGAGTAGCCGGCCAACCTGGCGTACCAGTGCTGCGGGGTCATTGATCATGCGGTGGTCAAAACGCAGCCCGTCAGACAGCATCCCGCCTAACTGGTGCGCCAGAGGGACACCACCTAACCAAATGATGCTCATGCCAGCGAGCACCATCAACACCGAGGTCAGTTCACGGGAACGGGGGATTTGCCCCTCTTCGCGCGCTTTCTGGAGTCGGTGGGGTGTGGGGGCCTCTGTTTTTTCCTGGTCGCTATCTTCAGCCACAGGGAAACCTCTATGAACATAATGACCATTGCATCATGACAGAGGCACGCACAGCTAATCCTGTAAGTAGCGCGTTAAAATAGGGTTTGTTTTGACGATTCAGACAGGTGGATTCACTGTTGCCAGAAAGGCCTCAGCATGGTGAGTGTGAATATAGCGCCCGGCACAGGCCGGGCCAGTGTTGCCAGATGGCCCCTCTGCTACCAGAGAGACCGGTCTGTTAAAAGCCTAAGCTGTCCAGCAGATCGTCCACCTGGTCCTGGCTGGCAACCACACCTGCCGCAGTCGCATCCATTTGAGGGCCATTGAGCAGGCCTTCATTTTCACGCTTCTTACGGGCAGCAGGTTCTGGCATGTTTTCCAGCAATACCATCAGCAACTGGCGTTCAATCTCCTGTACCACATCCATCATGCGCTTAATCACCTGCCCAGTCAGGTCCTGGAAGTCCTGGGCCATCATGATTTCAAGCAATTGCGCATTGGTGAACCCGGTATGCTCAGGTACATCAGACAAAAACTTACGTGTATCAGTAACCAGCTCTTTTGCATCGCCAAGTTCAATGGGATTTTCGAACCATGCATCCCAGCGTTTGGTCAAATCTTTGGCTTCAGACTCCATCTGCATTTGGTGAGGCTGTGATGCTTCAACACAGTTTAACGCACGTTCAGCCGCCTGGGCCGTCATAGTGACGACATAGTCGAGGCGATCACGCGCATCTGGAATAGCTTCTGCAGCCTCAGCAATGGCCTGATCCAGCCCCAGTTCTCGCAGGCTGTCACGCAACATACGTGTCAGGCTACCTATCCGGGAGATGATGTCCGTTGCTTGTTGGTCATTTGAAGATGTCATCATCTCCTCCTTACATACCCAGTTTTTCGAAGATCTTGCTCAGTTTTTCTTCCAGAGTGGCTGCTGTAAAGGGTTTCACAACATAGCCACTTGCCCCTGCCTGGGCTGCAGCAATAATATTTTCCTTTTTCGCTTCTGCCGTTACCATCAATACGGGCATGTTTGCCATTCCCGCATCAGCACGGATAGTTTTCAGCAACTCCAGTCCATCCATATTCGGCATGTTCCAGTCAGAGATGACAAAACCAAATCCACCTGCCTGCAGTTTATTCAGTGCGTCAACACCGTCTTCAGCTTCTTCAACGTTGTTAAAGCCAAGCTCTTTCAGCAAGTTGCGCACAATTCGACGCATGGTGGAAAAGTCATCCACGACAAGAAATCTAAGATCTTTATCGGCCATAAACTCTGAACTCCTCAATTAAATGCGTATTGCCTGTCCGGCACTGATTTTTGCCAGCATCTGCTGGCTGATTTGGCTTAAATCGACCACTTCGCTGACACCACCAGAATTGATGGCCTCACGCGGCATGCCGAACACCACACAACTTGCTTCATTCTGTGCAATGGTCCAGGCACCAGCCTGGTTCATTGCCAGCATCCCTGCTGCACCATCATTCCCCATGCCTGTCAGGATAACTCCCACAGCATTACGTCCAGCATATTTCGCCACCGAGTGGAATAATACGTCCACTGACGGGCGATGACGGTTTACAGGCGGGCCGTCATGAAGTCGAATCTGGTAGTTAGCACCACTTCTGGAGAGCTCCATATGTTTGTCGCCCGGTGCGATATACGCATGCCCCGGCAGAACCCGCTCTCCGTCTTCTGCTTCTTTCACACTAATCTGGCAAATCTTATTCAGCCGCTCCGCGAAAGAACGGGTAAAACCGGGTGGCATATGCTGTGTTATCAGTACAGCCGGGCTGGTCAGTGGCAGTGGTTGCAGCACATGGCGAATGGCCTCTGTGCCCCCGGTAGAGGCCCCGATCACCAGTAATTTTTCTGAACTGAGTAACGGCCCCGATTTCAATACAGCAGGCGGTGCTGCAGTTGGCGAACGGGCAGATAACTTTGCACGCGCCGCAGTACGAATTTTGTCGGCAATCATTTCGCTGTATGCCAGCATGCCTTCACGAATACCCAGTTGCGGCTTAGTGACAAAATCTACCGCGCCCAGTTCTAATGCCCGCAGCGTCACCTCAGAGCCTCTGCTGGTCAGAGATGAGACCATCACTACTGGCATCGGCCGCAGCCGCATTAATTTTTCCAGGAAATCAAGGCCATCCATGCGTGGCATTTCGACGTCCAGTGTCAGTACGTCCGGATTGAATTTTTTAATCAAATCGCGGGCGACTAAAGGATCGGGTGCCGTTGCAACCATTTCCATATCACTATGACGGTTGATTATCTCTGTCATGATTTGGCGCATAAGCGCAGAATCATCTACTGACAGTACTTTGATTTTCGTCATACTTTATCCTTACTTAGCCCATATACAGTCTGACCACGCAGCCAAAACTCCCGGCTGATGTTACTGAAGTTTTCAGAATGTCCGGCAAACAACAGTCCTTGTGGTTTTAACAGTGGTACAAAGCGATGCAAAATATCCTGCTGTGTGTTTTTATCGAAATAAATCATTACATTACGGCAGAATATGGCATCAAATGGCCCCGGAACCTGGTATTGCTTATCCAGCAGGTTCACAACATTAAACTCAATATAATTCGCCAGTTCCTGGCGTACCCTCACCAGCCCTTGATGTGGGCCAGTACCACGCATGAAATAGCGCTGTAACTGCTGTGGTGACAGTGTCTTGAGTTCGTCCAGGCGGTAGATGCCTTTACGCGCTTTTTGCAACACTTCGGTATCAATATCACTGGCAAACACTTTCCAGCGCCCTGGGGTCTGGCCCAGCACATCAGCAAGTGTAATGGCAATAGAATAGGGTTCCTCACCTGTGGATGCCGCAGCACACCAAATTCGGTATTCACCGGTGCGTTTTTTCGCATGATCCGCCAGTATCGGGAAGTGGTGCCCTTCGCGGAAAAATGCAGTCAGGTTCGTGGTGAGCGAGTTAATAAACGCCTGCCATTCGGAGGTGTTCTGGTCTGCCTCAAGCATCCCCAGGTACCGGCCGAAATCATCAAGGCCCAAATCACGCAGGCGCCGAACCAGGCGGTTATAAACCATGTCACGTTTGTGTTCCGCCAGCACGATGCCTGCCCGCTGATAAATAAGCTGGCATATACGACGAAAATGCGCATCTGACAACGTCAGGCGTTGAGCCATCTGTATCAAGGGCGATGGTTGCCCCTTCGGCACAGGTGAGGTCATAGGGCCTTCTTCTATTATTATCAGGGTGAAACCGGCACCACAGTGAGTGCTAAGGTTGCTGACGGTTGCTCCGGTTCTACAGCCGCCAGTTGGAACACAGCCATCAGCGTATCCAGGCTCTCCGCCTGCTGACCCAGACTACTGGTCAGCGATGAGGAGCTCTGCACTAACGCGGCGTTTTGCTGTGTCACTTTATCCATTTCGGTGACTGCCTGCGCCACCTGTTCAATACCACGCCGTTGTTCATCGGATGCAGAAGCGATTTCCCCCATGATGTCATTCACTTGTTGCACAGAGTGAACGATATCGGTCATGGTGCCCGCCGCTGTATCCACCAGAGTGGAGCCGTACTGCACTCGCGCCACTGATTCTTCAATTAATAGCTTAATCTCTTTTGCCGCCTGAGCACTGCGTTGCGCCAGATTACGTACTTCACCCGCCACAACTGCGAACCCCCGCCCTTGCTCACCCGCTCTTGCTGCTTCAACTGCGGCATTCAGCGCCAGAATGTTTGTCTGAAACGCAATACCATCAATCACACTGGTGATATCGCCAATCTTGCGCGAGCTGTCAGCAATATCCTGCATAGTTTTGGCAACATGGGTTGCCTGATCTCCACCACGGCGCGCCGTTTCTGCAGCCTGGTTTGCCAGCCCGGAAGCCTGCCGGGCATTGTCCGCGTTTTGCCCGACCGTCGCAGTCAATTGCTCCATGCTCGCAGCCGTTTGCGCCAGTGCAGAAGCCTGCTGCTCAGTACGTGACGACAAATCATTATTCCCTGCGGCCATATCACCAATGGCACCACGCATATTCTGGCTGCCAGAAACCACCTGGCTCATGGTGTTACGCAACGCCTGCCTCATGGCATCCAGGCTGGAGAAAATTTGCCCAATTTCATTACGGCCTGCGGTTGCAATGTCTTCACACAACTTACCACTGGCAATAGCATCAAAATGGCCACGCAATACAACCAGTGGTGTCACTAACTGGCTGCGCAACCAGTACAATGCCCCAACAACCAACAACACTGCCAACAATGTCACGCAGCTAAATACCAGTGCAGACAAGTGGTAGTTTTTTAATCCTGCGGCCTGTGTGGCAGAGAGGTTTTTGTTAATCTCCTGCTGCCAGGCCATAAATTGTTTATCAAACGAAGCCTGAGCTTCACCTACTGGCGCGGTCAAAAAATCTGACAACTGGTTATTCTCAAGCCAGGTTGCCTGGTGTGCCAGAGCATCACGCCAGGTGACATAGCTCTCTTTGGTCTGTTTTGTCAGACCGGCGATATCGCCAGCAGACTTCACAGCCAGGAACCCTGTAAACAAGGTGTCAGCTTTTTTTAACTGTTCACGAGCTGACACCATCAGGCCTTTGATATCTTCTGGCGGATAACTCAACGCCGTTAGTGTGCCTGCTTTACCTAATTCTGAACTGGCCTGCAGCAATGCTGCCCGGGTTTGCGCAAGGGAGTCGCGTTGTCGGTTGTTATTTTCAACCGTCGTAAAATTCTGGTAATCCCCACGAAACGCCCAAAATGACAAACCATTACTGCCAATCTGTAACACGCCACAGAGAATCAAAATCAAAAAAAGCGTGGTCGATATACGAATATTACTTAACATCCACTCTCCCTTATCCGGCGAAAAGCGCCGGTATTAAACGCTAATTAATCGATCAAAAAGTTTCCCAGTTTTCATTGTTGACACTATGTTCTTGCTTTTGTGGTAATAATGCCGCTGCCTTCCCGGCCGCAACGACTGACTTGCTGGCAATACTTTGGGTGCTTTTATTGGTGATTGTGCTGGCTGCGAGGCGAAATGCCGCCACCGCCTGAGCCAACACACTCGCCTGCTCTTCGAGCGCACCGGCCGCCGCTGCCGATTCCTGTACCAGTGACGCGTTCTGTTGCGTCACCCGGTCCATCTCTGATACCGCCAGAGCAACCTGGTCGATGCCACGGCTTTGTTCATCTGACGCAGAGGCAATTTCGCCCATAATGTCAGTGACTCGCGTGACCGCACTGACGATTTCGCCCATTGTTTCACCCGCGCTTTCAACCAGTACCGAACCGGTATCAACACGTGAAACAGAGTCATCAATCAGCGACTTAATCTCTTTAGCTGCCTGAGCACTACGTTGTGCCAGATTGCGAACTTCCCCGGCAACCACTGCAAAACCGCGGCCCTGCTCACCCGCTCTTGCCGCTTCAACTGCCGCGTTCAACGCCAGAATATTGGTCTGGAACGCGATGCCATCAATCACACTGGTGATATCGGCAATCTTGCGTGAACTGGTGGAAATGTCCTGCATGGTCGACACGACGTTTGCCACTACCTTGCCGCCCTTCTGCGCCGTCTCTGACGCGTTGAGAGCCAGTTGCGATGCCTGGCGGGCATTCTCCGCGTTTTGTTTAACTGTCGCTGTCAGTTCTTCCATACTGGCGGCAGTCTCTTCAAGCGCAGACGCCTGCTGCTCTGTGCGAGAAGACAAATCTGTATTACCCGCAGCAATTTCAGATGTACCGGCATAAATGGCATCAGACCCATGGCGTACTGTTGTGACTGTGCCAATCAGTTCTGTTTGCATATGCCGGACTGTATCCGTCAGTTGGGTTATCTCATTACGGCCCGCCACAACAATTTTGGTGGTCAGATTTCCCTGAGCAATTTCGCGGATATGTTCGATAACCTGGCTGAGTGGTTGTAACAAGATTCGGCGAATACCGAACCACACCAGGACAATCACAGCGATCAGCAATACCGCCAGGGCCACCATTTGCCATTTGGCAAATAAGTAACTCGACTGCCCCTGCTCCCATGCGCTCTGGTACAGGCGGTCATTTTCATCAATGTAGTGGCGGTATGCTTTTTCCATGGCATTCTGGAAACCCTGGGTGGGTTGCGCGAAATAGGCATCCATACGCCCATTCTGTAAATCATCCACCAGTTCAGCCAGTGCCTGATGATACTGGCGATATGTCTCATCCACGCCTGCTACCGCGTTATCCACATCAGGAGCAATGCTGCCAACATTTTTAAATGCTGCGTAGTGCGCTTCCACCTGGGTTAACGCTTGTTTGGCACTTTCCAGCAAGGCGTTTTTGGCACTGCTTTGCTGATTATTGGGATCCATCATCATGCGTGCAGACGAACGGCTCAGGTTAATACGTGTTTGTAGCATTAACACCCACGCCTGGCTGAGTTCAGATTGCTGCTGGCGTAATGCCCGATATGTTGCGAAATCGTCCTGGTTATTTTTTAAAGCAGAAAAGAAAAAGCCACCGGAGATGAACTGCAGGCAGGCAAACACGCCCAAAACAGCCATCAGCAAAGTGACAATACGCATCCGGTTAAACATAAAGCAAACACCCTTTTACATTCTTGTTAAGGGGGTTATCGGCAATGGTGGCGGGAACTTTACGTTAGGGAACAGGGAAAAATACGCGTTCAGTGTGTACGGACAAAGGCTTAGTTGAGATTACTTATCCAGGAATTACTCCCTCTCAGCCCCTGCGTTACAGAGAATTTTCGCCTCCTGCTTACAAAAAGAACAAAACGTAAAAATATGTTGTATAAGTAAGCCTTATACTTCAATTTATATCACTGAAGCAGCATGATTGATTATAAAAACAGCAAAATGTCAGCATGTTGTATTATTGTTAAATATGATGGGGTAAATTTCGTGGCAAGTAGTAACAAACTGACAATGTTTATTGTCCTGTTTATGATTGCGGGCATCCTGTGTGGTGCGGCAGTTCATGAATACGCTTCAAATGACAGCATTACCGCCTGGGCAACCAATATCACTCTGTTTACCGACATTTTTCTGCGGCTGATAAAAATGGTGATCGCACCGTTAGTGTTCAGCACATTAACTGTGGGCATCATGCGTATGGGGGAAACCTCTACCATCAGCCGGGTGGGAAGCAAAGCAATGGTGTGGTTTATCTCCTCATCTGTGCTCTCCATTCTGGTTGGGTTGCTTGTGGTTTCACTGGAACACCCTGGTCGCGGGCTTAACCTGACAGTACCCGCGGGTAGTGTAGAAACGGGCCTTGCGGTCAGTGGCATGAGCCTGAAAAACTTTATTGCGCATTCCATTCCTACCAGTATCGCAGATGCCATGTCCCACAACGAGATCCTGCAAATTGTTGTGTTCTCAATGTTCTTTGGGATTGCCGGCGCATCATTAGGTGAAAAATTTAACGCACCACTGGTTGCCGCGCTGGATGTGGTTTCCCACATTATGCTGAAGGTCACAGGTTATGTAATGCTGGTTGCCCCTCTGGCAATTTTTGCTGCTATTTCCAGTGTGGTGGCGACTCAGGGGCTGGGTATCCTGCTGAACTACGCTTCTTTTATTGGCGGTTATTATGTTGCCATCTTGCTGACTTGCCTGGTGTTGCTGAGCGTCGGTTATATGGTATTGAAAAAATCCACCTTCACGCTGCTGAGCATGCTGAAAGAACCCGTGCTGGTTGCCTTCACTACCAGTAGTTCTGAAGCCGCTTACCCCAAAACTCTTGATGTTCTGACGCGTTTTGGTTGCTCACGCAGTATCGCGTCTTTCGTTCTGCCCATTGGTTATTCATTTAACCTGGTCGGTTCTATGGTGTACTGCTCATTTGCATCCATGTTTATTGCCCAGGCCTACAATGTTCATCTGACTTTCTCAGAAATTGTGGTTCTGATGCTGACACTGATGCTGGCCTCCAAAGGTATTGCCGGCGTTCCCCGTTCTGCACTGGTTGTGCTGGCGGCGACTATTCCCAGCTTTAATATCCCGGTTGCGGGGATTTTGCTGTTAATGGGTATTGACCATTTTCTTGATATGGGCCGTTCCGCCATCAACGTATTAGGGAATGGTATTGCCACTGCAATGCTGTCCAAAAATGAAGGTGAACTGGATGCCGCTGCGGCGAACACCGCCACGGAGCAGGAAACTCAGGTTGAAGCCTGACAGTAAACACTGAACACTGATGACAAAGGGCCGCAATGCGGCCTTTTTTATTGATAAAAAAGAAGGTAAACGTTGGGTTGGTAGCCGAAAATCAATGAATTGATTTCCTGTGTTTTTTGGGTGGCATCTTCTCGTGGCGTGCGCACATGAGGCGCATAAAAGGCCTGCCAATAAAAACAAGCCCCCCGGGCACTAAAGCACGGAGGGCTATGCAGGCAGCCAGTACCAAGTGTTATCAGGCAACCCGGGCGGCAGCGTTATCCAACAGCGCCATTTCTTCGCTGTTAAGCAGTTTCTCGATATTCACCAGAATCAGCATACGCTCGCCTACTGCGCCCAAACCGGTGAGATATTCGGTTGACAAGGTCACAGCGAATTCAGGCGCCGGGCGAATTTGGTCTGATGTCAGTGACAGCACATCAGAAACACCATCCACCACGATACCTACCACGCGTTGCCCCAGTGTCAGAACAATAACAACGGTGTTTTCGTTGTAAACAACATCGGATTTGGCAAATTTAATCCTCAGGTCAACGATAGGGACAATCACACCGCGCAGGTTAGTTACCCCTTTGATGAACGGTGGTGTATTCGCGATACGGGTCACCTGGTCATAACCACGGATTTCCTGCACCTTCAGAATATCAATGCCGTACTCTTCATCACCTAAGGTGAAGACCAGGAATTCCTGCCCCGAAGGTTCGCCATCCAGGTTTGTGACATTATTTGTTTCGGCCATGTTGGTACCTTTCTCTAAGCCAGTGGAAATCAGGCGGCAGTTTGCGCCACACGTTGTTCACGGTTTAACCCTTGCAGCGCTGAAACATCAACAATCAACGCTACGCTACCATCGCCAAGAATTGTGGCTGCGGAAATACCAGGAACCTTGCGGTAGTTACTTTCAAGGTTTTTCACCACAACCTGGTGCTGACCAATCAGTTGGTCCACCAACAACGCATAGCGGCGACCTGCGCTTTGCAGAATAACGACGATGCCTTCCGTTGCTTCCGTTTTCGCATCATCAACTTCAAATATTTTCCACAGTTCAACCAGCGGCAAATATTCACCGCGTACTTCCAGTACCCGCTCACCACCAGCAAGTGGGTAAAGGTCTTCTTCCCGCGGCTGGAGAGATTCCATAACCGCATTCAGCGGCAGAATAAACACTTCGCCACTCACTTTAACGGACATGCCATCAAGAATTGCCAGCGTCAACGGCAGTAAAATACGAATTGTCGTTCCGGAGCCCTGTTTCGATGCAATCTCAACATGGCCGCCCATTTCCTGGATATTTCGCTTCACGACATCCATACCCACACCACGCCCGGACACATCAGTAACCTGTTCTGCGGTGGAGAAACCGGGTGCGAAGATAAGCATACCAACTTCTTCATCAGACATATTATCGTGAACAGGTAACCCGGAAGATGCCGCCTTCGCCAGAATACGCTCACGGTTCAGGCCCGCACCATCATCGGTCACTTCAATACAAATATTACCGCCCTGATGCTCAGCAGATAACAGCAAGTTACCCATCACAGGTTTACCTGCCGCCACGCGTTTTTCAGGTGACTCAATACCGTGGTCAAGACTGTTACGCACCAGGTGCGTTAATGGGTCGATAATGCGCTCAATCAGGCTCTTATCCAGTTCAGTAGAACTACCAGAAAGTGTCAACTCAACTTGTTTACCGAGCTTACCGGCCAAATCACGTACCAGGCGAGGGAAACGGCTGAATACATATTCCATCGGCATCATACGGATGGACATAACCGATTCCTGCAAGTCACGCGCATTGCGTTGTAACTGACTCATACTGGTTATCAAATCACCATGGATAACCGGGTCAAGTTCGGTGGAACGCTGTGCCAGCATAGATTGAGTGATGACCAGTTCACCAACCAGGTTAATTAACTGGTCCACTTTTTCAACTGCTACACGAATACTGCTATTTTCACCGCGAGCAGCGGGTTTGGCACCCGAATCTGCTTTCGCCGCCGCACGGGGGGCTGGCGCTTTTGCTGCTTCCACTGGCTTAACCACAGGAGCAACGGGAGCCGGAGCCGGGGCAACAACTTCTTCTGCCACGGCAGTCTCTGATCCAGACGAGGCTTCAACCTTGATCTGGTCCGTATCAATCACAAAACAGAGTACCGCGACGATGTCGTCTTCACTGGCTGTGGTGTCCAGCACCACATTCAGTACATCACCTTGCTGTTCGCTGTGAACCACTGTCCCCAGATTGCCCAGTTCCTCAAGCAACAACTCGTGTTCTTTTTCTTTCAACTTGCTCAGAACAATGTGAAGACCTGCTGGTTTACCCGCGGCCGCCGGAGTACTCTCAGCAGGCTGCCCTGAGTCAGTTTCGACAGATTCGGCCGGGCTTGCTGCCGGGGCGGACAAACCTTTAGCTTCCAGCGCTAACTGGCGCAACGCCTGGCAGATATACTCGAACGAGGCGGCATCAGGCTCCTGGGAGCTTTTATAAGCGTCAAGCTGTTCCTGCATAATATCTTTGGTTTCCAAAAACAGGTTGATGATATCGGTGGAGAGTTGCATCTCACCACGTCTCGCGTCGTCCAACAGGTTTTCCATTAAGTGGGTCGTTTCCTGCAGGATTTTGAAGCCAAATGTTCCCGCGCCCCCTTTAATAGAATGTGCTGCCCTGAATATGGCATTCAGCTGCTCGGAATCTGGCGCCTCAGGCGACAATCCCAGTAAATGCTGCTCCATATCCGCCAGTAACTCATCGGCTTCATCGAAGAATGTTTGATAAAAATCGCTGATATCCATACTCACGCTATCACCTCGTACCTGATTGTGGTGGTATTGAGTTCGCTGCAGGAACCGCCGTTGTTGGTCCAGTCGCCGCCGGTGGTGCTGCCGGTGTCGGGGCCTGCCCCGCTGCCACAGGTTGCGTTGCCGCTCCTTGTGGTGATGCACTTTCCTGCGCGCCAGGTGGCACCGCAGGTGTTGCTTCAACCGGTGTTGTTGGCGCAGCATTTGGTGATGCTGTGCCAGCCTCTGGTGTTGCCTGTTCCTGTGGCGGCGTTTCCTGCTGTTTCAGAACACTTACTGGCGCATTCTGGCTCTCAGCGTTCTCATGAAGAATCGACTGTTCAGTCTGTTTATTCAGAACTAACAGGCTGATTCGACGATTCATTGCATCCCCCGCGGTGCTGCCAGGCAAACGCATTGTTGCGGCCATACCCACCACACGTAAAACCTTACCTTCATCCAGACCTCCTACAACCAATTCACGCCGGGATGCATTGGCGCGGTCGGCAGAAAGCTCCCAGTTACTGTATCCCCGTTCACCCTGCGCATATGGAATATCGTCGGTGTGTCCGGAAATACTGATCTTGTTCGGGATTGAATTCAGAACCGGGGCAATACCACGTAAAATGTCCCGCATATAAGGCTCCACTTCTGCACTACCCCGCTTAAACATCGGCCGGTTCTGGCTGTCGATAATCTGAATTCGTAACCCTTCCTGCACGAGGTCAATCTTCAAATGTGGACGCATCGCTCTTAGTTTTGGATCAGCATCAATCAGTTGGTCCAAATCGCCTTTCAGCTTCAAAAGACGGCTGCGTTCCATCTTATTTTTCAGTTCGTCGATGTTTGGTTCTTTTTTTACTTCACCCTGTTTTTGAGTGACATCATCACCACCCCCGGGAATCGGACTGGAGCTGTCAGCTATACGTTGACCTCCGGTAATTGCCTGCGCCAGCGGTGTTCTAAAGTATTCGGCAATCTGCGTCAGCTCTTTAGGGCTGGATATTGATATCAGCCACATAACCAGAAAAAAAGCCATCATGGCGGTCATGAAGTCGGCGTAAGCAATCTTCCAGGAGCCGTGAGAACCTTCATGACCTTTATGTTTTCGTTTCTTAACGATAACAATCGGATGCTTATCATGCTTCATGCGTCTTCAGTCGCTTTTTGTTGGTTAGGTGAACGCACTGCACGCATATGTTCATCCAGCTCAACAAAGGATGGCCGCTCAGTGGAATAGAGTGTTTTACGCCCAAATTCCACCGCGATTGGCGGCGCGTAGCCATTGAGGCTGGATAACAATGTCACTTTTACGCATTGCAGCATTTTTGTTGTTTCGGCACTGCGCTGGCGCAACACACTCGCCAGAGGCGAGATAAACCCATATGCCAGCAAAATCCCAAGAAACGTCCCTACCATCGCATGAGCAATCAAAGCCCCCAGTTCCGCAGCAGGCCGGTCAGCCGAGGCCAGCGCATGCACCACCCCCATCACCGCCGCGACGATACCAAAAGCCGGGAAGGAATCACCCATTGCAGCAATACTGCCTGCCGGCACGTCACTTTCCTGCTCATGCGTTTCGATTTCCTCATCCATCAATGCCTCAATTTCAAAGGTATTCATGTTGCCGCTGATAATCAGCCGGAGGTAATCGACAATGAAATCTAACATGACGTGATCAGCGAGAATCCGTGGATAACTGGCAAAAATCTCACTCTCTTTGGGGTTTTCAATATCGCGTTCCAGAGAAAACATGCCTTGCTGGCGTGATTTCGCCATCAGCCGGTACAGCAGTGCCAGCAGATCCATATACATGCTTTTGGTGTATTTAGAACGACTGAACAGGAGCGGCAGTGCCTTTAGAGTGCCTTTAATTGCTTTGCCGTTGTTGCCGACAATGAATGCGCCGACCCCTGCCCCACCAATGATAATAAACTCAGAGGGCTGGTACAGTGCGCCGAGGTGCCCACCCGTCATGGCGTAACCTCCAAAGACGGTACCAAGCACAACAATATAACCGAGTATAATTAGCACGACATCACCTTTCCGCTGTGTTAAAAGTCAAGGATAACAGTAGGTTGCGCTGCATTCAGGGTAAAAAAAAGCAGCGGCACTTTCGTGTCCGCTGCTGGATTTACTAGCCTGTTCCGTTACACAGCCTGTCCGATCTGTTCATCCAGCAGTTGTGGAATAATATCGGCAGCATTTTCGGAAAGTTTACGCCTTTTTACTGCTCTGGAAGGCGGTTGGCACAGGCTGCACACAAAGCTGCCCACTGGCTGATGCGCATGGGTGATAAATTTCCCTTTGCAGCAATTACAATGGGATAGCTCTAACATACCGCTTTCAACAAACCGCACTAATGTCCATGCACGAGTCAATGCAAGTAATGGGCCATTTTCATCCTGAGGACATTGCTCCAGGTACAAACGATAAGCCTTAATGACAGCATCAACACCATTACACAACCCGGTTTTGAGCAAATACTGCCATGCGTTACAAAACATAGACGCATGAATATTTTGCTCCCAGGTCATAAACCAGTCGGTTGAGAAAGGCAGCATTCCCTTGGGAGGCGGGCTACCACGCAACTCTTTGTACAACTTGATAAGGCGACCCCGGCTCAGGGTCGTTTCGCTTTCCAGCATCTGAAGACGCGCGCCGAGCGTGATAAGCTCCATAGCCAACTGAATTTCACGCGCTTCCTGGACAATACTTTTATCACCCATAATCAGGCCCTTCTTTTCCGGGCTCCGTCTTCACCGGAGGCCTCACTCAGCAAACGGCTCGAAAGCAAAATTCCAGTGTGGACTTGTTGTAAATCATCGACACGTGAATCCTGGGTAAGACGCGTGATTGTGCTGTGATCGCTGAAGCGGAACTGGCACACCAGTTGGTTGGTTTCAGCCAGCTTGACCATTTGTGGCAATGTCAGCTCTCCCAGAGTTTGGGCCATTTCCTCGGTTACACCGAGACGGAACATTGCAGAAGCTTTGTCCTGGGCTATCAAACGCTGAGCAAGCAGCAGATAGGATAAGTTGATATCGTAGATATGTTTCAGCAACTCGGATGTATGCATTTTTCCCATCCCGAATAACCAATTATTATGTTATGCGGTAAATCCGCACCCCGTGATGTCGCCGGGTAAACCCCGGAAAAATAAAAAAAATATAAAAGGCTAAAATGCATTTATTGAATCAGGCTCTGACACCGCGCTCCCAGGTTGAAAACACCTGCCTTGCAGAGTGCGCTTCAGCCATCTTAGTTCGCTCCGAAAAGAACTAAGAATTTTCCTAATCCAAGGAAACTGTACTCGTCAGATTCCAATCACACAATCTGACTTGAGGCTACTTTTGAAAAAAATGTGACACACATCACACTTTTTATCTTAATATTTACAATAAATCAATCAGCATCACTTTTATGTTGCTCAACAAATAACCAAAAATATTTTTCAACTCACGCAATTCTGCGAATACCCATTCACCTCTGTGTGCAGTGCGTCATAAAAAATTAATTGAATAAACATCCGCCGTTAACGCTTAGCAGGCATATTTTTACCCTGGATATTAACTTCTTTTATTAGTAAATCCATTTTTAATCAGATAGTTAAATCACTACTAACGGTACCATTCTCAAACGATATACATTTTCATTTATCTATTACAAGAAGGCATGTAAACGGTTAACGGAGGTTTATGGTCACTCTTTTTATGCAGAGCAATAAAAGCCATTTCATAAGAAACATTAATGTTTACACCATAAATTCACTTTTTGCGTAAAATGCGCAGTTGAAATTTCGAATTGAAAAATAGTATTGCTCAGCAATGCCATACGTAAACGTTTGCGTCCACCCCAGACAGAAACCAGCTGGTAACAATTCCCCCGCAGGCAGCATGGCGTGCACAGTGAGTCTCTATGCCCACTTGTTGATGCCCCGCACTTAAGTGCAAAGCGAAGCAATACATAGCCAGAAGCAGCGTCATAAAGGAGAATTAACAGGCGAGACCGAATACAGGGTAGTAAAACAACGTGGAAGAGCCTTCCCTGGCTCGCGGTAAATTAACTCAGGCGTTGAACAGCCAGTGATGCTGGAGTGGAATCATTCTGCGCACTACGTGTCTTTACTTGCTTTAGATCCCGAATAAAGGCCTCCTGCCAGGCGTTAATGTCCTGGTGACGTAACACAGCCATCATTTCGCTGTGCCGCGCAATACGTTCTTCTTTGGGCATAATCAGTGCCCTGTGCAACGCGTTGGCGACGTCATCGCGGTCATAAGGATTCACCAGCACCGCAGCAGAAAGCTCATTAGCCGCGCCGGCAAATTGAGATAAAACCAGCACGCCAGGATCACGCGGATCCTGAGCCGCAACATATTCTTTCGCTACCAGGTTCATGCCATCACGCAGCGGAGTGACCAGGCCGACGTTGGTGTGACGGAAGACTTTCAGCAGCACTTTGCGGTCAAAATGTTGGTTGAGATAATAGAGTGGTGTCCAGCCAAGCTGGCCAAACTTACCATTGATTCTGCCTGATTCTGTTTCGAGTTGGTGGCGAATATCCTGATAGGCCTGCACATCCCCTCGCGAAGTTGGCGCTATCTGGGTATAACGAATTTTCCCAATATGCTCAGGGTACTTTTCCAGTAAAGTTTCAAATGCCAGGAAACGCTCTGGCAGCCCTTTAGAGTAATCCAGACGCTCTACAGAGAAAATATTCTGTACCCGCCCCAGTTCAGCTTTAAGCTGCGCCAGCCTGGCAGGTAGCGGCCCTTTGGCCTGCTCGATGACATCTTCCGTTTCAATCCCAATCGGGTAAACATGGGTCTGGAAGGATTTTCCCCCCGCCATGTGGTGGCCATCCATGTAGGTTGTTACCTGGGTTTGTAACCCCAGGCTGTCGATAAACGCCTGGCGGTCGGCTTCAGTCTGGAACCCTAACAAATCATAATCAGTCATTTGTTCCAGCAGGGTTTTACAAGGCGGCAACGCCGTGAATATCTCAGGCGTCGGGAAAGGAATATGTAAAAAGAAACCGATACGGTTATTAACCCCCAAACGGCGCAGTTCACTGGCCAGTGGCAACAGGTGGTAATCATGGATCCAGATAATATCACCGCGTTGAACCAGGGGTGCCAGTTGCTTTGCCATGGCAGCATTCACTCGCAGGTAACCTTCCCAGGCCTCACGGGTAAAGTCCACCAAATCCAGCCGGTAATGAAAGGCCGGCCAAAGAACCCCGTTTGAGAACTGGCAATAATACTGTTCGTAATCCTCTTCACTGAGGTTGAAGGTCGCCCATTGAATGTTACCCTGGCTAACCTTCTTTAGCGGGTCACCAATCTCCCCGGTTTCACCGCTCCAGCCAAACCACACTCCGCCTGAATTCTTCAATGCCCCAAGGATACCGACAGCAAGCCCACCTGCCCCATTTTTCTTCCCATCAGGCAAAGCGACCCTGTTAGAGACTACGACCAAACGACTCATAATCAGTCCTCCTCGACGTTATTGCTCGTTGTTGTTCAAAATAAGCGACCTGGCCTGATAACCAGGACCAGACAGCGGGTACGTCTTCCAGCCGCCAGCGCGCACAGGTTGCTTCCTGACCAACTTTGATGCTGACACCATGATACTGATTGACTGCGTCAAACCCGGCTTCATCGGTTAAATCATCACCCAGAAAGACAGGTATCCGCCCCGAAAACGGTGGCTCAGCCATAAACTGGTGCACCGCCTCGCCCTTATTAACCCTCCCAGGTTTAATTTCCACCACACACTTACCCTGTTGCAGAGTCAAATCGGCGTACTGCGCGGTAATAGCCTGTGCGCAATTATGCACCAGAGGCTCACTGCCGGGCGCGTGCCGGTAATGCAATGCAAAAGCCATCGGTTTTTCTTCAATTTGCACACCATCAATATCACCTAATGCGGCCTGCAATTTCTGGCGGATTGCATTCATCTGGTTTGCAGGAAGTGAAAGTGTGAATTGCTGACCATTGATATCACGACGTTCCGCACCGTGAACCCCTGCGAGCGGGTAGCGTTCAGGTTGAGTGAACTTATCCAGTTCGTTGATTGAGCGCCCTGAAATCAATGCCAGTGCACCATGGCTAAGATCAGCCAGTTTGCGTAAATGATACTGTACGTTATCCGGAAGTGAGACTTGACTGGGATGAGGTTTCAGTTTGGCCAGCGTGCCATCAAAGTCGAAGAAAAATGCATACTGGCCGGTCAGTAATGGCGGTTTATTTAATGCAGCTTCCACCCTCTGCCCTCCTTTTAGCTGTTAGTACCTTTTATATTCCAGACTACTTTTTGTGCTTTGCAGCCACACCTGCAGACTGGATTATTAGCGGTATGAAATTTATGCGTATTTATCACCTGTATAAATGATTAGCCATGTAAGTATAGCCAGCATGATGAGAAATGCCACCGGGTGAGTAGCTGCCCCACCCGGTAACGGTGCGAAACAAGGTCAGATGAAACCCGCAACCAGTGCGGAAATCGCAATGCAACCCATCAGCAGAACAAACAGGTGGCTTTTACCCTGACGCCAGCGCGACATAGCAGGAACGGTATAGAGTGCATAGACAGGCATGATAAATAAAATAGCGGCTATCACTGGCCCACCCAACGATTCAATAATACTTAAGATCCCCGGATTGAGCGTTGCCACCAGCCAGACCGAACCAAAGAAAAACAGCACAATCGCGCGCCGGATAATAGTTTCATTGATACCCACGCCACGCAGCTGAGCCAGTTTAACAACCACCCCATGCAACCCCTCACGCGCCCCCAAATAGTGCCCAAAAAACGAGCTCGAAATGGCAAGAATTGCAACCAGAGGGCCAAAGAATGAAATTAACGGGTTATCAAACTTATTCGCCAGATAACTGAGCATAGAGATATTTTGCGCTTTTGCCGCTGCCAGGTCATCGGGAGTGACACTCAGTACACAGCTGAACACAAATAACATAACAAACAGCAGCAAAATACCCGATGTATTGCGCAATATGCGGCTGGCCTGTTCATCTGCTGTGTCCGGGTATTCCTTCCCCGCCGCCAGAGAAAAAGATGAAATAGCCGGTGAATGATTAAACGCAAACACCAGTACCGGGATTGTCAGCCACAAAGTTACAGAGAAGTCCTGTAACGCAGGCACCTCTTTAATAGCAGCCAAATTCCAGTGAGGGATAAGATACAGAGAAAGGAATATCAGAATGGCAACCAGTGGGTAAACAAGCCAGGTGGTAATGCGTAACATCCGCTGCTCATCAAGTAGCATCACTGACATCAGCAACCCGACCAGCACAAAGGACAGCAACGCTCTTGGCAAAGATGCCATTCCTAACTGGTTCACAATTAGCGAATCAACGGTATTAGTAATACCCACCCCATAAATAAGCAAAATGGGATAAATAGCAAAGAAATAGAGCAACGTGATTAGAATACCGGCACGCTGGCCAAAATGGGCTTCAACCACCTGTGTAATATCACGGCCCTGGGTTTCAGAAGATAAAACAAACCGGGCGAGACCACGGTGTGCAAGCCATGTCATTGGCCCAACCAGCAACGCTATCACCACTAACGGCCAGAAGCCTCCCATACCAGCATTAATAGGGAGAAACAGCACACCAGCCCCTACAGCTGTGCCAAACAGACTTAACGTCCAGGTGCGTGCAAAACGGTGTTGGGGGGGTTGTGTTGAAGGGGGGTTTTGATACTCGAGTTCCTGAGTCATTGAAATATATCTCCATGTAAAATATTGCATGCGGAAATTTATTTCAAAACAAATAAATATAACGTGATAAAAAACTAGTTTCTCACCAAAAATGCAGAATTAAAGCAATGAAAAACGCCAGCTGTTTAGCTGGCGTTAATCCAAAGATATGCCACTACTATACCACTACTGTGCCACTACTCAGGATGCGCGTTGAGACTTCTGTTTGTAACGGTCAAAAATAACCGCCGCAAGCAGAATCAGGCCACGAACCACATACTGTGCGAAAGGAGAAATGTTCAGCAGGTTCATGGCGTTTTCCACTGTACCCAGTATCAACACCCCCGCCACCACAAACGAAATTTTACCAATCCCACCTTTCAGTGAAACCCCACCCAGAACACAGGCTGAGATAACGATCAATTCATAACCAATTGAAGTCATTGGCTGCCCACTGGTCATACGGGATGCCAGAATTATCCCTGCGGCTGCCGAAACCAGGCCAGACAACACGAAGATGATAATTTTGGTGCGAACTACAGGTACCCCGGCAAGGCGGGCCGCATCTTCGTTGCCACCAATAGCCAGTGTGTTACGCCCAAATGTGGTTTTATTCAGTAAGAAACCAAACAACACAAAGCAGGCAATGGTTATCCAGATAGGTGCCGGGATCCCAAGCCAGTTAGCGTAACCCAGTTCGAAGAAACGCTCATCTTCAATCCCCACCGCTTTACCATCAGAAATGATATAGGCAAGGCCGCGGACTATCTGCATTGTGGCAAGTGTGGTGATCAATGCATTGATCTTCAAACGGGCGATAACAAAACCATTCACAAACCCACTGACAGCACCCAGCAACAGACCCGCAAAAACCCCGATCCACAGGCTTTCGGTCAGGTTAATCACCACAGCGGTGGTTACACCGGCGCAGGCAATAACCGAAGCTACGGATAAGTCAAAATCACCTGAAGCAAGGCAAAACAGCATACCGCAGGCCACCATACCTGACATCGATACAGCAAGTCCAAGGCCTTTCATATTGATAAAGGAGGCAAAATTAGGCACAAAAATCGCACATGCCAGAAACAGCACAGCAAATACCACCAGCATTCCATACTGATCCCAAATCCGGGAAACTGACAACCCGGTGCGACCGGTTCCTGATGTAGTTAATGAAGACATAAAAAAACTCCTCAATTAGGCAACGGCCTGGCTGGCTTTCGGCATAGCAAGGCTCAGCGCCTGCTTTTCCGTCGCCTCATCATGTGTTAACTCACCCGCAATCTCGCCTTCACACATCACGATAATGCGGTCTGCAACGCCCAGAACTTCAGGCAGGTCACTCGATGCAAACAACACCGCCACTCCCTGAGAAGCCAGGGTATAGATAACGTTGTAGATTTCATGTTTTGCGCCAACATCAATCCCGCGGGTGGGTTCATCAAGCAGGATCACTTTCATCTCCTCAGACAACCAGCGGCCGAGGATGGCCTTTTGCTGATTCCCGCCAGAAAGATTCATGATCAGTTGATCAGCACCAGGGGTTTTAATATTGAGCGCTCGAATATGGTGACCTGCGTTTTCACTTTCCCAGAGTTTATTGATAAGGCAGCCAATACTGATATGCTTGCGCCGTGCACTGATATTGATGTTCTCCTGCACCGAGTGCACAGCGATAATGCCGTCTGCTTTGCGGTCTTCAGGGCACAACATCATGCCTGCTTTTATGGCATCTGAAGGCTCGCGAATCGTGACCGGATTGCCGTCAATCAGCACTTCCCCGCCGGTAATGCGTGTACCGCCAAACAGCCCTTTCATCAGTTCGCTGCGCCCCGCGCCTACCAGGCCAAACAAACCAACGATTTCGCCACTTTTCACCGTTAAATCGACCGGTTTGCGTACACCCGGCGCTTTAACATTATTAAGTGCCAGGCGAACCTCGCCATAAGGCCTTGGTTTCCAGCCATAGATATCGCCAATATCACGGCCAACCATCGCCTGTACCAGTGCGTCATGGTTGACCTTCTCCATATCATCGAAGGTGCATACATAACGCCCATCTTTAAACACCGTGATGGCGTCACTCAGTGCAAAAATCTCTTCCATGCGGTGAGAAACATACAAAATGACCCGGCCTTCTTCACGCAGTTCACGAATAACCCGGAACAGGTTTTCGATTTCGCGCGCAGACAGTGAACTGGTTGGTTCATCAAACGCAATAACCCGGGCATTGCGAGCCAGCGCTTTGGCGATCTCCACCATTTGCCACTGGCCTATCGATAAATATTTCAACGGCGTTTCAGGGTCGATATCCAGACCGAGATGTTCCAGTTGTAAACGTGCCTCGTAGTTAAGGAGCGACCGGTTTACAAAGCCGCCTTTGTGCGGGAGCTGACCAAGATAAATGTTCTCAGCCACACTCATTTCCGGCACTAAATGGAGTTCCTGGTATATGATGGCAACGCCTGCGTCCAGCGCTGCGACCGTATTGGCAAATGTAACTTCCTGGCCTTTTAAGGTAATAGAGCCGGTTGTTGGCGCGTAATTACCACTCAGAATTTTTAATAGTGTGGATTTCCCTGCGCCGTTCTCCCCCATCAGCGCATGCACCTGGCCGCTGTAGCAGTCAAAGCTGATATCCTGTAGCGCTTTCACGCCCGGAAATGTCTTTCCAATACCACGGAACGAGAGATACGGTGTTTGTTGTTGCATATAGCCTCCAAACCTTCCCCGGTAAACGGGCGTGCAGCACGCCCGTTATCTACCTGGAACAATTACTTGCCGCCCAGGCCTTTTTTAGCCAGTTCTTCTTTGAAGTTGTCGCGTGTAATCAACACAACATCGGTGACTTCGGTAAATTTCGGTGGTTCAACACCTTTGGTAACCCAGTTGTAAAGCATTTCGCTGGATTTATAACCATGCACATCCGGGCTGGGTAACAGGGAGCCGTAGAAACCAGTCGCTTCTGCTTTTGACAGTTCGTTGACGGCATCAACCCCATTGATACCAATACCAATTACATCATTCGCTTTGAAACCCTGGCCTTCAGTTGCACGCACACCACCCAGTACTGTGTTGTCGTTCATCCCGACAATCAGCCAGTGTTTAACTTCCGGGTGTTGTACCAACAATGAGTTACCGGCATCAAAGGCTCCCGGGATGTCATTGGATTTTGTTGGCACCTGGTAGATTTGTTTGGCAGGGAACCCTGCAGCTTTGAGCGCTTCCATTGAACCTGAGGTTCTGCGGCGTGCGGTATCCAGTTCATTAGCAGTGATTGCCATCACCCCAGTTTTACTGACATCCCAGCCACGTTTTTGCATCTCTTTGTACAGTTCTTGCCCCTGACGCTCACCAATTTTGGTTGCCGCCATCATCACCAATGGTACAGAGTCCATCGGTTTACCTTTGGCATTAACAAACTGGTCATCCACAGCAATCACTTTCATCCCGTAGCCGCGTGCTTTAGCAACAATGGCAGAGCCGAGCTTGGGATCCGGGGTACAAATAACAAAACCTTTCGCGCCATTTGCTGCCAGGCTGTCAATCGCATTCAGTGTTTTCTCGCCATCAGGCACAGCAATTTTAATCACATCAAAGCCAAGATCCTTGCCCGCCTTGTCTGCAAAACGCCACTCAGTCTGGAACCAGGGTTCTTCAGGTTGTTTAACCAGAAAACCCAGTTTCAGATTTTCCGCCATAGCGGATTGTGACATAACAGCAGCAAGGCCAATTGCTGCCAGCGCTTTAGTAAATTTGTGCATGGTAAACTCCAGCATTTATTTTCTTGTGTGCAGGGTAGTGAACAGAAAATGTTCTTTATTTCAAACGTTAACAGCAAACCAGGGTTTTTATGCCCAAAATACTGAGAACGCAAAATAGTTTTAGCGGGAAATTAAAAATCCATAGGAGAGCAAAATCACACGGCTGAATTTTAGTAAATCTGTGCATAGATTCAGCAAATAAAGGCATAAAAAAGTGCTAATATGTATGATGAATCAGAACAGGATGAGCAGAAAAATCCATATGACCAGCAACCAAATCCTTGTTAAGTGATCGCCTCACACCAGGAGTAATCTGCTGCTTGTCTAAGATGAGGTTTACCGGCAGTTGGCCGCCAGCGGGTGGGAAATCTGTACAAAGATACATCTCAAAAATATTTAATAAAACTGTCACAGTCAGGCATCTCTGATACATTCCTAATCATTTTCGATTCATTATATTTTTTATCAACAGCCTTTCTGTTTCATTTTATAAGAAAAACACTACAACCCGGTTCCGGTCTCATACAGAATAATAATGTTAACCAGACTGAATTCGTTAATTACAATGGCTAAATCATGTTAATAATAAATAAACAACAAGTAATATCCTGACTAAATACTCAGGAATACTTTGACCAGAAAGCAAAGAAAGTAAACCACATATCAATAAGATAGCAATCCCTTCATCAAAGTCTTTTTATGTTCATTTATTAGCCAGCAAATAGTACACTGAATCAATAAAGTAAGTAAGCGTAAAAATTTTCACTAAGAGTATCCTTATTTTTATTCTGGTTGTATGCTAAAAATAGTTAACAAGGAATAACTGCGGGTAAACATTGCACAGTTATGTTGGAAACAATGCTATTGAGAACGGTTACGTTCCAAACAGTATTGTTTAATACAATGGAGTTCATGGCACGGTGTTTAAAACAGTGCCGTACAAAATAGATACAGGCTGGTGATAAGTTTGCAGCATTTATTCAGTTTCTTCGTGAATTAACAAAATCACAGGTTTCCAGAAAATAAGGATATTGTTATGGCCGTAACTGATATTGTTTCGAAGTTGAATGTACAAATGAACCGAGAGTTTTACTCATCTAACCTCTACCTGCAATTAAGTGCGTGGTGCATTGAGCACAACCTGCACGATACCGCGCACTTCCTGCGAACGCAGGCCCAGGGGACAGTAACACTGATGATGCGTTTTTTCGATCATTTGAAAAAAATGGGAGAAAACCCGGTCGTGCAACCACTACAGAATGGCCTGACGCCTGGTTGCAACTCACTGGCTGTGTTGTTTGAGAAAATGTTGAATGACTACCGTTTTCGTGCTGAAAGCCTGATTCAATTGCAGGATGAAGCAATCAGCATCAATGATTTGTCCACACTGTTATTTTTACAGCAAATTGAAAAAATCCAGCGTAAAGATGGTGCCGTATTAGTAAAAATGCTGGAAATGGTACGCGAAGCCGATGCATCAGGGATGTGTCTCATGCAAACTGACCATATTCTGGCTAAAGCTGCAACAGCGTGATGCCAGGCCAGTAAATTCCTGCCCGCAAAGCGTAAAGCAGCCCTTCACTTAATCCTGGCAGGCCTTCCCCGCTGAAATATTGGGGTTGGCCTGGTTACTTCCCACCAACCCTCTGTACCAAAGGCCGTTAGTGAGCGTCGTTTTGGCGGGTAAATTTCAGCTCAATCAATGCAACGGCCTTTTGTACCGCACGCAACGTAACCGGATCAGCTGAAGGGTGGCCGGCAAAGTCAATAGAACGGAGTTGGGTTGCCATTTTCTCGCGAACTTCCACCGGAGCGATAACATCAATGACATCCAGTATTTGTTTAATCACTAACTGGCATGCAACCACATCAGAGACCAGCTCATCTTCCTTGCTAAAGGATCCGGACATTTTTCTCTCCTCATCAAAAACGCATATGGTACCGGGATACAGCCCGGAACGGTAGCCCGGCGGGAGAAATCCATGTAAAAGCTGGCTTCCGATGGTATTTGTTTGAAGCAGTTCGCTAAAAAGTGTGTGGAATATCGGTATCTTTTATTCCCTTAAAAACTAAAAACACGTATCGCTACTATATCTTTGAAATAAAAAAACTCAGCACACGTCTCATATTCATCACTTCTTTACGTAAAAAATGACTATTAGTGACACCCTTCACATTTCAATACACAAATTCAAATTATAAGAACCGTAATATCTAAAAAAATGAAACAGAGGTTCAAAATGAATTCTGGTAAAACGTCTCCCCTGAACATGACGGGGCAGCGGCAGGTCAGTTTGCGGCATCAATTGGCCTACGGTGGGGGAAACTTACTCGGTAGTGGCGCGCTGGCAATTAGTGGGGCATGGCTGCTCTATTTCTACACAACTTTTTGCGGCCTGACACTGATTGAGGCTGCTTTTATCTTCTCTGTTGCCAGTATTATTGATGCCATCAGCAACCCACTAATGGGTTATTTGACCGATAATTTCGCCCGGACGAAACTGGGTAAACGCTTTGGACGCCGCCGCTTTTTCTTAATGCTCGGCGCACCATTGATGATGTTTTACCCTTTACTTTGGGTTGAAGGTTTTGGTTTTTGGTACTACCTGGTAACTTATGTCACCTTCGAGCTTATCTATACGTCTGTGATGGTCCCTTACGAAACTCTGGCAACAGAGATGACAGACAATTTCACACTGCGTTCTAAACTGACCGGATACAAAGCAATTTTCGGGAAGCTGGCAAATTTCCTCGCTGCCTTTATTCCCGGCCAGTACATTCTTATCTTTGGTAAAGACTCTGCTCAGCCGTTCTTCCTGACTGGCCTGACTTACGGGGTCATTCTGTTTGTCGCGATTGGTTGCCTTTACACCAGCACCTGGGAAAAAAGTAACCCGGCGGAACAGGACAACAACGATAATGCACCACGGACAGTGACCGGTACATTACTGTCACTGGCAAAAGATATGTCCTCAACATTCCATTTACGGGTTTTCCGTAAACACCTCGGCATGTACTTATGTGGATTTGGTGCAGAATGGTTGTTTGCATCGATATTTACTTACTTTGTGATTTTCGTATTACAACATGATCCAGCAATGGTTGCCGGGCTGAATAGCCTCAACTCAATTCTGCAACTCTTCTCCACCGCGCTGTTTATTGGTGTATGTGTTAAGTATGGTTTCAGCCGCCCGTATATTATGGCGCTGAGCGTGGTTATGGTGGCTGTGCTGTTTTATACCGCACTGTGGTTTTTCCACTTACCGGTACACAGTGCCACTATTCTGATGTTTGCTATTACCGTTCTGTTTGGCCTGGGCACTGGTGGTGTGTATTACATCCCCTGGACGGTGTATACCTTCCTGGCTGATGTCGATGAAGTATTTACCGGCCGTCGCCGTGAAGGGATCTATGCTGGCGCGATGACATTTGCCGGGAAAATACTGCGTTCGGCAATTGTTTTTGTGATGGGCGCGATTCTGAGCTACTACGGTTTTCAGTCTAAAGCTCACACTCAACCAGACAGTGCAGTAACTGCCATTGCAGTTGTCTTCTGCGTTGGTGTGATTATTCTGGCTCTGGCAGCCGTAATATTCAGTAGCCAAATGAAACTTAACCGCCGCACACATCTGGTAGTTCTGGAAGAAGTAAGCCGCGTGAAAGCCGGTGGGAAACTTGAAGATATCAGCCCGGAAGCCCGCCGTGTAATTGAAGAGCTTGTTGGTCACCCTTATGAAAATTGCTGGGGTAACAGTAAATTGTTCAGTAAAGACAAGGCGGATACAACGGATTCTGCAGTCGTTGCTGCACCGGCTGCTTCAACACGCCATTAGTACCGCACGCTGTACGCCGGACATAAAAAAACCTGCTTCGTTATGGAGCAGGTTTTTTTTATCAAAACATTGCGCCCGGCGGGACGTCTTTGAATGTTTTGCAGTAGTTTTCAAACATGCTTTTCAGAATGCGACGCAGTTTCATGGTCAAACCTCATGTATGTTATGCAGGTGTTGCTCAACTTGGGTATATAATATGACCACCATCACAAAAATCAACTGTTTTGTGAGCTGCATCGCAAAATAATCCTGGTAAATTTAAAATTTTGTTAATAAGCAACGTATTGTAACCCTCTCCTCTGCAGCTTTTTGCTTGCCACGTATGAGTCCCCCGCACTGGCACAGGGAAACAATACAGTTGTTACCACGTGGAGCACTGGGGAAAGGCGATAAGGTATGAGCGCATGTTAATCGCGTTGATGTGGTAGCAATTACGTCACACGGGTGATGAGACAGGCCAGGATCTGTGAAGATGTTGTGTCGGTCACTCAACTATCCGTCTGGCCATAGACGAGGAAGTTACATCTTTTCGGGGAATACCCTTAGGGCACTCTATTGACCGCTGTTGACGCCGGTCGAACTTCGCGCTTAACGTTTGGGCCACCGGGGAAAAGCCTTACCTGCCAGATGTTCTTGTATGTGTGCCTGCTACCTATTCTGGCGCATAAAAAAAGCCAGCATAAGCTGGCCTTCGAAATTCTAAGCGTTGTTAGTTAGCCAAGGAGCTCGCGAACAAATGCTTCAATCTCTTTATCCTGGCAATGTTCAAAGAAGCATTTCTGGAAACGCTCGCCAGAAACAGCTGTTTTAACCAGCTCGCGGTCAACCGCACGTAAACCTTCCAGGTAATCCTTAACCAGAGCACCTTTTACCTGGTTCAGAATACCAGCGTTGCGCACTTGTGGCTCTTTACGCTCTGGCGGGTAACCCTCCCCTTTACGTCCAGTGAACGCTTTTTCAAAGATAAAGCGTACGTTCAGTTCTGCGCCCCAACCAAAGCCTTTAGCAAAAGGTAAAGAAAGCGCGTTGCCATTGTTGATCTGGGCAAACAGGAAAGCATCTGCCGGGTCAATACAGTAACCACACACTACACCCGGGTGGATGTTCAGTGACATCAAAGCGCCCTGGCCTGTGCCACACCCCGTCACAACGAAATCAACAGCTTTTGAATTCAACAGCAGGCTTGCCATAATGCCTAAGTGGATATAAGTCAGGTGGTGGTCCTGCTCATCGCTCATACCCACGTTGAAAACTGACAGGCCTTTTTCATCAGCAACCGCATTCAGCTCTTTAAGGACAACGGCATTCTTACTTGCCTGACTGTTTTCCATCATCAGTGCAACTTTCATTCTATTCTCTCCTGAATCGTAGCGTGGTTTACCCACCAGATTTGCGACTTGATGCGCTAACAATACTATCCTATGAACATACTTTCAAATTTAATGAAAACTTGTTTTAAAAATTACAGTCTGGTTCACAATTTACTTTCTTATTGCCGGTAAAGCACATCATGAACACAGAGCAGAAAGCCGGATTGCCAGCCCTGGTCACTTAGGGTTCACAGCCGCGGCATCATGCTTATCTGGCAAGTCGCAACCTGGTGGTATGCTGGCACAGACTTCACATATTGAGTAATAACGCACTGGCAGCGCCCTTTTCCCCTTTATTCAGCCGATTGCCCTGGTCACCAGTCACCTACAATCTGATTTATTTGTCACAGGCACTGGGCATGAGAACAATAATTTTAGCGGTTTTATGTGTGTTGGTAGCGGGTTGTACCATAACGAAGACACCTGAATTTGTCGGTGGTGACCGAAATAGTGGTGTTGTCCGCCTGGCCTACGACCTGCCGCCTCTGCAAAATGCTCATGTAGACCAGTACATGGCGCAGAATAATGCAAACCGGGCTTGCCAGGCCTGGGGTTACGCCACAGCACTGTCATTTGGTGATCCAATTACTACCTGTACCACAACCAGCGCATCTGAGTGCCTGAACGAGCAAGTGACCACCTCCTGGTTATGCCAGGGGCAACTGATTCAGAGTAATACAGCAGGCTATTAAGCAGAGAATGCCCGGTAACGGGCAATCTCCTGTGGCTAAGCGACACTATTACGCAGGTTAGCCACATTTTACAAAGAGCACCCGTGCGTCTGCGTTTACCCGCAGAGATGGCAGCAATGCTAAAGCCATTTTTTTATTCTTTATTGTGCGCCCTTCAGACGAATATTGCGCACGGCATCTATACTTAACCCTGTCCAGGTTAGTCGTTTTTCAGGTCTGATGACATTAAAAATATCATTATGTTACAAGCCGTATTACGGCCCGGATGACGACATGAATGAAGATAACGAACGCCAGAAACTCTACTTACGCGAAGGGAATAAGCTACTTTATGGCAATGCCTTTAATGGGCTTGCGATTAGCGGGCTGGCCGCCATAACCCTTGCGCTCAGCTTTCTTACACCAGAAACCCGGGCCGGGAAAATCACCTGGCTTACCGTTATGCTGGTTATCCTGGGTTTACGCTGTGTTGATATTTTTATCTGGCGCCACCTTCCCAGTGAACAGCAGGGCAAAGGCCGCTACCACCGGCGCTTCAGTATTGGCGCATTAATCACGGCAGCCGTCTGGTCTGCTTACAGCCTGTTTTTTTACCCCAGTTTCAGCCCGGAAGAATTCACCTGTGTGGTGATTATTTTGTCCGCCATGGCGGCGGGAGCGACCTGCATTCTTTCCGGCCATCCCCTACTGGCAACGTTGTATTCCTGCATTATGTTACTCCCCTGCTCACTTATACTGTTGATGCTTTCAGACAGTTACAGGGTTCATTTAGGTATTCTTGGTATCTTCTTCACACTGGCAATGGTGTTTTCAGCCCTCACGGTGTCCCGTTATATTCGCAACGCAATTTTTCTCAAGTACAAAAACCTGACCATGCTGGAACATATGGAAGACCTGGTACGCCAGCGCACTCAGGATTTATACAAACTTTCACGAATGGACCCACTGACTGGCTTGTATAACCGTTCAACTTTTCTGGAACAGGCAAACCAGCTAACTGAGCGGTTCCACCAGCAACAAATTAATGGCTACAGCGTCTTTTTTATTGAACTGGATAGCTTTAAACAGATCAACGACACGTTGGGGCACACATACGGTGATGCACTCCTGCGCAAGTTCAGTGGGCGCCTGCGTGAATTCTCTGATGACAACACCTGGTTTTGCCGCTGGGGCGGCAACGAGTTTATCTTTGCCACCGCGCTGACCGACCCGGGTGAATTATACTGGGTGGCCGATGCCATGCTGGTGAGGCTTGGTATGCCTTACCGCATTGACGAAGAGCAGATTACCCCTCGTTCAACGATTGGTATCGCCATCTGCCCTGAGCATGGCGACAGCATGAGTAAACTTATTCAACTGGCCGATATTGCAATGTATGCACAGCAAGACCAGGTCCATGAACGTATTGCGTTCTACAACAAGGCACTGGAGCAGAGCCTGTTACGCCGTACCACGTTACTTGAAGCCCTGCGCTCTGCACTGGCCGCTGGCGCGCTCAGCCTGGCATTGCAACCTATCGTGACGGCAAACAGCCAGCGTATTGCTGGCTTTGAAGTTTTGCTGCGCTGGAATCATAACGGCGAAAACATTTCTCCTGCGGAATTCATTCCACTGGCGGAACAAAGCGGGCTGATTGTGCCTGTTGGTTATTGGGTGCTGGAGCAAGCCTGCCAAATACTGACAGAGATGCCTCACACCACCGCCAGTCTGTCGGTCAATGTTTCGGTTATCCAGATGCAGGACCCACAGTTTGTCGCCAATGTGGCTCAGGCGCTGAGCGAACATCAGATAGCACCCGGTCGGTTACACCTGGAAGTGACAGAAACTTTTTTTCACCAGGAGCAACAAGGTGTGAAAGAAACCATAAGTCGGCTACGCTTGCTGGGTGTTAAAATTTCTATTGATGATTTTGGCACAGGCTATTCAAGCCTGTCCGTGATACAGAACCTCAATATTGATTACGTGAAAATCGACCGTGCCTTTGTGGCCAATATTTTTGATAAAGGGCAGTCGATAATCGCTGCGGTAATGACCATTGCCCACGGGCTCCATTTCCAGGTCGTTGCTGAAGGTGTGGAAACGCCGGAACAGGCTGCACAATTGGCTAAATTTGGCGTCCATTTTATGCAGGGTTATTACTTCAGCAAACCACTGCCCCCGGAACAGGCGCTGGCGCTATTACCACATAAAAGACAAGACAGCGCCTGATACAGATTGTTGATTTGGTGACCAGACGCGCCGTGATAGCATGTTGAGGAGCAGATTTGTGTTATATTTCACACTCTTTATTGTCAGCGTTATTGGCTTTACTTTCCGAATGACGCGCTGTTTTATGGCATGACGCAGCTATGCAAATCTCATCACGCACTAAAATTGTCGTTCATTTATGTGGGTTTTTAGTCCTCCTTTATAGTCTTTCCATGATCCCTCCCATGCTGCTGGCCCTGATTGATAAAGACCGCAGCCTGTTCGCTTTTTTAACCACCTTTGTCTGTTTTTCTGCGCTGGGTGGTTTTTGTTGGGTTACCACGCGCCAGGAAAATGTACAACTTAAAACACAGGACGGTTTCATCATTATCGTTCTGTTCTGGTTACTGTTTTCAGTTATCAGCGCCATGCCTTTATGGCTTAACGACAGTCTGCATATCAGCCTTGCCGATGCACTGTTCGAAGGTGTTTCCGGAATAACCACCACCGGTGCTTCAATATTCAATAATGTCAGCCTGTTACCCCGATCCATACTGTACTACCGCGCTCAGTTAAATTTCGTTGGCGGTTTAGGCGTTATCGTACTCGCTGTCGCCGTACTTCCGTTACTGGGGATTGGGGGCATGAAACTTTACCAGTCGGAAATGCCCGGGCCATTTAAAGAAGAAAGGCTGACACCGCGGCTGGCGGATACATCACGTAACTTGTGGTTTACCTATTTACTGCTCGGGCTGGCCTGCACCGTTGCATATATGTTTGCCGGGATGCCGTGGTTTGACGCTCTGTGCCACGGGTTGTCCACGGTCTCGCTGGGCGGTTTTTCCACCCGAACAGAAAGTATTGGTTTTTTTAACAGCCAGCCTGTCGAACTGGTGGCGGGTGTGTTCTCACTGCTGTCAGGGATTAATTTCACACTCTATTTTGTGGCCATAATACGCCGCAGCATTCAGCCTTTTCGCCGCAACCCTGAACTGCGTTTTTACTTTATTGTCGCCGCTATTCTGGTTGCCATCGTGGCCCTCGAAGTGTGGCGCGCCGGGATGTACTCACCTGGCGAATCGCTGGTGCATGCCTTTTTCCTTACCAGTTCCATGCTCACAGATAACGGTCTGGCTACCGGGGACTATGCCCACTGGCCCACGCACACAATCGTGTTACTGCTCAGTGCCAGCTTTTTTGGCGGATGTGTTGGCTCAACCTGTGGCGGGTTAAAAATGATGCGCCTGCTGATTTTACTCCGCCAGAGCCGCCACGAAGTACACCAGCTCGCCCACCCGCGTGCGCTAATCAGTATTAAAGTGGGGAAAACAGTGATGAGCGACCGGGTTGTTCGCTCAGTGGGGAGTTTCTTTTTTCTCTACGCAGCCTGTACTGGTCTGTTTATTTGGTTGCTGAATTTAATGGGCTACGATCTGCTCACTTCATTTGCAACCGTCGCGGCCTGTATCAACAACATGGGGCTGGGTTTTGGGGCAACAGCCAGCGGGTTCGGCGGGCTGTCGGAAAGCGCCAAATATTTAATGTGTGCGGCGATGCTGCTTGGCCGCCTGGAAATCTACCCGGTTCTTATCTTGTTTTCACGTACCTTCTGGCGCAGTTAACCTGCCGACTGGCTCTGAGTAGCCAGGGGAAGCGTAAAGCGGAAACAGGCCCCCGGGCAGGATATCAACTCAATCCGGCTACCATGTAACTGCAGGATTTGGTGAACCACCATTAACCCCAACCCGCCCCGGGACAAGCTTTCACCTTTCAGCAATGCCGGGCGGGTAAACAACTGGCTGCGCTTCTCTGGCGGTATGCCGGGCCCGTTGTCGGCGACCTCCAGAATCATATTTTCTGACGCCGGCCAGGCGCGAACAGCAATGGTGCTCCCCTCAGGTGTATGGCGAATCGCATTATCCAGCAGGTTCGTCAGCACGCGTTCAATCATGCCCATATCTGCACTGACCACCGGCAACCCGGCCAGTGGCTCAACCTGCAAACGCTGGTTACGTGTTTGCGCTGCCAGCGTCATTTTTTGCATTACATCCTGTACCAGGTCTTCCAGAGAGAACAGTGTTTTATCAGGTGTTATCACGCCGTATTCCAGGCGGGCCAGCTCAAACAACGACTGCGCCATTTGGCTCACCTTGCGGCTTTCGGACAGCGCGATTTCCAGATACTGGCGTTTTTCTTCATCCGAAAGATTGTCACTCAACAACAGAATGGATTCGATATAACCATGGATGGCGGTTAGCGGTGTGCGTAGATCATGAGAGACCGTTGCCAAAAATGCCCGACGCTCCTGGGTTTCCTGGGCAAGTTCAGCCCACTGGCTGGCAATTTTTGCTTCCATAAGGGTGACCCCTTGCGACAGGCTTACCAGTTCCTGGGTCATACTGCGCGTATCAGGCACTGCCTCAACAGTAACGCGTGGTTGCGCCAGGCTAATTTGCCTGACCCGGCGCTCCAGTGCCCTGACTGGCCTGGCCACCCAATGAAAAGTCGCGCCCCCAAGAATCAGCAACATAATAAGCAGTAACACCAGGGACGCGGCAACCATGACACCAATATTATGCTGCCAGGCCATGGCATGCAGCGCGCTGTAATGTTCCCCTTGCAGGATCACATAGACATACCCGCGAACTTTACCCTGGGAAATAAACGGTGCTGCACTGAATACCTTTTGCCCGTGTAGCTTGCGGGGATCATCGCCATAAACCGGGAACGGGTCGCCATGCAAAAAAGCGGTTACCGGCTCAACAGACACTTTCTGGCGTTTAAGATGCCCGGGAGGTGCGGCATCGTTAATGATCATCCCCTGAGGGTCAATCAGGTATAATTCCACATTCGGGTTAACCGCCATCAGGTTATTAAACAGCGCCCGGGTTTGCTCCCCTGCCATACCTTCATCCGCAAGGCGCGGGTACTGGCGAACCAGGTGCTGAGCCAGGCCAGCAGACAGTTGCTGGACAACCGCATTACCATAATTACGCGTCAGAGAAACCTGAATACCCGCCAGCAATGCGCCGCCAGACACCAGCAACAAAAGAAATAGCGCAGCCAGCCTGCGCGGTAACGTGCCAAATAGCCGTGTCACTCTCAGCCCTCACTGCCTGGCGGCAGAAACTTATATCCCTGCCCCCATACAGTCACAATGAGCTGTGGCTGTGACGGGTCAATTTCTAATTTAATACGCAGGCGGTTAATGTGCGTATTCACCGTGTGTTCGTAACCTTCATGCTGGTAACCCCACACCTGGATCAATAAATCCAGCCGGGAAAAAATTTCCCCTGGGTGGCGGGCAAAGAAATAGAGCAAATCGAATTCCCGGGGCGTGAGATCCAGTACCTGTTCATTCAAGATTGCATGCCGGCTGAGAGGGTCAACGGACAAGCCCGCGAAATGCAACACCCCGGCATCGCGTTTGAGCGTATCGCTCATGGCTTGCTGGCGACGAAACAGCGCATTAAGGCGGGCTAACAATTCTGGTGCCGAAAACGGCTTGGTCACATAATCATCTGCCCCCAGGTTCAGACCCTGAATGCGTTCAGTTTCGCCTGTGCGGGCACTGACGATGATAATGGGCATATAACGAGCCTGAGTCCTGGCCTGGCGGCAAATCTCAAGGCCATCCACCTCAGGCAGCATCAGATCGAGAATCAGCGCATCCCACCCGCCGCGGTTAAGTAACTGCACGCCACGCGCGCCTTCAGTTGCGAGCGTTGTTTCATAGCCTGCGTTGCGCAGATGTAGTTGTAACAAACGGGCAATATGTGGGTCATCTTCAATGACCAATACGCGCCTGGTCTCACTCATGAGGCCTCCTGCTCACTGATATTCCCTGAGTTTACACAAATCATCACCGCAGATTTATCACATTTTATTTAACTTTATGCCAGACTGCGCATGCCGTTATCTGGCGAAAAAAATACGCTTTTCCCCCTGAGCTGCCGGGTAATAAATGCATCTTATTCTCTTTTCATTTTATGAGTAATTATCAGTCCCACAGAATAAGATTAAATACCGTAATTACAATTGCATACAACTATTTAACTAATTATATTAGTTTGCTGAAAACATATTACCAGGTACGCAGGAGATCAAAACATGTTAAAAGAAGAGATGGTTAGCCACCTGAATGACCAAATGAATCTGGAACTTTATTCTTCCTTGCTCTACCAGCAAATGAGCGCCTGGTGCAGCTACCACAGTTTTGAAGGGGCCGCGGCTTTTCTGCGCCGTCACGCACAGGAAGAAATGAGCCATATGCAGCGCCTGTTTGACTATCTGACCGATACCGGCAATTTACCTAAGCTCGCCGCTATTCCGGCCCTTACCGCAGACTATGCCTCTCTGGATACGCTGTTTACTGCCACTTATGAGCATGAACAATTAATTAGCAGCAAAATTAATGAACTGGTGCATGTGGCAATGACCACGCAGGATTATCCGACATTCAACTTCCTGCAATGGTATGTTGCCGAGCAGCACGAAGAAGAGAAGTTATTCAAATCTGTTATTGATAAACTGCGCCTTGTTGGCAACAGTGGTGAAGGGCTGTATTTCGTAGATAAAGAACTGGCCACACTGGATACCCAGGCCTGATTTATAACACAACACGATGCCGGTAAGCTTAAACTTACAGGCATCGTAGTTTTCCAGGAAATGTGCCCATCACTTTTTTTGCGTTAATGGCATGCTTAATGCTGGCAAATTTTATCCGGGCTTGTAGTAAACCCCTGCCCTTCATCAATAAACTTCCCTTTCTGCGCCAGAAAAGCCACCAGGGCTTCGGCGTCAAGGCCACTGGCTGAACAGGTGTGATAACGTGCCTGCTCACCAAATTTCTCTTTAATTGCTGCTGCAAGCGTTGCCGCAGTCCATGGGGTTTCCGCTTCCAGCATCATCTTCAACACTTCATGCCCGTGAACAGATTCCATCTAATACACCTCAGTTAAAAGAGAAAGCTTACGTAATATCACCGGCTACAGTGTTGAGCCAGAACAATGAATGAACAATTGAATAAAGCATGTCGATGAGAAAAATCACTTCGGAGTTATACAAAACGAAAGAAGATATTTGGTGGGAATTTTAAATAAAAAAAACTGGCAGTTCGACATCGAAACTGCCAGCCAATTACGAGCAGAGATCTTGAATAGGTTCTTCCTTAAGTCGAATTCTTTATACAGGTTGCACCCATTCAAGTTCAACAAAATATTTTCACCTTACGGTTAAATTAATCTAATTAAAGAAATTTAACCTTAAAAAACATGAAGTTGAACATAAAAAATAATATAGGTAATACTCTATAATCAATAAGGGGTATTTTAAGCGGCACTAATATTTTACGTGCCACTATAAGCACTGATTTATTTAGCAGGAAACCAGTAATGACATAATATTTAATCTGCAAGTAATCACAGATGGTATCATTTTAACCGTTACTTAATGTACCCCAGACTGAAATTATTCAGGGCACCAAAGTACCCTGGTAAACGGAGTGACATCAGTTACTTTACCACTGAAGCCTTTCCATCACTGCCCTGATTTCAGCCAGTGCATTTTCTGCCACAGGTTGAAGCGGCCTGGGAAGGCCATCGCAAGGGGTTAGCCCGGCAAGAAGTGCCATAGCGGCGACCACTCTCAAACTACCGTGCTGGCGGAACAACTGCCATACTGGTTCCAGCTGTTTATTTATTTCGCCACTTTCTGACTGCGCACTGCGAAGCAATGCCTTGCACATCTCAGGATATAACCCGGCAAGCACGGAATACCAAATATCAAACCCGCCGGCTATCGCAGCCCACGCATAAGCATCGCCACTAATTCCCAGTGAGACTTGTTCAGGTAACTGACTACGCCAGTATTGTGCCAACCGTGCGGCTTCACGTTGCTCTGCCGCCACACCCGGAAATTTAACGGAAGCAATATTGGGCAAACTGGCAATATGGGTGAGCAGCGCATCACTAAAATCAAAATGTGTGGTTCGAGGGTTAATATAGACACAAACAGGCACAGATGACGCCTGGCTTACTGCTTGATACAACCCGAATACTTCGCTATCGGATAAAGGCTGGTAGGAAAGTGGCGCCAGTAAAACAGACGCAGCCCCAGCCTGCTGCGCGTCGTCAAGGTGTTGTAAAACATCACGCTGGCGATTGGCGCCAATTCCCACCATCACCGGGATACCTTGTGCGGCTTCAACAGCTAACTTCGCTAATAGTGCCCGCTCTTCGCGGTTAAGGTAGGCATAGCTTCCCGTCGAGCCCGCCACACAAATGCCATCAATTTTCGCGGCAGCGAGCCGCCCAATTATCTGCGTAAAAGCCCCTAAATGAAGTTGTTGTTCATCAAGCGGTGTTAATGGAAATGCGTACAGACCTGACAGCATAGTAACCCCTCATTAAAGGTTAGCATTCATCAATACGGCGAAAGGAAATCACATACAATTGCTGCTCTCCCGGATATATCTGGCTGATAACAGCCTGCAATTCTGCCAAAGACATATTTTCCTGCCGCGCATGGTCATTTGTTAAATCACCGGGTGCGACAGACACAACTGAAATGACTTCGATAGTGCAAAAAATATCATTATTGTCTTCATAACCCACGCGTAATTTCTCGCCTGGGTTAAAATGTGATTCAGCCTGATTGCGAATAGTAATTGTTTTCTTATCGCTTAATATATCAGCAGCAAAGCGCCGATAAAATGTTATATCCGGTTTCATAGTTACCCTTTCAGCCTGTTCTGTACATTCCTGTACGTTTTATTGCGCAATTACACTATGTTACGTCATTTTCGCCATGGGCGACGTGCAAATTATGTAAATAACAATGCTCCATATTGTTAAAATAACCATTATTTTTGTGAGGATGTTCACGGTTATCCTAGTGTAATCCCTTTACATTGCGTGGGCATGTTCAGCCAGCGTTGCTGCTATAAGGCAAAAATTCTCATTTAAAACAGTGAGCTGTATGGCTATTGTTGCAGTGCAGCAAGAGCCGCGACTCATTTTTGTAGCAGCATCCCAGCCTGTGATTTTTGTTAACAATGGAAGGTACCGCTGTCTGTGCACCACGTAATTACTCTCAATAATGAACAGGGGAAGATCAATGTCGACATATTATTTTCTGCCCACCCGTAATGTATTTGGTGAAGACAGTGTTCAGGAAGCCGGAATTCTGGCAAAAACGCTAAATGTTAAAAAGATCCTTATTGTTACTGATGCTTTTTTAGCAAAGAGTGGGATGGCAGATAAAGTAGCAGCCATCTACCAGGAATCAGGGATCGATGTACATATTTTTGGCGGTGCAGAACCCAACCCGACAGATAAAAATGTGGAAGAAGGCATTATCTGTTATCGCGAACATGGGTGTAACGCCATTGTTTCCCTTGGTGGCGGTTCTTCTCACGACTGCGCCAAAGGTATTGGCTTGCTTGCTGCAAATGGTGGCAATATTCGTGATTACGAAGGGGTTGATAAATCCAAAAACGACATGATCCCATTAATGGCCATTAATACGACGGCAGGTACTGCTTCTGAAATCACACGTTTTTGTATTATTACTGATACACAACGTAAAGTGAAAATGGCGATTGTTGACTGGCGTGTTACCCCGCAAATTTCCATTAATGACCCGGTACTGATGGTTGGCATGCCTCCTTCACTCACGGCTGCAACCGGGATGGATGCCCTGACCCACGCTATTGAAGCTTATGTTTCTACCATGGCAAATCCGCTAACAGATGCAGCCGCACTGAAAGCCATCACCATGATCACGCAGTACCTGCCTAAAGCTGTCGCCAATGGCGAATATATGAAGGCCAGAGACAATATGGCCTATGCTCAATACTTGGCGGGTATCGCTTTCAATAATGCCTCTCTGGGATACGTGCATGCAATGGCTCACCAACTGGGTGGTTTTTATAACCTGCCACACGGTGTATGTAACGCTATCCTGCTGCCTTATGTTGAGTCGTTCAATTTGATCAGTAACCTGAACCGGTTCCGTGATATCGCTGAAGCGATGGGGGAATGCGTGGAAGGCCTTTCTACAGATGAAGCGGCGGCAAAAGCCATCACAGCAATTCGCCGTCTGAGCAAGCAAGTTGGTATCCCGGATTCACTTAAGAGCCTGGGTGTTAAACCAGAAGATTTCGCCATTATGGCAGAGAACGCGAAGAAAGATGTTTGCCAGTTGACTAACCCGCGTAAAGCCACCAAAGAACAGGTGATTGAACTGTACCGCCAGGCATATGAAGGCGAATAACCAGAGTTCTGTGCGGGGCTATTAACCCGATGATCGCAAGACCTGATGCCTGGCATCAGGTCTTTTTCTTATATAACACCCCTTCCGATACCAGGCTGTAATATACCGAACAGAATTTCAGGCATAAAAAAACCGCCTGCCTGGGCGGTTTTAACGACACTGCTTTTCATTGATTTTATTCTTGATTTCCCCATGGTACCCGGAGCGGGACTTGAACCCGCACAGCGCGAACGCCGAGGGATTTTAAATCCCTTGTGTCTACCGATTCCACCATCCGGGCAGGGAAATTGGAGGCGCGTTCCGGAGTCGAACCGGACTAGACGGATTTGCAATCCGCTACATAACCGCTTTGCTAACGCGCCGAATTTTTGCCTTTACAGCTGATAACCGCTTTCGCCATTACCGATAACTGGAGCGGGAAACGAGACTCGAACTCGCGACCCCGACCTTGGCAAGGTCGTGCTCTACCAACTGAGCTATTCCCGCATATCGAAATAAGTTAATCACTTGATTTTCTTACTAACCGGCGAACCGTGCCGCCGTTCGATGCGTTGCATTCTACTTACCTGACGCACTGAGTCAACGAAATTTTCTCATTCCCTGATCGTTTGCTGAATTTTGCGCCGAATAGATCACGGTTCGAGCAAATCGCCGCGTGCTGCGTCCAAATACTGGAACATTGACCAGAAAGTCAGAATGGTGGCAATGAACAGCAACCCAATACCGGTGTATTCGATCCAGACATTTGGCCGCCAGAGCATGCCAATCAGTGCCAGCATTTGCGCGGTAGTTTTGACCTTACCCACCCATGAAACAGCAACACTACTGCGTTTGCCAATTTCGGCCATCCACTCACGCAGGGCAGAAATAATAATTTCCCTGGCTATCATCGTCGCCGCAGGCAGTGTCACCCACCAACAGTGGTAATATTCGGCCACCAGCACCAGTGCTGTCGCCACCATCACTTTATCGGCGACAGGGTCAAGAAACGCGCCAAAACGTGTGCTTTGGTTCCAGCGACGGGCAAGAAAACCGTCGAACCAGTCGGTCACAGCTGCCAGACAGAAAATAAATGCACACAAAAATGGCGCCCATTGGAACGGCAAATAGAACGCCAGAACAAAGAACGGGATCAGGATGACACGAAACAGCGTCAATAGTGTTGGTATATTAAATCGCATAGCGTCGCTAACTGTTTGTCGTAAGTGAGAATTTGCTCTATGTTGCTACAGAGGCCCTAATGTTTCAATGCATAGAAAATCTTTTCTGCCAGTGCGTCTGAAATTCCTGGCACTTTTGCGATCTCCTCTGCTGACGCATTACGCAAAGGCTGTAACCCACCCATAAATTTGAGCAGCATTTGCCGCCGTTTAGGGCCGATCCCTTCAATAGATTCAAGGCTGCTGGTACTTTTTACTTTCGCCCTTTTTTTACGATGCCCACTAATGGCGTGATCGTGTGACTCATCACGAATGTGCTGTATCACATGCAATGCCGGTGAATCCGGTGGCAACGAAAAACCTTCCCCTTCGGGTTCGAAAAACAAAGTTTCCAGGCCCGCTTTACGATCACTTCCCTTTGCCACGCCCAACAGTAATGGGTGCGTTTTATCCCATGGGACATCCAGTTCAGCAAACACCGTTTTAGCCTGGCGCAGCTGCCCTTTCCCGCCATCAATAAAAATTACATCGGGAATTTTGCTGTCATCAATCGCCTTACCATAGCGCCGCCGCAGTACCTGGTTCATAGCGGCATAGTCATCGCCTGGCGTTATACCGGTAATATTGTAGCGCCGGTAATCAGCCCGTAGTGGTCCATTCGTATCAAAAACCACACAGGATGCGACAGTTTGTTCACCCATTGTGTGGCTGATATCAAAACATTCCATCCGCCTGATCTTAGGAAGCTTAAGAACCTCAGCCAGTGCAGTAAGGCGCTGGTGAATGGTTGACTGCTGCGACAACTTAGTAACCAGGGCTGTCGCGGCATTGGTACGGGCAAGTTTCAAATAACGGGCCCTGTCACCGCGTGGGCGCGTTTGTACATGTATTTTTCGCCCGGCGAGCTCAGACAGTGAATCGCTCAGTAAACCGGGTTCGGCCAGATTGAAATCCAGCAGTATCTCGCCAGGCAAAGTGCGCGACTGGCTTCCCTGTAGATAAAACTGCCCAACGAAAGTTTCCACCACTTCGCTAAGTTCTGTGCCACCTGGCACTTTCGGGAAATAACTACGGCTTCCCAGTACCTTGCCCTGGCGAATAAATAGTACATGGACACAGGCCATACCAGCATCGAATGCCACGCCAATTACATCTAAATCATCGCCAGTATTAGAAACAAATTGCCTTTCAGTTACCCGGCGTACAGCCTGAATCTGGTCTCTTAACCGTGCTGCTTCTTCAAATTCAAGTGACTGGCTGGCAGCCTCCATACGCGCCACCAGCATCCGGATAACCTGGTCGTCTTTGCCAGACAGGAACAAACGCACATACTCAACTTGCTGAGCGTAATCTTCATCGCTGACAATGCCTTTAACACAAGGCCCCAGGCAGCGGCCAATTTGGTATTGCAGGCAAGGCCGCGAACGGTTGCGATAAACATTATTTTCGCACTGGCGCACAGGGAATACTTTTTGCAGTAACGCCAGAGTCTCGCGAACAGCATAACCATTCGGGAAAGGTCCGAAATACTCGCCTTTAGCATGCTTTGCACCACGGTGCATCGCAAGCCTTGGGTGGTGATCGCCGCTCAGAAAGATAAAAGGATAGGATTTATCATCACGCAACAGTACGTTGTAACGTGGCTGATAAAGCTTAATGTAGTTGTGTTCAAGAAGAAGAGCTTCGGTTTCTGTATGGGTGACGGTGACGTCGATTTGGGCTATTTGAGCGACCAGCGCTTCGGTTTTGCGGCTGGAGACCTTAGTACGGAAATAGCTGGATAACCGTTTTTTCAGGTCTTTCGCTTTCCCGACATAAATGACAGTAGCCTGGTCATCATACATCCTGTAGACACCAGGCTTGCTGGTCACGGTCTTTAAAAAGGCTTTTGCGTCGAAATGTTCACTCACTGACTTGCCAAAGGCTCCGTGTTACAAAGGCCATGACGAATCGCCAGATGGGTCAACTCGACATCGCCACTAATATTAAGCTTACTGAACATCCTGTAACGGTAGCTGTTCACTGTTTTCGGGCTGAGGTTGAGTTGTTCTGAAATTTCATTCACCTTTTGGCCGCGCGTTATCATTAATATGATTTGCAATTCGCGCTCAGATAAAGAGGCAAAAGGTGATTCTGTTTTCTCTGGCTCTATCTGGCTCAGCGCCATTTGCTGTGCAATATCTGAAGCGATATAGCGCTGCCCTGAGTGCACCAAACGAATGGCGTTCACCACTTCTTGCGGCGCGGCACCTTTGCTCAAATAGCCGGAAGCCCCTGCCTGCATTACTTTTGCAGGAAGTGGATTCTCAGTATGGATCGTTAACATGATGACTTTAACTTCAGGCGTGGCGCGCACAATTTTGCGGGTGGCTTCAAGACCACCAATGCCCGGCATGTTCATGTCCATCAGGACAACGTCCACCGGATTTGCGCGGCAGAACTTCACAGCATCTTCACCACAGGCTGACTCACCTGCAATACGAATGCCTTTGACATCTTCCAGAATGCGTCGTATCCCTGCGCGCACCAGTTCATGGTCATCAACAAGAAACACGTTGATCAAGGGAGTATCTCCAGAAAAGGGATAACGCTTCATGCCCTTCACATTTCCAGTTGCTGCGGGTCAGTGCCACCAGCACACAGGCGCTGGTTCTCAGCAACTCGATTTATTCCGGGTATATACATCATTTACTGTTTCATAGTACCGGGTTTTACAGCAACTTGAAATTGCTAAAAGAGACAACATCAGTTTTTTACGCCAATTGTGAAATTTTATCATGAGGCTAAAGATAAAAATGCAACATAGTGGTGAAAACCAACACAATTATGTAAGTCTGTAACACCGGACACAGATTTGCTCTGTCAGGCTTTACCCTGCTCTTTATTTCCTGCATCCCGGTAAATGTTTCGCTGGTTGGCATTCGCCTCTGCGTTCATTTATTCGTCAAAATGAAAGAAAACGATTATCGTTTATTGTATTAAACACGTTGCAATACAGTTTTCCTGACAGAGGGAATATAACTCGCATAAGCTATGCTATAATGCGCCCCTTTCGTCACACATTGTGATTGATACATTGTATCATTTTAATGAGGTATCCAATGAGTCAGCCTGATTTATCCACTAATGAAAATCTCCAGGAAATTGCCCTGGAAATCACCTGTCTGAAAGCGATGGTCACCCAAATGCTGAAAGCTCTGGGCCAGGCCGATGCTGGTCGGGTGATTATTAAAATGGAAAAACAGATTGCAGAAATGGAAGATCCGGCTCAGGCAGCCGTATTTACCAACACAGTTAAGCAAATTAAACAGGCTTACCGCCAGTAATCATTTGCAATAACAGAAAAGGCCGGTGGATATTCAGATATCTCACCGGCCTTTTTACTTCCGTCTGCACGCAGAACAACCTTGCCTTTCAGATAAGCCCTGTAGCCGCGGCATAACAGGCTATTTGAGTTTTATTCGGCGCATTAAACTTCTTTTGCATATTCTTTTGATGGAAATTCACCGTATTCTCAGAGATAGATAAAATCATGGCGATTTCCGCCGAGGTTTTACCTTCTGCTGTCCAAAGTAAAATTTCCCGTTCTCTTTTGCTGAGCTTATACTCAACAGACTGCACTGCCTGTTCATCAAGACGATTAAGGGTAACCATGCTCAATTCAGTCAGTAACTGAAGATGTAACGATGTTTCATCATCGCTTAAAGCCTGTTTACGCTTACATTCCGTTGATACAGACAAGAACCCAATAGCCCTGCTCGGTGCTATAAGGCATTGTGTGACACCAAATCTCAGACCGTGCGCCTGCGCAGAAGCCCAAAAATCAGGGACATCCCTGAACAGTGACTCATTCCACGGCAGATAGCCAAGATTATAGTTTTCCGGCCGTAACACCGGGTCTATTTCAAAGTAGTTATTCGAAATATATTCATTCTGCCATTCCTGACTGTAAGTTGAATAAACAGTTAACTTAGGTCTGGTAAAAGGAACCGGATAGCGAATACACAAAGCGAAACAATCATAACCAATCAATTGAGTCTCTTCAGTTAACAAGTCCCACAGTTCCTGAGTTTGTTGTACTGAATTAAACCGAGACTTCACTTCGCATCGCCAACTAAAGAAGTTGGTATTTCCCATTATTTTTCTACATCTCCTAATCTGGCACCTGGACCGACATGGATAAAATACCATACAAATAGGAAAACGTTAGTGTAAAAGGCAATTTTCTCAGGAAAAATCTTATTGATTATTGGATGATTGTGCTACTCGCTTGTATTGACAGCGTTTATACCCATCACGCTAATAATTACCCATATCGATAGTATAAAATTACTTAAGAATTATCTTACCATTGCTTAATAATCACTACGCGCTGCAGGGTATTTGCATTATGGGTGGCGATAGTTTCAGAATAACTAGTGGGAATAACCCCGTTGGCAGGGAGCCCGGTATAAGAAGGAAACCGGCAATGGAAACGATACAGAAGCGGTACTGCAGATAACGCCGGCGCACCAACCAGTACGCCGGCAGAACAGATTAATTGACTAAAAACTTCTCAAGAAACTGACGGGTTCTGGGGTGTTCCGGACTGGAAAACAACTGGTGCGCAGGCCCCTGTTCAACGATGTTTCCCTGATCCATAAATATCGCTCTGTCTGCGACATCCCGGGCAAAAGACATCTCGTGGGTAACAATCACCATGGTGCATTTTTCTTCAGCCAGCGCACGGATAGTCGTTAATACTTCCCCTACTAACTCCGGGTCCAGCGCCGATGTCGGTTCATCAAACAGAATCACCTCGGGTTGCATGGCCAGAGCCCGGGCTATTGCTACCCGTTGCTGCTGCCCACCACTCAGGCGTTTAGGGTACTGGTTTTCTTTACCCGTCAACCCGACTTTTGCCAGCAGCTCACGGGCAACAGCAATTGATGACTCCCGGGACTCCCCTTTTACAATAACCGGCCCTTCGATAATGTTCTCAAGAACAGTACGGTGAGGAAACAAATTAAAGTTCTGGAAAACAAACCCAACATGCTGGCGCAACTGGCGTATTTTAGCCCGCTGGCGGCTGATGCCGGTCTGTGCATCAATCAGAATATCGCCGACTTTGATTGTGCCGCTGTCTGGTGTTTCCAGTAAGTTGATACTACGCAACAAGGTCGTTTTCCCGGAACCACTTGGCCCGATAATAGCCACGACTTCCCCGGGGCGGACATCAAAATCGATACCATGTAACACAGTCTGACCATGAAAGGTTTTGACCAGTTTTTTCACTTCAATGGCGCTCATTTAGGGTCTCGCTCCTGGCGGTTTAACTGGTTTTCAAAATAGTTCTGCAGCGAAGACAGTACCGTAGCCATAACCCAGTAAATAACAGATGCGGCCAGGTACATAGTGAATACTTCCAGAGTGCGTGAAGTAATCAGTTGCGCTTGGCGGAACAGCTCTGGTACCTGAATGGTGGCTGCAAGAGAGGTATCTTTTACCAGGCTGATAAAGCTGTTACTCAAAGGAGGCAAAGCAACCCTTGCCGCCTGGGGTAAAATTGCACGGCGCATGGTTTGCCAGCGCGACATCCCAATACTGGCCGCAGCTTCCCACTGCCCTTTATCAATGGAACCAATAGCAGCGCGCAATGTTTCTGCGGCATAGGCTGCCGTGTTGAGCGACAGGCCAATCATCGCGGAAGGCACAGGGTCCAGCTCAATGCCAAACTGAGGGAGGCCGTAATAAATCATAAATAGCTGTGCAATCAGCGGAGTACCACGGAAAATGGAAATATAAGCCCGGGCAAGCCAGGACACAGGCCATACTGGCGACATTCTCATCAGTGCCAGAACAAACCCCAGAACCAGGCCAAAGAACATGCCACCGATACTGAGCTGAAGTGTAAATACCGCGCCTTTAAGTAAATAAGGCAGGGATTCCAGTATTAACTGCAGACTTTCTTGCATTATTATTGTTTACCCTGAAAAACGTTATACATGAGGATGATAGGCAAATAGCGCAGGCGCACCACCGGTGTGAATAAACAGTACCGGGCCGTCATCTTTAAAGCGTTTCTGGCTGATGCCGTCAATCAACCCGGCCATTGCCTTGCCGGTATACACCGGGTCAAGCAAAATCCCTTCCAGCTCAGCCACCAGCTTCACTGCATCATTGCCTGCCTGGTTTGGCATGCCATATTGCGGCGCAAAATAGTCATCCCACAGTAAAATATCATCACTGACCCGGGCGTCCAGCAACGCGGCCACTTCTTGTTGCAGTTTAACGACTTTAGGCTTCTGTTGTTCCACGGTGCGCGAAACCGTCACACCAATCAGCTCTGTACCCGGCATTGCCAGTTCAAGCCCAACAGCCAGGCCAGCATGAGTGCCGGCACTCCCAGAGGCAACCACCACTGAAGAAATGCGTGCGGCTTCATCACACTGCCCGGCGATCTCCAGAGCGCTTTCAACATAACCCAGAGCGCCCAATGCATTAGAACCGCCAACGGGTACAACATAAGGGCGAAATCCCTGAGCTTCCAGGCGTTCAGCGATTTCCGCCAGTTGTGCGTCGGGCGCATCCAAAGCGGCACACATTTCCACCTGCACATTAAAGAGATCCAGCAACAGCCGGTTGCCGTTTGTCAGGTAGTTTTCAGCCTGAGTACCAATAGGGTTTTCCAGCAACGCAACACAGTGCAACCCCAGTTTTGCGGCAACGGCAGCAGTCTGGCGAACATGGTTGGACTGAATGGCCCCGGCAGTCACTAATGTGTCGGCACCTTCGCGCAGAGCTTCTGCTGCCAGAAACTCCAGTTTACGCAATTTATTACCCCCCATCGCCAGCGGCGTGGTGTCATCACGTTTGATAAAAATTTCCCGGCCCAGATGGTCAGATAAACGTGGCAGGTATTCCAGTGCAGTTGGCGCACCAATCAGTTCAAGGCGAGGAAAACGTGTAAGATTTTGCAGGGACATATTTTGCATGGACATAGTGCCTCCGGGTTACCGGTAAAAGAATCATGCTATTGATTATGCTACAGGGATAAGCTGACCAACAGTTTCACAGCCAGAAACGATAAAAAAAGGTGCCAGAGGCACCTTTCAGGGTTAATTCAGGCAAACATGGTATTACTTCGTAACGTCTGCACCAAACCATTTTTCTGACAGCGCCGGCAAGCTGCCGTCTTTTTGCATATCGGCAATCGCGCTGTTAATTGCTTTGAGCAAATCTTCATTGCCTTTACGCAACGCCACGCCAGACTCCTGGCGGGAGAACGGCTGCCCGGTCACGGCCAGAGTATCGTGAGTTTTCTTCACCAGATCCAGTGCTGCCAGGCGGTCAACCAGAATGGCATCAATACGCCCTACACGCAGATCCTGGTATTTGGTCGGATCATCATCATAGGTACGGATATCAACACCCGGTACATTTTCACGTAACCACTGTTCGTAGTTAGTGCCCAGGCCCACGCCCACTTTTTTGCCTTTGAGATCTGCGGCAGTTTTAATTTCGCCAGCATTCTCTTTTTTCACCAGTGCCTGAATACCAGAAACGGTATAAGGAGTGGAGAAGTCATATTTTTTCTCACGCTCTGGCGAAATCGTAACCTGGTTAATGACCACATCAATACGTTTTGCATCCAGTGATGCCAGCATGCCATCCCATTTGGTCGGTTTCAGGTCTGCTTTTACGCCAAGGTGCTGCGCCAGCGCTTTTGCAAAATCCACTTCGAAACCGGCAAGCTTGCCATCTGCATCCTGGAAACTGAATGGAGGATAAGTGCCTTCCAGCCCGACACGCAGGGTGCCGCGCTCTTTAATGGTGTTGAGCAGGTTTTCAGCGGCAAAAGTTTTCACACTCATACCGGCCACCAGCGCAACTGCCATCATTCCCATCAAAGCCTGTCGGCCAAAGGTTGCTAATTTCATTATTAATCTCTTCCCAATGTGTAAATTGTGATGCAGTTTAGTGCCTGATTCAGATAAATCAAACACGCTCTGCTACAACTTATGCCTTTTTAATATATAGCGGAAGTCGATTTGTTTTCAGCCGGGTTATCCGGCAGTTGGTTTTTTTGCCGTAAATACTGCGCATACTTACGCAAAGCGATGCGGTAATTGTTCGGGCTGGTTGCCGGTAACCACTGCTCAAGGGCTTCATCCGGCGTGAGGTCGCAGGCCAGCTCTTTCGCAACACCCTGCTCAGCCAAATGCGTTGCCAGGCGGCGCAGGCGCACAACATACTCGCGAATGGTGCCGTGGCTCATATCAGTTTGTTCAAAAAGATACTGCTTGAAGCCAATGATATCGAACCAGTCATTATGTTCATTGCAATGCAGATCACTGCAAAAGCGGCACAATGCAATCCAGTCCTGCTTGATAATTTGCCATGTCGCTTCATCAATCAACGTATCCAGTTGAGCGATGGCGGTTTTGTTGACGATTTCATCACGCCTGACCAGTGTTATCCTGTCCAGCAACTTGCCACAGTGAGCACAGTGGGTCTGCGAGTGTTTGAAATCTTTAAGATAGCGGCTTAGCGGCCGTCTTTTGGGCTGGTGCACCGTCATGATAACTCCCTGGTATTAAAGGTCTGTGGGGCGGCTCTACCAGGATCATGACGGTGTGTCAGAATCTATAACTTACCCAGCTTGGTGCGTAATCGTTTAATCGCCTGACTGTGCAACTGACTTACCCGTGATTCGCCGACTTCCAGTACCGCACCAATCTCTTTGAGGTTGAGCTCTTCCTGGTAATACAGCGTCAACACCAGCTGTTCGCGTTCCGGAAGTGATTCAATGGCCTCAGCCACACGCTCCCGTAAATCGCTGTTCAACAGTTGTTGCAGCGGGTTCTCTTGCTGGTGATCATCGGTCACCAGCTCGATGCTATCGCCATGCTCTTCACGCCACTCATCATAAGAAAAGAGTTGGCTGTTGTTTGTGTCGAGCAGCATCTGACGATACTCTTCGAGCGAAATATCCAGGCGTTCTGCAACTTCAATTTCGGTTGCGTTGCGCCCTAACTCCTGCTCCAGTTGCCCAATCGCCTGCGCGACTTCTCGTGCGTTGCGCCGAACACTGCGTGGGACCCAGTCCCTGCTGCGCAGTTCGTCCAGCATAGCGCCACGAATACGTTGCACTGCGTAAGTGGTAAAAGCCGTTCCTTGCAGGGCGTCATAGCGTTCAACCGCACTCAACAACCCGATGCCGCCCGCCTGCAGCAAATCATCCAGTTCAACGCTCGCCGGCAATCGCACCTGGAGGCGCAATGCTTCGTGGCGCACCAGAGGTACATATCGCTGCCACAGCGAGTGTTTATCCATTACACCATCAGCGGTATAGAGTGAATTCACGATAAACAGCCCTGCGTTAATGAGTTATCGGCACCATTATCTGATTCTGGAGGGCATTTAATCCGATGAATAATGGGTTAAATGGGGTTTTATTTGCGCCTTCCAGGGCGACGCAAACAAATTCGCCTCACAATCAGCTAATTACCTGAACATGACGAGTTAAATAACTGACTAAATCATATCCGTCCCAAAGCAATGAAAATTGCATGCTTTGCCCCAGTGGAACAAATCTGTCTACTCCCCGGGGATGTTCTTGAGACATAAAGCTATAAATATCTTCTGGCGCAATGCCAAATGTAGTGACTGTCTGGCATTTTTCACCACACAGTGGTGCAATATCATCCAGCGATTGAGCCACATATTCATAGAAATACCCGGCCTGATGATGAGTAATCAATTTTTCAGCATCCGGGTGGTCCAGTTCGACACGAAACACCATATTTTCGTGCGGGTTGACCAGATGAGTACCAGAGCTTAGAGCTGCATCCTGGCAAAAATGGGTGAGATTTTTCACTACATTAGCCGCAACCAATGTGTATTTATCCTGCAACCAGTCGGTATACATCTCCCAGAACATTGCGCGCGCCTGGGATACCCGGTTGCCTGACCACACAACCAGCTTGCTCGCTGAACAAGCCTGTTGGTCGGTCAATAATGTATCATTATAGAAATCTTCCAGTACGCGTGCTTTATTTTTCGCCTCCAGCCAGGCGTCAGCATTAATGACTGAAAATGAATAACGGTCGGCAAAAGCAATATCGATAGCGCGTGGTGGTATTGGCGAGCGACGAATAGCCGCAATAGTCTGGTCCCCTCCCCAAATTAATCTGGCCTGGCACAAGCCAGAAAAATAGTCTGTTATTTGTGACTCATGACCATAATTGACCAGAATAACCCGATGCTGCTGGCGGGGGAATTCAGCCAGACAACGGCGCCACGCATCACAAATTATTTCGACCTGAACAAAGGGTTTCGAAGGAAGACGTACGATATTCGCATTGCCCGTCAATAACCCGGCAACTAGTGAATAGGCAAAATTAACCGCAACATTTGACGGGGCGATATGAAAAGCAAGGCCCCGTCCTGTTTGGTGTTGTGTGCCCGTGAATACCCCTTGTTGTTGCCTCAACGAGGCCTGGCGGCACCAAAATGCAAGGCTCATTACATCTGGCCATTCACGTGTCCGGGTATCTTCTCGCAGGCAAGCGGAAAAACGCGACAGCAAGGCAATCGTTTCTTCGCTGAACGGACGGCAAGGGTGCGCAGCAAGCGCCTGGCTGAGCTGGTCCTCTCCCCCGATGCGAAAAGTAACACCTTCAAAATTGTGCGGCATACGTATCACTGCATCCTCTTAATTCAGCCTGGGGTAAACGCCCAAGGATTCGGAAATACTTCCCTGCACGCCCGCACGGGCAGTCATCTTCACCGAGCAAAATGCCTTCATCTTCAGTCAGCAACGAATGCCCGGGGTAGGATTCCGGGATAACAGACATCACCTGGACTATCCCGGGTTCACCCGCCGGGCACACAGAAAAATTACGGGGATCCCGAATGATGATGTCGGAGAACACACTGGCATGAAGATGCCCGTGCTCACACTGCATGTAAATACAGCCTGTTTGTTCCACCATTCCGTAATAATCGCACACACGGCTAATACCGCTTACAGCATGGAGCCGGTTGGCAAACTCATCCGGTGTAACAGCCTGGTTGTGTAACTTTTTCCAACCACCACCATGAATTAATATGCCTGCGGATAAATCAACTTTATTCCCGGAGCCAGCCAGAGCCTGGTAAAAGTGTTGCCAAACCATAAAGGTGAAGCCGAATAACAGTACGGGCTTACCTTGATATTTTTCTGCAAAGGCTTCTACTGCCTCCAGGTTTAACGTCATGTCATCATTCAGCGCCCAGGTGCGGTCAGCACCAAAGATAGAAAAACCCAGAATACCCGCCCCCCGGGCCGAGAACATATTGCGGTCTTTCATTACCGAGGGTGCATCAATAATCAGCATTGGCATACGGGCAGCCCCGGTAAACGCGCTGACAATTTTCACCAACACTTTTTGCTGGTTCGCCGCGGTAAGTTTATCAAGATAAATCTTTGATACGGCCTGGCCTGTTGTGCCAGAAGATGTCATGGTTTTGACAATGTCGTGTTCTGCAACACTTGCCAGCGACAGCTGTTTGAATAATGAAACAGGAATAAACGGAACGGTTTCTGGCGAAACAAGTGACTGAGACGAAACACCCAGCCCGTCAAGGATCCGCTGGTACGGCTGGCAGGCTGTATAATGATGTGCGGTCAGCGCCTGCATTCTGCTGGTTATCCAGGCGCGTTTCTCATCGCGCGTTAGCGAAAATGGCGCATAGTTCAGCCAGTGCAGGTCATCCACTATAAAGCCTCCAGTTGCGCGTACAGCGTCTTGCCTGAGGCATTTTTCGGGATAGTCTCTATTTGGCGAACATCGAAAGCTGAATGATGGAACTGAAACGTGCCGGTCAGAAACTGCTTGATTTCAACCGGTGAGTACGCCCCGGTTACCCACACCCGTATATGGTCATCTTCTCCACCAACCGCACATTCAATGCCCGCGAAACTGGCTTTAAGACGATGTTCAATGTCATCAAGCCCAACGCGGTTACCGAAAACTTTTAAGAACCTTTTTTTGCGCCCAACAATGGTATAGATACCCATGGTATCCCGGCTTGCCATATCCCCCGTGACAAGACGCCCCTGGTTATCATCACCCCGGGCTAAATCTTCACGACAGATGGCATAGCCCAGTGAAACATTGTCGCCATAATAAACCAGCTCACCCACCACATCATTTTGGGTAATAACCTCGCCCTGCGCATCAAGCAGTTCAAAACACCCACCGGGAATGGCCTGCCCCATGGCACCGTTTTTCTCGATACACAAATCCGGGGGTAAAAAACCCATTCGTGAGGTCGCTTCGCACGCCCCATACATGACAAAGAAGCGTTTATTTTCTTGCTGTGCCCAGTGAGCAAACGCGTCCTGTAAAACAGGCGCCAGCTTTCCGCCTGCCTGAGTTAACGTGGTCAGGTGTGGTAATGCCATACGCATAAAACGCAGTTTATTCAGCATTTCGAAGGTATAAGGCACCCCAGAGAGAGATGTAGCCTGGTGAGTTTTAACAAATTGCCAGAACGGGCTTTGCAATGGGCTGGCTTTAGTCAGCAACAGCGTCGCACCCACTGCCAGGTGGCTATTGATAATCGACAACCCAAAAACATAATTCATAGGTAAATAGGCAACTGGCCGTTCATGCACGGTGATATCCAGGTAATCGACAATGCTGTCGCAGTTTGCCTGTAAATTACGGTACGTCTGCCTGACAAGTTTGGGGCTTCCCGTTGAACCAGAGGTGGTCATCAGTAACCCTAATTCATCCGGCATTTCTGGTGCCTGTTCACCCGTTTCTACCAGAACATAACCAGCATGACGCAGCACCACCTCACCAACTACCGCCCGGCTCTCTGGCTGCCACACATAACCTGGCCTCCAGACCGCGAACAGGTCCCGTGCAAGAGTGGCATCCAGCGCGTTATCCAGCATTAATGGCACAGCCCCGGCCCGCAGGCACGCAAGGTACCCAACCAGCGCACCGGGTGTATTCTCACATAAACAAAACAGTAAGGTACGCGGGCTCAGGCAGGCTGCCAGCCGGTCAACCAAATCAGATAATTGCAGGTAAGAAACCTGTTGGCCGTCATCGTCTATTACCGCTGCCCGGTGATTAAATTCACTCGGCCAGTGCCAGAATGGGGGCTTACTCATAGCAGGTGTCCTGTATTTTCCTGCTGACATGGCTGGGTGTCAGCCCATGTTGTTCCAGCATCCATTGGTAATCACCTGCATGCCCATAATACTGCCCGATACCGACAGGAAGCACTCTTGGCCCATGGGCCTGGAAACTACGCCATTCAGCAACCGCGCTCCCCAGGCCACCAATTGTACTGTGCTCTTCAACCGTTACCAGCCAGTTAAAATGCTGGAAAGCGGCCAGAGTCTCTGTATCAAGGGGTTTCAGGGTATGCATATCAATCACTGCGACATGCTTCCCTTGTTCTGCAAGGTCTTTTGCAGCACCCAGTGCAACGGCAACCATACTCCCGGTAGCGACAATCGCAACATGCTCACCCTGCTGGAGAATATTGGCTTTGCCCGGAATAAATGTCGCCGGCTCGCGATACACCACCGGTGCCCGCATTCCACCGGTTAAACGCAGGTATACTGGCCCGTTCAGATTAGCGGCGACTTCGGTTAACTGTGCCGTCGCCGTTGCATCTGCAGGTGATAAAATCGTCAACCCTGATATGGATCGCAGTGTTGCAATATCTTCAATGCCGTAATGCGTTACCCCAAACATCCCCATCGCAAACCCGGAAGCCAGCCCCACGACTTTTACATTCTCCTGGAGATAGCCAAGATAGTGGCGAACCTGTTCACATGACCGCAATGCGGCGAAATTGGCAAAAGTAGTGGCAAACGGAATCGTTTGTTGTGATGCCATTCCGGCAGCAACCCCAATCAGGTTCTGCTCTGCGATCCCGACATTAAAAAAACGCTCCGGGTACGCCGTACTGAAACGCTCAAGGCCAGAAGTCAGCGCCAGATCAGCGGTCAGGGCTACAATGTCTGGATTTTCCGCCGCCAGCCGTTGCAAGGCCATGCCAAACGTCCCGCGGGTTCCCATCATCGACCAGGCGCGAATATCTGCAGGTGAAATAGCCAGGCTCATTGTGTGCCTCCTAATTCCTGTAGTGCCAGGTCATACTGAGCACGGGACATTTTATTGCGGTGCCAACCGTTGTTATGCTCCATAAAAGAAACCCCCTTCCCTTTGACTGTTCTGGCAACGATAGCTTTGGGTTTCCCGTGAGATGGCGTAGCCAGTGCGCTCAGAAGCGCATCAAGATCATGACCATCACATTCAATCACATACCAGCCACAGCCTTGCCAAAGTGCCGGGAAATTCATCTCGACAGTTTCTTTGCAAGACCAGTCAGACTGGAAGCCATTACAATCAATAATCGCTGTAATGTTGCTTAATTTTTGGTGTGCTGCAAAAAGCGCACTTTCCCAAATAGAGCCTTCATTGCACTCACCATCGCCCAGTACCACATAGTTATGCCAGGGTTGCTGGCGCTGGCGCTGTACCAGAGCAATCCCACAGGCGTAACCGATGCCATGGCCTAACGAACCGCCTGCGAAATCAATACCTAATGCCGGATTCATTGGCGTCAGTGCGGGTAACAACGAACCACTGTGGTCGAATGTGGCAAGTTGTTCATCAGACAAAACACCGTAGTGGTGTAAGGTGCAATACAACGCCAGTGCGGCGTGGCCTTTACTTAACAGCAGACGGTCACGCTCCGGCGAACCCATGTCAGACACCTGATAACGCATCACTTGCCCATACAGTGCCGTGGCGATTTCCACCATGGATAACGCAGGCCCCAGATGAACGCCATCAACGGGAGCCTGCCAGGCGGTATGAATAATCGACTGGCGGATTTGTTGTGCCGCAGCTTGCAACACATCTGCTGTTTTTTTCATCGTAGACCACCATCCACTCTGATAACCTGCCCGGTGATGTAACTGGCAAGGTCTGATGCCAGAAACACAGCGGTTTCTGCAATTTCTGAAGGTAACCCGGCACGGCGTAGATCCGCCGCATTTTTCGCCTGCTCAATAATGTGTTCTGGCATGGTAGACAACATATCGGTATCCGTGATGCCAGGCGCGATGCAGTTAGCCCGAATACCTGATTCACCCAGTTCTGCCGCTATCGATTTGGTCATCGCTATCAGTGCAGCTTTAGACGCACCATAGGCTGACTTCCCGGGGTTACCATCCTCGCCTGCCGTTGAAGCAATATTCACAATACTGCCGCGCTTATTTCTTACCATCAGTTTGCTGATGTACTGGCTGAATAAGTAAACAGAGAAGAAGTTCACCTCAAACTGCTGGCGCAACTGTGTCTCACTGGTCATCTGAAACAGGCTGTTGAGCGTGATACCCGCATTATTTACCAGAGCGTCAATCGGCCGCTTGTCAGCCATAATTTGTTTAACCGCCAGTTTCATCGCGCTGGTGTCGGTCATATCAAAGAACAGTGGGATGATTTGCACACCGTAACGTTCTGCCGTCAGCGCCAGTGACGCGATATGCTCGCTGTCTTCTTCACGCGCGTGGGCATAAATGGTGGCGCCATTGGCGGCGAATACATCAACCATTGCCCGGCCCATGCCGCGCCGGGTGCCTGTAATAATTACCGTCTTCCCTTGCAAAAACATGAATAAATCCTCCGGGTTATGCCATGCCGCCATCAATACGAATTGTCTGCCCGGTAACATAACTGGCGGCATCGCTCGCCAGCCACACCAGCACATTGGCAACCTCTTCCGGCAACCCTAACCGCTTCAGTTCACAACGGCTTAACTGCCGGGACATCGCCTCTTCAGGTAAGTCTTCAGTCATGGCGGTTTTGATTACACCGGGCGCAACCGCATTAACCCGGATCCCCTGCGGGCCGAGTTCCATAGACAGTGTTTTGGTCGCAGCAAGCCACGCAGCTTTGGAGGCAGCATAGGCCAGTTGCCCACTGTTGCCATCCAGCGCCGAAATGCTGGAGATATTGATAATGCTGCCACGCTTATTCCGTAGCATCAGGCGAGTCATATATTGCGTAAAAGCAATTTGCCCAAAGAAGTTAATCGCAAATGTCTTTTGTAACTGCGCCTGTGTCATCATGGGGAATAACGCATCAAAATTAGCCCCCGCGATGTTAACCAATATATCCACGGGAACTTTACTTTTCTGAATGACGCCTGCCGCCTGCTTGATTGCCGAATCATCCAGTAAATCGAAAATAACTGGTGTGATAGTGACGTTACAGACTTCAGCGAGCGCAGCCATTTCTGCAAAAAATTGTGTATCCTCGTGCTGACAACAGGCGAATACATTCGCTCCCTGCTTTGCAAAAGCTTCAACGGTTGCTCTACCAATACCTTGTAAGGCACCGGTAATTACTGCATGTTTACCAGCCAGTAGCATGTGACACGCTCCCGTTTATCAGGCAATTTCGACATCGTATTTCTGCAGAATTTCTTTCCCTTTCTCCCAGGAGGAGAAATCGATGATGTCATCGGTATCCATCATGATGTCGAAAGCATCTTCCAGCGCGGCAATCATGGTCATATGCCCCACTGAATCCCAGGCTGGCGTATCCTGGTATTTGTAGCCTGGTAGCATTTCCTCTGTGACTTCAAAGGTTTCAATAAAGATGTTGTTGTACTTCGCCAGATTGCTCATGGTTAACTCCTGAAAAATGACTCACCGCTGTGGTGAAGATTTAAAAACTTTGCCCTGATCATTGTTGCGCATGGCGCGTGCCGGGTTTCCCAGCACAATCGTGGACTCACTCACCGGGTTAAAAACTGCCGACCCCATTCCGATAATCGCGTCATGCCCTATCGCGGTTTTCTCTTTGATGGCGCTGTTCATGCCAATAAACACGCGGTCCCCGGTAATGCAGCCACCAGCCAGCATCACCTGGCTTGATACCACACAGTGCTGCCCTATTTTTGTGTCATGCCCAACACAGGCTCTTGGCTGAACTAATGAATTTCGCCCCAGAACGACATTGCAGGAAATAAAAGCGCCGGTGCACACAATGCACCCCGCCTCAATCACCGTAGTCTGAGGGACAAACACATCCGGGTGGATCAATGTAGCCAGTTGAAAATCTGCACTGAGTTTGTCTGCTAACTGATGACGCAAAGACGGCTCGCCCAGCGCGATAATAATTTCTGTCTCTGTGGGGATATCGCCAAAACGCAAGACCTGGCTGCCATTGACCTGTTGCTCTGCGGTCACATCATCAATAAAGAACACGGAAGACCAACGGCCTGTGCGCGCATTGATTTGTAACGCAAGTTCCCGCACTTCTCGCCCCAAACCACCGGCGCCATAGATACCCAGATTCATAACGTGTGCCCTGTTGAATGCACTGCCGCCGGGTCACTGGCACAACTAATATGAGCAGCCTGACGTAATACAGCGACCACCCGGTCCTGATCTTCGTGGGTGAGATCCGGGTAGATGGGCAGGCACAAAATGCGGGCAGCGATATCTTCCGCAACTGGCATACGGCCCGGTTGAGCAGAAGGCAAATGCCGGTACATCGAAAAAGAGCTTATCAGTGGGTAGAAATAGCGACGACTGTAGATATTTTCCGCCTTGAGCGCATCGTAAAGTGCGTCGCGGCTTACAGGGAAATCAGGAGCAACCAGTACAGGGAAATAAGCATGATTCCATTCAACGTTAGCCGGTGCATTAAAAACACTCAGGCCGGGAATAGTTTCGAGCGCATCACAATAACGCTGATGAATGGCTGCACGCTGCGCAAGCGCGGCGTCAATATGGTTCAGTTGAACTAACCCAAAAGCGGCCTGCACCTCATTCATTTTAGCGTTGATGCCTGGTGCAACTACTGTGGTCTCATCTGCAAAGCCGAAGTTTTTCAAATAATCAATCCGTGCTTTCATCCTTGCATCAGGGCAGATGATTGCGCCGCCTTCAAAGGTGTTAAACACTTTGGTGGCGTGAAAGCTGAGAATAGATAAGTCGCCACAACGCAGGATACTTTCGCCATCTTTTTTCACCCCAAAGGCGTGGGCTGCGTCGTAAATCACTTTCAGCCCCCAGGCGTCAGCAATTGACTGGATCTTGTCCACATTACAAGGGATACCGTAGCAATGAACCGGTAAAATGGCAGTCGTTTGCGGTGTGATTAATGCTTCAATTTTTGCCGGGTCAATATTGCAGGTGACGGGGTCTATATCTGCAAAGACCGGGGTCAGGCCATTCCACAGCAACGTATGGGAGGTCGCCACAAAAGAATAAGGCGTTGTGATAACCTCACCACTGATACGCAATGCCTGGAGCGCCGTCAGCAACGCTAACGTTCCGTTAGAAAACAGGCACAGGTGCGATACACCCAGATACTCTGCCAGTGCCGATTCCAGTTGCTGATGAAAAGTACCACCATTGGTGAGGTAGCGGTTTTCCCAGATTTTTTCCAGGTAAGGCGTAAACTCCTCCAAAGGAGGTAACAGCGGGCTGGTAACAAAAATATTCTTATTCATGATGTTCTACCTCAGCCTTACAACGTCGGGGCCGCTATTAGTTCACTGAACGTAAAAGAATGAGCAGGAACGCCCTGGCGATACAACTGCCACACCTGGTTCAACACCTCGCCCAGCATCACACCGGTTTCATGGCGTTGCTGGCTCAGTGCCCATACACGCTCACGTAATTCGCGGCGAAGCCTGGCAAGCTCATTTGTTCGCCCTTTCCACTCCAGGGCTTTTTTCTGGTAATCATCAACAGAATCAGCAATAAAAGACTGTAGATGATAGCCTTGCATGATATCCACACCCTGGCGAGCAGCCATGGTTTCACCTGCAAGTGTTAATGTCGGCACACCCATCCAGGCCGCATGGTTGGTGGTTGTACCCCCGGTATAAGGGAACGCATCCAACAACAAATCCACTTCACTGTGCATTGCCAGAAATTCTTTCATTGGCACTTTTTCGCGGAAAACTAACTGCGATGGGTTCACACCTTCGCGCATAAAACGCTGAGTGAAGTCATCAATCATTGACTGGCCAGACATAAACGCAATTAGCATCTTGCTGTCCGGTGCCGCTTTAAGAATACCCGCCCAGCAGGCAATAACCGGCTGGCTGAGTTTCATCGGCCGGTTAAAACTGGCAAAGGTAAAGAACCCGTTTCTGGCAAAAGGCGGTTCACTCACCGCAGGGCTGTCAAGCTCTGGGGTAAACTGTGTCGGGAAAGGAACATACAGCAATTTTTCAGTGAACTGGCTGTCAAGGAAACCTGCAGGAGCAATGCCCGGGCTGATGATTCGATAATCAATTTCCTTAAGCCCACTGGTGCCCGGGTAGCCTATCCAGGTCATCTGCACCGGTGCCGGGCGCATGGCGAACACAGGCAGGCGGTTAAATGCTGTATGGCCAGACAAATCAATCAGGATATCAATTTCATCGTTTTTAATTATCTCAGCCAGCTCGCGGTGGCTGTTTTTGATTACTGAACGAAACGCTACGGTACCTGTTGCCAGGCGATCCGTCATCTCATCTTGATGAGGCGAGGTGTTGTAGGCATAAACATCAAATTTACTGCGATCCAGGCTTTCCCAGAATGGCAACAGGAAATAGGCTACTGGGTGCTTGCGGAAATCACCGGAAACGAAACCAACACGCAAGCGCTCATGCTGCGGATGCGCACTGTGGCTCTCTGGCTTAATATTTTGCTTACGCATCCAGTCATAGACATGTTGCCCATAGGACAGGTGTGTTTTATAGAGTTCACCAGGCGACACTTCTGCACGGTGTGCCAGTTCAAACAGTAATGACGTCCAGGTATCGAAATTATACTTGTTCAACTCCAGCGCTTTGCGTAATAACGCTATCGCTTCTTCTGTTTTCAGTACAGAGGTACTGACAGAAGCTTTATTCACATAGATAGTTTCATTTTTATCATCCAGCGCCAGTGCTTGTTCATAGCAATAGTTGGCAAGGTCTGAACGGTTCACCAACGAATGGAGTTTACCCAGCAAATCCCAGGCCGAAATGCTGCGCTTGTTGTTGCGCAGCACCGCACGCATGATTCGCCCACACAGCCAATAATTTTTACGGCGGACCAAAAATATTCCCAGGTCTGCATACAATTTCCAACTGGCGGGTTGCATAGCAATCGCCCGGTAAACTGCATTAAAACCCGGTTCTTTATTGAAGGTGCGTAAGTAAAAATCTTCCAATAAATACAAGGCGTGAACTTTATTGGGATTGTCTTCAACCAGTGACAGATAGAGTTGTTCTGCCTGTACAAACTGCCCGGCGTCAACTAACGCTTTGGCTTTTTTCTCAGTTGCCGGTGCGACAGGTTGCAGGTCTGGCTGTACCGCGCGCGGATTTTCTCTGCTGAGCTTTTGTTGCGCCTCATCCAGAAATCCACCTTGTTCTGGTGCTGCGGAGAACAGAATAATGGCACTAACCATACGGATACGATGCATGTCATCAGAAACGGCAAGCAGTGACTGTAAATAACGCTGCCAGGCAAAAGGCTGGGCACTGAATATGCCTTTATAGCGCAAAGCATCGTGCAGGCTTGCTGATTGCGCCGTTACCGACAAATCGCCTTCTGCCAACCAGCTACGTTCATCTTCCGTGAGCGATACCGGTTCATTCCACATGTTTATTGGCAACGGATTTTGCCAGCCAGGCACAACAGCCAGTTGAGCCGTTTTTGTCAGCGGTTTTGGCTCAAAACCGGGACGGCGGAAATGCAGGCCCGGGACACCTTTTTCGAATAAAGCATTCAGTGAGCGGCCCAGGTTTTCACGATGGATATAGAGCGGATTATCTTCCGGCACATCTGGCAGGCGAATTTGTTGCCATACTTGCTCAAGGGTGATACTCAGCGGCCAGGCTTCCCCCATGATATCCAGTACAGACAACGTATTTTCATCATTAATTGTAATGGGGGTATCATCATGGATACGTACCGCAGTACAAACGTCGTAACCTTCCATTATGCGGCGGAAACTGCCCGCCCAACGCATCTCCATCAGCCGCGCTTTATCCGGGAAAACTGCCATGCCTTCAGTCTGGGAGCGGTGGCCCAGAACGCTGTATCGCTTACTGCGCTGGCAGGCAAAATCCAGGTACTGCTGGCTGAGGATCTTATGGGGCTGAGGGCAAATCGCAGACAGCATTTGCGCTGTCTGGGAACCATAATGTTCAGGTAACTCAGTCCATGGTGCCAGGTCGCCCACATACCCCAACCCCATTTGGGTTACGCGCCCATGATATTCCAGAAAATATTGCCCTTCGTTCTGCCCGAGCAGGTAGTGGTCAACCAGCATTTTATCTGAGTGATGCTTCGCTGCCTGTAAGGCATCCTCAACATCCTGCCCAAGCGTTGTTGAACTGCTGGTCATGGAAAACCAGGCCAGCATGGCATGCATACAATCCTGTTGCTGGCTGGCATTGGTCGCCATCGCGGCATGCATTTGTACCGCATCCCGGATTACTTCCTGGTTTTTCGCCCCCGGGTTGCACGACCATGCATGAGTAATCAACCCCTGGCTGGCAAGATGCATCTGGCAATATGCCAGCACCTGGTCAATACGCTGGTTGCTGAGCAGGCTGAAAGTGCCATGAATAATGATGTAGTCAAACTGGCCAATATCTGTGGAAAGCAACTCTTCAAGGGAAGCGCTGCAAATGGACAAATTTGCCGGTCCGCCCATGCGAGTAAGGATCTGCGTCTGTGATGTATTGAGATTCTCACAAGACAGTTCCACCCCAACCCATGATGACTCAGGCCAGCGCGCTGCCTGGCTTGCAAGCCAGGCGCCGTCACCACACCCCAGTTCCAGCACACGGGCATTCACCGGAGCTACGGCATCAAAACCATACAGCCATGCTACAGAGCCGATATAATCGGGTGCGCAGGATAACTCCAGCATAGAGGTGCCTGACCCCTTGTTTACGGCGTTGTGCACAGCGTTTTCCTTCATTTATTGATCTTTTGTTCACGATACAGGGCGAGGGCAAAATTAATGGCGGGAGAAAGCGGGCAATTTTCCTTTAATTCGCGGAATTTCATTTAGCTGAGGCAAAAAAAAAAGCCAACCCGAAGGTTGGCTTTTGATGTACTTTGATGCTTACTGCAGCAGTGACAGTGCAGTCTGCGGTACCTGGTTGGCTTTGGACAGCACGTTGGTACCAGCCTGTTGCAGAATCTGCGCACGGCTCATGTTAGACACTTCTGTCGCGTAGTCGGCATCCTGGATACGGGACTGTGCAGCAGACAGGTTGGTCACAGTGTCGTTCAGGTTGCTGATGGTAGAGTCGAAACGGTTCTGGATAGCACCGAGGTCAGAACGTTGGTTATCAACTGCTTTAATCGCTTTATCGATATCAGCCAGAACAGTTGAAGACAGTACGTCGAAACCAGTGCTGTACACAGCTACAGAACGGTCGCCAGTAGAGATAGTGGCAGTAGTACCAGTTGCAGCAGTAGTGGTTTCAGAACCAGCAGTTTCTGCACCCAGTTTGTTCCAGCTAGAGTTAGCATTGATGGTGATAGAGATGGTTTCACCGTCGTTTGCACCAACCTGGATGCTGATGTCAGTGTCAGTAGTGTTGCCAGACAGTACTTTAATGCCGTTGAACTGAGTCTGCTGAGCAACACGGTTGATTTCAGTCAAACGTTGGTTAACTTCAGACTGAATTGAATCGATGTCAGAAGCTGAGTTCGTGCCGTTTGCAGCCTGAACCGCCAGCTCACGAATACGTTGTAAGTTGTTGTTTATCTCATCCAGAGAGCCTTCAGCTGTCTGAGCGATAGAGATACCGTCGTTTGCGTTACGAGCGGCCTGGGTCAGACCGTTGATGTTGGAGGTAAAGCGGTTTGCAATCGCTTCGCCAGCCGCATCGTCTTTAGCGCTGTTAATGCGCAGACCAGAGGACAGACGCTCGATAGCGGTGCTCAGTGCAGCCTGTGATTTGTTCAGGTTGTTCTGAGTAGTCAATGACATCAGGTTAGTATTGATGACTGCCATAATTATTTTCCTTCATGAAATTGGGTCTAGGTTCGGTGCCTAACACTTGCGGCGTCTCTCACCGTCATCAAGGGTATCGGCGCACTTGCTGGCAACTTTAGAAATTTAGATCAAAAAAATTCATCATATTGATTTTTAAGTATTTATTTAATTTAAATCACCGAACCATTACTATTTTCTCACCAGGAATAATCCTGGAAAATTGACTGGTAAATAACATAAGGGAAATTATTTTTTTCTTTAATATAGGTTCATACAGATTTATGATTTAGTAACTGGTCTGACAATCACTCTATAAGCCACCTTCCCTGCCTTCTTTTCTGCGCATTATTTTTCTTTTGCGTACTGTAAACTTTTCTCATTCGGTGCCGATATGAGTCAGGACGACCATTGATATAAAGGGAAAGACCAATGACCACTATCAGTAACCTGGGGGTTGGCTCAGGCTTAGACCTCGCAACCCTGTATGACAATTTGCAAACGGCGGAAGAGGCCAGGCTGACCACAATTACTGATCAGCAGACTAAGTATCAATCTCAGCTAAGTGCTTATGGAAAGATTCAAAGTGCACTGACCACCTTACAGACCGCATCTGCGGCCCTGGCGAAGTCAAGCACCTGGAACTCAACTTCTGTAACCAGCTCTACCACATCATTCAGTGCAACCAGCACCAGTGATGCAACGGTCGGCAGTTACACCATGAATGTTCAGCAACTGGCTAAAGGCCAGGTACTGATGAGCGGCGCGATTACCAGCAACAGCACGCAGTTGGGCGCAACCACTGGCACCACCCGTACCCTGACAATTGCCCAGGCAGATACGGACACCCCACTGACCGTGACGTTATCAGACTCTGATACCACGCTACAGGGGATTGCTGATGCCATTAATGGCGCCAACGGCAACGTTACTGCCACTATTGTAAAAGCCAGCGATACTGACTACCGGTTGATGCTGACTTCAAAAACAACTGGGGCAGATTCTGCCATGACAGTGACAGTAACCGGCGATGATACACTGCAATCGGTCATTGGTTATGATTCAAGCACCAGCAGCGGTGCGTTATCTGTGCAAACTGCAGCACAGGATGCCATCGTCACGGTAAACGGCGTCAGCGTACAACGTGATTCCAACACCATCAGTGATGCACTGCCTGGCGTTACATTGACACTGAACTCAGTGAGTTCATCAGACGAGACACTGAATGTTGCCCGTGCCACAGACAGTAACAAAACTGCGATAACGAATTGGGTAAATGCCTACAACTCACTGCAGTCTACCCTGTCAACCGTGACTAACTATGTTGCCGTTGATGCAGGCTCAGACAGCCAGTCAACCAGTAATGGGGCCCTGGTCGGTGATGCCAACGTGCGTTCTATCCAGTCGCAGTTGCGTAGCCAACTGAGTACAGCACAAAGTGGTGGCACCTACGCCATTATGGCTCAGTTAGGAATAACCCAGGATCCGAAAACCGGGCAGTTGGTTGTTGATGATGACAAGCTGACCGCAGCGTTAAGCAGTGACCCTGATGCTGTAACCAATTATTTTGTGGGTGATGGCTCAACGACGGGTTTCGCCACCCAAATGAACAACACGCTGACCAGCATGTTAAGCACGACTACTGGCAGCACTGGCATTATTCAGAATGCCGAAGACAGCATCAACAATATCCTCAGCACCTTGAGTGACCGTTATGATGCAATGCAGAGCCGTATCGATGCCACTATGGCCCGTTACAAGGCTCAATTTACTGCGCTGGATACCTTGATGAGCCAGCTTACCGCGACGTCTAACTACCTGACATCGCAGTTCTCAAGCTCATCATCGTCGTCGTCATCCAGCTCAAGCTAATACTGATACATTTGTTTGGCCGTGAGGATGCGTTATGTACAATCGAACTGGTGTTAAGGCCTACCAAAAGGTGAGCCTTGAAAGCGCGGTGATGAGCGCCAGCCCACACCAGCTTATTGTGATGCTCTTCGATGGCGCATTAAGCGCCCTTGTTCGGGCAAAACTCTTTATGGAGCAAGGTGCTGTTGCTGAAAAAGGCAAAGCCCTCTCTCATGCCATTAACATTATTGATTCAGGGCTCAAAACGGCCCTGGATACCAGTGAAGAAGATGAGCTGACCAGCAATCTCATCTCTCTTTACGAGTATATGATTCGCCGATTACTGCACGCAAACTTACGCAATGATATTGCCGCGGTTGAAGAAGTTGAGCGTTTGCTCACCAATATTGCCGATGCATGGAAGCAAGTAAAACCAACCTATCAACCACTCCAGGGTGCCAGCTAATGAACACCGTCAACTCATCCCTTACTCTCTGGCATGCCCTGCATGCCTTGAGCAAAACCATGCTCAATCTCGCCCATGAAGGAAAGTGGGATGAGTTGATTGAACATGAAGTCAAATATGTTCAATTAGTTGAAAGTATTGCTAAAAATCCGGTCCCCCCTGAACAGGTACGTTTAGTTGAAGAAGCCCGGGACTTATTACGTGAAATTCTTGCCAATGAAGCGACATTGAAAGGTTTGTTGCAAAGCAGAATGGATGATTTACGCAAACTCATTGGCCAGACGGGTAAGCAAAAAACCCTGGCTACCACGTATGGCAAATTTTCCCACAATATATTGATGCCACTGGATTACAACCAGTGATCCTGGATATATACACAACCCTCTCACGGTTTAGATAAAATAAATTAGAAAAAATAAAGGTGCCTCTGGGCACCTTTATTTTTTACTTACCACACCTGAGCTGTGCCCTGCAGCCATCTTTGCAAGGCCTGGTCCGGCTTGAAAAAAGCCTGCTAATGTAGCAGGCTGGGGTAATTTACCTGTAGGTAAGTTGTCAATCAAACTCCGCACACAACGCTGTTTTATAATCATTGTAGCGCCCTTGTGCATGTTTAATTGTGGTCACCACCCAGGTGAAACTGTGGTCTGTATGCTCAATATCAATGGCATAACTTCCCGGGATTGTTGCCACACCTGGCATCGCAGCCAGCTCACTGGCAACAGCGCTCAGAGCCATCTGGTCAAGGAACCAGACCGCATTATTCTGGTTTAAATTATTAAGCAGGAACTTACGTACTTTGCCAATATAACTTTTCGACGTATTTCCCCCACCCAGCCAGACAAACCCACCACATACGCTTTCCCAGAAAGGTGCAATTTCGGGCTTGTTAAGCAACAGATCCATGCCTGCAATACGCGGCATAATATCCTGCCAGGATTTACGAAACAGGCAATCAGCATCAACGACCAGGACCGGGGTTTTGAGTGCTTTCAGCGCATATTCAGCAAAAATAAAGCGCCTGGACGCATAGTGCGTAACAATATTTTCTGCAACGGAAACAATTTCCGAGGTACAAGAAATGTTAAGTTCAGGGAATTGTTGCCTGAGCCGTGCGACATCTGTACGCACTGCATCAGTTATGTTGTAAACATGCAGGTGAACGTTCAGTAACCCATTGTTAGTATCAAATATTGAATACACCAGTGGCACTGCATGTTTTGCGTAATAAACCGGATCACAACAAACCACCACAGTAGTACGGTCATTATTGCATGCCGGGGCAAACTCTATATTGTAAGCGTCAGCCGGAAAGGACATCTTTTGCCGCAGGCTTCTGAAATCAATAAATGACTCTGGCGTCCCACCGCATTTGTAGATAGTAGTTACTGTCAACAGTAACGCCATCGCATCCTCGCCCATCAGTTGCGAATCTGCGGTTAGCGTTTTAACTAATGACAAAGCCAGGTCAAAATTTTCTTCGATCACCGCCAACATCAGCATTATTTTAACGATTTTGGCTGATGATTTGAGATATTCACTATTCTGACCAACCAAACTAACAACACTTTCAATATCGCCAACCCGGAAGAGCAACTGAATCACAGCTTCCAGGTATTCAATACAAGGATGGCGGGTAATCGCATCTGTCAGGGCCTGATTGAGGCTGCTTTTCAGCCCTTCTGGTAAAATGACTTGTTTACCTTGCCAGGATTTATCCAAAGACAGATTCGCCATAACCACGGCCAGCAGTAATGACTTTAACCCTTTATCGTGAGTTTCTGGCAACCCGGAATCGGCACTTAGCACTGAGCGGCACAACCCGAAAAAGTCCAGCTGCCCTTGTACCGTATATTTTTCAAGCTCAAGTACTGGCAGTTTGCCAGTCTCAGTAATAGTAATTTCCCGTGTAAAAACATCGCGATAGAACTGGTGCATCTTTTTGGCGCGAAAATAGTCCATCTGCTTCACCTTCGTAACCTGGTTACCTGATATCTCTTTGTTCTCCCAGAAATATGAACAAGAGACTGTGCCAGTCTACGCTAGCACAGGGTAACAGGATTAACGGGGAGAATAGACGGGGTTAACAAGGGTTATTGTGCAGAAGGCGCAGAGGGTATTTCCCCGGCAACAGCAGCAGATGCAAACTGCGGCAGTTTACCCATCTCCGCCTGGCATTCGACTGTAGGTTTATCCACACGTTTAAGCGTCATTCCCGCGTAGTCCAGCGTTTCGCCATCCAGTTCAACTGTATAAATATCCCGTTTCTGTGTGACGTTATACAGCGTATCACCACGCTGCATCAGCTTACCGGGCTCAGCAATCACGCGCTGCCACTGGCGGCAATCCAGGGTATCACCCTCTTTGGTGACCACCAGGCTCGCTATCGCTTCCGGGCTTACCAGCTTAGATTGCGGCCCCGCAGACTGCCAGTAGCCCACCAGCCATTGCGGAGCTGGTGCTTTAACCACCTGGGTGTAATCATCAACCTGAACGCAACCGGCCAGCATAAGTGCAGCGATAGCGGGTAACAGTGTGATTTTTTTCATCATATTTCCCACAAAAAAGAGAGTGCGTGTATTCTGGCACTAACCCGCTACGGATACCAGCCTCCTGCCATACAGCACCGTTACCACCACAGGCTATTCACGCTTTACGGGTAAAAACTGGCGCAGGGCAAAATGCAGTAGCCCCATGGCGCCATGGGCAAAGATATAGACCTCAATCAGGCCGGTCAGAAATTTATGCCAGTGAATAACATTGAAGCCAACAGCATATCCCATCAAATATAAAGCGACGCCAATAGAACCGGACAAAGCCACTAGCAATAGTGCTCCCACACCTAATCCCTGAACGGTAGCGGCGATCCCTCCCGCAGAAGCTTCAGGCAGGTGAAAGTGAGCCAGGGTGCGTAAATCCTTCACTATTCCTGAAAAATCCCCCAGCAGCCAGGCAAAGTAATAGCGAAAACCACGCAGTGCCAGGACATAGAACAGTAATGCGAAACCCAGAATTACCAGTACAGACCCGGCTATGATATGCAGCCAGGTACATAAAAACACCAGTAACCCGGCACTGATGTCGGTAATCGCTTCTACCTGTGTCGCGTTACTGTTAATAATTTGCCCGATGACCAGCGCGGCTATCAGGATATGTACCACCCGCAATAGCCGGGGCTGCGTTTCACCAAGGTAATGCCAGAATGTCCGTAACATTGTCGTGCCTCATAACGCGTTGATTGTGCGTTCAGAGTGGCGCAATAAACTTAAAAAAAACTTAGCACTCAATGAAAATAACCCGCCACCACAGGTTTATTTCGCCGGGTGGTAACTGCACTGCGCCGGGTCGAATACCTGATTCCAGTCACTCTTCATATTCACCACCACCCAGCCATAATGGGGGGCCAGGCTCAGCCCGTTAATTAATTTGCCGCTGGCGCTCGGGTGCGCGTCATAGGCGTATTCCCGTTGTGCGTCTGTATGGTGAATCAGCACACCCAGTGGTTTTACCTGTTTATTCGCCGAAGTGTACTGCAGCATGGGCACATCACCATCGCTGTTACCAAAGGCGGCTACCGGGCGGTGCCCCATAAACAGGTGGATGGAGACCGGTTTTTGGGCTTCGTCGTTATAAAACGCGCCTTTCATGGTTTTCTCTAACTGTGTGCCGTCATCGGTCAGGCGAAACTCGGTTAACGAGAATGACCCCACCACCTGCTCAGGGGGAATACCGTACATCTCCCCCGCCACCCGGCGCATAAAATCAATTCCACCCCCGGATATAATCCAGGTTTTAAAGCCCTTATCACGCAGGTAATCCAGCAACTGGCGCATGGGTAAATACCCCAGCTTGTTGTACGGGCAGCCAAACCGTGGGTGGCGGTGAGAGGCCAGCCAGGCGTCAACCCGCTGGTCAAACTCTTCCACCGGCATATTGCTGTGAGTCAGGGTGAGTAACGTCATCAGCCCCTGCTGCCCGGCTTTTGCCAGGGCTGCCATATCGTGTTTCTGCGCGGCAATGACCACCGGGTTATCCTGCCATTCAGGGTGAGAGGGCGCCAGGCGGTTAACTTCATCCACCGCGAACTGTAACTGGAATGTCAGGGGCGCTTCCGGCCACAGTGTGCCGTCATTGTCGAACACCACATAACGCTGGTCCGGCGGGATAAAATCCGGTCCATCCTGCTGTGTGCTCTGTGCCACCCAGTTAAGGATTTGTGATTTCGCAGGCGATGCGTTCCATGCAGATAACGGCCCGTTTTCAGCGCTCCATGCCATAAACGGGAGCAACACCACAGCCAGCGGTAATAAACGTGTCTTCATTTTATTCTCCTGTGTGAGGGTATTTTCCCCGGCAGGGGCACCTCTCCCCAGAATGCCTGCCAGCGGTAACCCAATGTTTTACCCAAACGAATAAGTAGCAACCGCCCTTTCCAGGCGGCCAACGCCCCGGCCAGAATCACCGCCAGCCATGCGGCCAGCGTTCCCCAGGGGAGTGGCGCACCCGCCCGAAGAGCTGTTTCAGCTCCGGCGGCGCGTGCGGGGGCAAAATCCCATGTTTTCCCGGGCAAACGGGCTTCCTGCCAGCGCTGCGTGGCGGTGTCCCACCAGCGCAGCACCACATCCGGTGCCGTCAGGCTCCCTGCCTGTTGCGGCTGGTAGCGCAGCCGTTCAACATATTCAATGCCGGTTACGTCGCCACGCCCCTGAGTCAGTACCCGGCTTTGTGGGGCCAGCCGTTGCGTGTCTGTACCGGCTACCGCAAATAGCAGCGGCGGTACCTGTGCCGGAATAATCCCCTGTGCGCGCAGTGTGACCTGGCGCTCAACCACATCACCCACATGCAGTTCACCGTCTTCGGTTGCCCGGTAAAGTTGCCAGTGTTGCTGCAAAGCCAGTTGGGATGCGGGCAGGAAGCGGTCCGGTTGTTCTACACCGGCGGGCCAGTGAACGGGTTGTGTCAGTGCAGGCAGGGCGGCTGTCGTCGGGCCTTCCTGTAGTGAAGGCTGAGTAATACTGATGGCAGGCAGTACCAGGTTGCCACCGTCAAAGGCCACCACCTGGCGGGACATGCGCACACCGCTCCAGGTGGTGTTTCCCCGGCGGCGGCTCAACAACTGGTTAGGCTCCGCTTCAGTCAACAGCATGCCGTTTTCCACTGGCATCGGCGCTGGCCATTGTGGCGGCGGGTTAAACCAGCCGTCAGTCCACCAGGTCACCACCACCCGGGCCGGTTGCCCGGGAACCAGTTGGTCTGGAGCCACCAGTTCACGGGTAATTTCAGTGGCTGCCTGAGCACAACCGGCCAGACACAGCAGTAACCAGAGCAGTATTTTTTTCATTGCCCCTCCTCTGGTGCCGCGTGATAAAGATTTTCCAGCAGGCCTGCCGGGGAAATATCCAGCCGGTCGTACCACTGGCTGAGCTGCGGTGCCGCAACGGTTGTGGGTTTATTCAGTTGCTGCTCCACCCCCTGTTCTTTTTCCAGGTCATGCTTAATGGCATCCGGGTCGAAGTCCTGGTCGCCATCCTGTTCCGCCTGGCGGTCGCGTTCCTGTTTACGTAACTGCAGCACAATCGCAGCAATTTTCGCCCGGTTAGCCAGTGCCAGATGCCAGCCGGGGCGCAGGCTCAGTGCTTCGTCATAGCGGTTAAGCGCCTGCTGCCACTGTTTAAGTTGCGCGCAGGTGTTGCCCTGCCACACCAGCATATCCGGGCCGGGAGGCGCTTCACGAAATGCAGACAACGCCGCGTTGTAGTCCTGCGCCATGTAGAGTGCAATTCCCCGGCGCAGTGGGTCCTGGTAGTGCTGAGCGGCACCGGCATAATCACCGCGCTTAAACGCCATCTGGCCCTGCATATCCGGGCTTACCCAGGCATCCAGCCAGCCACTGGCCGATGCCTGAGGGCTGAACCCACTGAAAGAAACTGACACTAGCACGGCGAGAAACCACTGCCGCCTGCCGGCAAGTAACACCAGCAGAAGTGGGATAACCAGCCAGTAACCGCTGTTCAGCCAGTGCATATCGCTGCGGCTGTTCTGCTGCTGTGTTACGCTGTGTTGTACCTGGCGCACCACGGCATTCACATCGTCATTGTCGTGGCTGATAAGCGTTACCGGTATCCCGGCAGATTTCAGTTGGGTGAAACGCGCCACATTAAGGTGGGTAGTGCCCGTGTCAGCCGCGAATTTTTCCGGTAACCGGCCGCCTGCTGCCGTACCGGGTACCCAGACCTGTAGCGGCAACGATCCCGCCTGCTCACTCAGCCACCGGGCATCCTGTGCAGTGAGGTTATCCGCCACCAGTATCAGGCTGTGTGGCACTGTGCTGTTGCGTGGAAAGCTGTTGTTTGCCAGTTGAACAGCAGCCTGTAACCCGCTGCCGTCGCCCTCTGGTAACTGTTCGGGCGACTGGGCATTCAGGAATAAATTAAAGAAAACCGGGTCATCGGTAAGCGGGACTGTCAGAAAGGCGCGGGAGCGGTACACCACCAGCCCGGTGCGGCTGCCAGGCAGTGCCTGAACCAGCTGCTGCAGTTTGCGCTGCATCTGCTGGTGGCGGCTGGGCGGAATATCCTGTGCCAGCATAGCGCTGTCCTGTTGCAGAATAACCATCACATTAGACTGCAGGCTCAGGCCCGATGGCTGCGCTTTCTGCCATGATGGCCCGGCCAGCGCCACCATACCCAACGCCCAGGCTACTGCAAGCCAGCCATTGCGCCGTGACCGCTCGCCGGTGACCAGCACACGGGCAAACGCTGGCGACATAATGCGGTACCAGGCACTGCTGCCCGCCCGCCCTGCCCACAGCAACAGCGGGCATAGCAGTAACCCGGCCAGCCACCAGGGCGACAGAAAGTGGAACGCGCCGGTCATAACCGCCTCCCCGCCATGGCGACTCCGGCCAGGCTGAACAGCAGCAACACAACCAGCGCACCACCCAGTGGCCAGGGGAACAGCGCCCTGCGCCAGGCATAACCCAGGGTTTCCACCCGTGCCGGGGTCATGGCATCAATGGCCTGCCACACCTGAGCCAGGCTAGAAGCCGAGCTGCCTGCCTGCCAGAACTGCCCCCCGGTTTGCTGCGCAATGGTCTGTAACAGTGCCGTATCCACTCTATCCGGGCCGGTTGCCTGCGCATCGCCAAAGGCAATGGTGTGCACTTCCACATGGTGAGACACCGCCAGCTGTACCGCCATATCGGGAGCCAGGCGGGAAGCTGTGTCGTTACCGTCGGTTAATAAAATCGCCATCCGGCTGGCTCTGGCATCCACACCGGTGTCCAGTAATTTCACGGCCACCGCCAGGGCATCGCCCACGGCAGTCTGTTGCCCGGCCATTCCCGCAGACAACTGGGTCACCCGCTCCAGCAACGCCTGCTTATCTTCACTGAGCGCCGCAAAGGGCCATGCCTGGTTGGCAAATATAACCAGCCCCATGCGGTCGGTTTTACGCCGGTTAATAAATTCCCGCACGGTATGCTGTACTGCCTGCAAGCGGGTTTGCCCGCCCGTGGCGTCACGGGTGTCCATTGATCCCGAGACATCCAGTACCAGGACAACATTGCGCAACGGTTTAATGATTTGTTGGGGAGGCAACAGGTATTCCGGGCGGGCAAGCGCACAAACTGCCAGCAGCCAGGCAAGCCAGAACCCGGCAGCCTGCCAGCGCCGTGGGGCTCGTGGCGGGTCAGACAGTTGCAGCTCTGCCACCAGTTGGGGCAAAAAGGGAACACGCACCAGTACTCCGGCATCCGGCGTTTTTCTGGTAAACAGCCCGGTAATAAATGGCAGAGGTAACAACAACCAGACCCAGGGCCAGGCAAAGCTCAGGCGGGAAAGGAGTTCAGACATCCGGTATCTCCTCCAGCCATTGCGCTATCTGCCCGCGGATACGTGCATTGACAGGTTCTGGTAACCGGTTGTCTGGCTGGCAGTATTTTTCCGCCAGCGCTGTTACCAGGTCCGCATCAAGGGGCACCTGCGCCAGCACTTCCTCCACGCCCTGCAGGCGGCTGACTTCCGCGCGCGGATGGTGCACCAGCAAAATACGCCGGACCACCACCAGCCAGTCATCTGCATTATGCAGGTTGCGGGCCAGGGCTGATGCTTCACGGCGCCAGCGGTTGCGCCGCCAGCGGGCAACGCGCAACAGCCCCCAGACACCGGCTCCCAGCGCCAGGCACGCAGCCAGCCAGTACCAGCCATCCGGCAACGGTAGCCAGGAAACAGGTTGTGGCAGTGGAGGCAACGCCAGGTCTGGTACGGTAAAGCCTTTATCCAGCATTTACACCCCCGGCCTGAGTTGGGGCAATAACGGCTCGCTGACCACCACCTGGTTAACCCGGCACCCCGTGCGCGCCAGGCGGTTTTCCAGGGTCGCCAGGCGCGCGCTGGTCTGTTCACGAATGCGTTGCTGTAATGAGGGTGTCAGCGAAACGGTAGTGCGCACCTGCTGGTAATACGCGCCCAGTTCGCCACTGGCGGGCAGACGCAGGTGTAAATCATCCAGCATAATAAAGGCACTGATACTGCCACGGCGGCATAACCTTGCCAGCAGGGTTTCACAGGCAGGGTCCAGGTCATGAAAATCACTGATAAACGCCAGCCAGGCGCCCGGCGGCATCATTTTATCCAGCCGAATAAGAACAGATAACAGCGTCACCGGCCCGGTAGTTCCGGACTGGTAACGCGCCGGTAGTGCAGCATTAAAGCTTTCCAGTGAAGCCAGCAGTGGGGGCAGGCTGGCTGCCGGGCTGCGGCAGGGAACAGGTTGTAACCGGTCATCACCAAATACCAGGCTGCCCAGCCGGTCGCCATCGTGCCAGGCCCGCCAGGCCAGCAGAGCGGCGGTCTGCGCCGCCGCAACGGATTTCATTTGCCCGCGGGTGGCAAAAAACATATCCAGCCGCTGGTCGGTACACACCAGTACCGGGCGTTCGCGCTCTTCATTGTACAGCCGCACCCAGGGTGTACGCAGGCGGGCTGTGGCCTGCCAGTCTATCAGGCGCACATCATCACCGGGCTGGTAACGGCGCAGGCTGTCGAAGTTAAGCCCGCGCCCGGTCTGCCGGGCCACTCTCTCCCCGGCCTGCGCCCCGGGAGGTAACTGCGCCGGGGGGTTACGCAGTTGCCGTGCCGCGGTCGCCAGCAACATTAGCTGTTCACGGGTGACAGTCATTTCACCAGGCATCAGGCCACCACCGCATCCAGCAGCATCTGTACCGCATCATCAGCCGTAATGTTGTCGGCACTGGCCTGGTAACTGAGCAGCAGCCGGTGGCGCAGTACCGCTGGTGCCACGGTATGAATATCTTCCGGTAACACGGCGTCGCGGCCAGATAACCAGGCATGAGCCCTGGCACAACGGTCCAGTGCCAGGGTGCCACGCGGGCTGACGCCCAGCGCCAGGTAACTGGCGAATGCCTCACTCACCACCGATGGCGTGCGGGTCATGGCCACCAGATTGACTATGTACTCCTCCATGGCAGGTGCCACATACAGGCTGGCGATGTCCCGCCAGCACGTGCTGATATCCGCCGGGCTCAGCACTACGTCAGGTTCGTTACTGGTCTGTGGCTTTTCACCCTGGTAGCGGGCCTGTTGTTCCTGGCGCACCAGTTGCATCACCCGCTGTTCATGCTCTTTACTGGGGTAACCCACCTGCACTTTCATCAAAAAGCGGTCCAGTTGGGCTTCCGGCAATGGCCAGGTCCCTTCCTGGTCGATGGGGTTTTGAGTTGCCATAACCATAAACACGCCGGGCAGAGGCCAGGTTTTCCCGGCCACCGTCACATGGCGCTCTTCCATGGCCTCCAGCAGGGCCGACTGCACCCGGGCCGAAGCCCGGTTGATTTCATCTGCCAGAATGATGTTGCCGAACACAGGGCCAGGCCGGAAGCGGAACTGGTCTTCCTCTCTGGTGGCCTGCTGCTGGTAAATTTCACTGCCGGTAATATCTGAAGGCAGTAAATCCGGGGTGAACTGAATGCGGCGGAATTCGCCTTCGACATGTTCTGCCAGCGCCCGCACTGCACGGGTTTTTGCCAGCCCCGGCAGCCCTTCGAGCAACACATGCCCGTCGCACAGCAGGGCAATAACCAGCATCCGCACCAGGTTTTCCTGCCCCAGCACCTGCCGGTTCATGGCGGCTTCCAGTGCCAGCATTTTTTCACGTGGCGTCATAGCACCTTCTCCTGGTCCGGGTGTTTCAGCAGCACGGCAATCCCGGCCAGAATGGGGGCCGAATAGTCAAAAAAGGCTTTGATGCCCGGGCAGAGATAATTCAGCCCGGCCTCACCGTCTTTGGTGCGTACCAGGCGGTTTTTGGGGCACTCCCCCCAGCACAGTTTCAGGTGTGGGCAGCGTTTACAGTCGCCCGGCAGGGTATCACGCTTGCCAAACCCGAAGGCTTTCTGGCGCTCTGAAATTGCCATATGGGCAAGGCGTGCATCAGCCAGGTTACCCAGACGGTATTCCGGGTATACATAGTGGTCACAGGAAAAAATATCGCCATTTTTTTCAATAGCCAGCCCCTTCCCGCAGAACTCTGCTGTCACACAGATTTGCGCCGGCATGCCCATGGTCTGGGCCACAGCTGTTTCAAACAGGTTAACCTGCACCCGCCCAAGGTCGTTATTCACCCACTCTTCGAAGACCGCAATCAGAAAGCGCCCCCACTCTTCTGGGTCTACTGACCAGTCGGTGACGATGGAATCCAGATCGCCAGGTTTTGCCCGCCGGGTACCGGTCACCGGAATGGAATCATCCTGCCAAAACTGCGGTGCCGTTTGCTGAAATTCACGGGCTTCCACGCAGGGGTTGAACTGGATATAAGTGACGCCCAGCTCACGAGTCAGGAAGCGGTATACCTCCTGCGGGAAACGGGCATTGGTGTTATTGACAGTGACCAGGGCATTAAAAGGCACCTGGTGGCGTTTCAGGGCTGCCACACCTTCCATCACGCGGGCAAATGTAGGCTTGCCGCTCCGGGTAACCCGGTGGCGGTCATGCAACTGTTCAGGGCCGTCTATCGATAACCCCACCAGAAAATGGTGCGCTTTCAGCCAGGCAGCCCATTCATCATTGATCAGCAGGCCGTTGGTTTGCAGGTCATTCTCAATACGCTGGCCGGGTTTCTGGTATTTTTTCTGGAATGCCACCACTTTGTCGAACCAGGCAAGCCCCATCAGGGTGGGTTCGCCCCCCTGCCAGGAAAACACCACCTGGTCGCCATCCTGGCTGTCGATATACTGGCGGATAAAATTTTCCAGAACCTCGTCGGACATATCTTCGCGCCGGTTCTGGTGCAGCAGGTGTTCTTTGTGCAGGTAAAAACAGTAGGTGCAGTCGATATTGCAGCGTGAGCCAGTGGGTTTTGCCATCACATGGAAGCGCCGCTGGTACGCCGGGCCTTTGCCCTGATATTTTTCAGCAGAGGGTAAAGCGGTAACAGGCAGCGTGGTGCTGTGCTTCATAAAACCTCCGTTAACCGGGCAGTTCCCCTGCCCGGTTGTGGGTAACCCAATCAGTTCCTGACTGACATCCCTTCATCCAGCAATGCCTGAACATCGCCCACGGTGAAGGAGCCCGGTTTCTGGCGGGGCGGGAACTCTTTGAAGCTTGCCAGCATATTCGCGACATATTTCTGTGCCCCGCCCAGCAGGAAGGCACGGTTATAGAACCAGGCGTTGTAATCCATGCCGGAATCGCCGCGTTCCAGCGGGTCTACTTCCAGGTCGAACAGCATCGGCGTGCGCAGGCGGGTGAACGGGTAACGCCACACATCAATGCCGGAGTGTTCCTGAATCATGAAGTGCGCTTTCCAGCGCCCATAACGCATGGCCAGCAAGTCACCGTCATCACTCCAGTAGAAGAACTCTTTACGCTGGTCTGGCCCTTTCCCGGTCAGGAAATCGAGCTGGTTGTAGCCGTCCAGGTGCACCTTATAGGTGATAGTCGGCGTTTTATAGCCTTTGAGTAGTTGCTGTTTGATATCCGGGTCACCCGCCGCCGCTACCAGCGTGGGGAACCAGTCATTGCTGGCGAAAATATCGTTGATGACCGTGCCCGGTTTAATATGCCCTGGCCATTTGATCATGGCAGGCACCCGGAAACCGCCTTCCCAGCCGGTATTTTTTTCACCACGGAACGGTGTCATCCCGGCATCCGGCCAGGTGGCAATCATGGGCCCGTTATCGGTGGTATAGATAACAATGGTGTTATCCTCAATGCCGAGATCTTTAATTTTCTGCAGCACTTCGCCAATCATCTTGTCATGCTCAACCATCCCGTCGGCATAGGTGCCCAGGCCGGTGACGCCCTGGCTGTCCGGTTTCAGGTGGGTGTGGTTATGCATTCTGGTAGTGTTGAACCAGGCGAAGAACGGCTTCCCGGCTTTCACCTGGCGCGACATAAAGTCGTTGTTGGCGGCAAGGAACTCCTGGTCCACAGTTTCCATACGTTTCACGGTCAGCGGGCCGGTATCTTCCACCTTGCCGTCGGCCGTACTTTTCAGCACGCCACGCGGGCCAAACATTTTGCGGAATTCAGGGTCTTTCGGGTAGTCCGGGTTTTCCGGCTCTTCTTCTGCATTAAGGTGATAGAGGTTGCCGACAAATTCATCAAAGCCGTGAGCGGTGGGCAGGAACTCATCCCGGTCACCCAGGTGGTTTTTACCGAACTGGCCGGTGGCGTAGCCCAGTTGTTTGAGGACATTGGCAATGGTCGGATCCTCTTTTTGGATCCCCTGCGGCGCGCCCGGCATCCCGACTTTACTCAGGCCGGTACGAAATGGCATCTGGCCGGTGATAAAAGCCGAGCGCCCGGCAGTGGAACTTTGCTCCGCATAATAAGAGGTAAACTTCGCACCCTCGGCAGCAATGCTGTCAATGTTCGGGGTTTTATAACCCATCATCCCCTGGTTATAGGTACTGAGGTTCCAGTAGCCAATGTCATCACCAAAGATAACAACAATGTTTGGCTTTGCGGAATTCTGCTCAGGCGCGGTTGGTGAAGTGCTTGCCGGGGCGGCATACACTGTGCTGGCACAACATACGACAGATAACGTGGCAGCCAACAGCGATTTACAAAACGGAATTTTTGTCATTTCTGTGCTCCGATTATCGTGGTCACATCAGGTCCTTGAACGCTTTTCGTCATAACACACAGTTACACCATCTGCTGTTCCTCTTGATTAGAATGTCTGGGTAAAGTTCATGCTGAAAAAATAGAGTGCCGGGTTGTGGTAACTGCCTTTCACTAGTGGCGAAGAAACCGAGGAGGACTGGATATCGGCATATTCGAAAGCCGCGCCAATTTGTTGCGTGCCCGACAATTGGTATTGCGCACCCACACCAAAACGCCAGGTATTGCCAGACGGCATGGTCAGCGATGTATCGCTCTGGGAACGGTAGAAGCTGCTGTCATAAGCAACCCCGGTGTTCAGGTGCCAGTCTGGGGTTGGGCGAAACTGAAGCCCAAGTGCGGTATGCCAGGTATCCCGCAGGCGCGAGTTACCGTCAACCTCATTGCCAGCAACATAGATTTGGCTGTTACTGTAGGCGCTCCAGTCCTGCCAGCCCAAATCCCCCATCACTGACCAGCGAGGGTTGATGTCGTAAACAGCGCTCAGCATGAGTTGCGCAGGCGTGCTCACATCAGCAGCAATGGGCAAGATATAAGACGTATTATTGAGTTGTGCGATACGCACCTGGTTGTCGATATTGAAGTGGTAGTCAGTTTTGCTGGTGTAAGTAAGCCCGACACGGGTTTGCGGTGTCAGGTCGAACAATATTCCAAGCCGGTAATTCAGCGCCCAGTCATGGTCGGTTTGTTTTTTATCTTCACCTGAAACATCCCGTGTTAGCGAGAGAAAACCATAATTAATTCCGATGCCGGCACCCACAGAAACCCTGTCGCTCAGTTTCCAGCCCACAGCAGGGCTCAACGTCATTGCCAACAGGGTGCTTTTTTTCAGTACCGCATCCCCTGCCCAGTTACCGAAATCCAGCCCCAGTCCGTAATTGCCATACAGGCCTAAACCCGCAGAAACCCGGTCATTAATTTGCTGGCGCCAAAATACACTGGAGGCCGGAAACCAGCCAATAGTATTCCCCGGGCTTTTCCCTTGTAAAACCGCGTCATTATCCTGTTGGTAGTTGGTGTCACCATATAAGGTCTGGATACCGCCGGTCAGCATATTGCCAGATAAGCGGGTCAGCCCGGCGGGGTTGGTCACCAGCGTGGAAGCGTCGCCTGCCCGGGCCGCCTGCCCGGCGCCAGCCAGCCCCAAATCTTCCGTTGCCATCTCATACAGATAAAGGCCACTGGCATAAGACGCACCAGTAAACATCAGGCCAAGAAGCACAGCACCTTGTCTGACCATATATTGCCCGTTTATCACATGTATTGGTTAATTACAGGCCGTTACAGCCTGAACGAAACAGCCTGATTTCAGGTACAAACCCGCCATCGCCCTTATTCCCGGGCGCAGAAAGGCGGTGTTGCAAGTATTGCCACACAGTTACGTCGCCTTACGGCAAAAAAGATTTATTAAATAAAATTAAGATTTGGTAATAAGTAATAAATGTAGATAAACCCGCAGCTTTCGCAAGTGTAATTCGGTGGAATTGAACAGTGAGGCGAGAAAGTTTTATTGCTGGCAGAGCTAGTTAGCCATGAAGGAATTGCACTAGGATAAATCTTATAAAAAATAGCAGGCAGGTAACCGCTGAATTGGTGCGCCACACCTGCCCGATATGCTATGCCGTTATTGCTGAAGGCTACACCTGCATGGACATAATATGACCGTGCATTTTTGAAAATCGTCTAACATCGCCCAAGAGCGCGTTACACATCATGATGTTGCAAGACCATTTTCACACCATCACATAAGGGCATCAAAGTTTGTATGTAGCATTTTGCCCCACTGGTGCCCCAGAGAGCACAAAGCTATGGTGACCATGGCCCTGTGCTTTTATGGTGATACTCCATCCTGCCTGTCTGCAATAGCCTTTCCTCTTCTCATGAATGGTTTTTCTATAAGAAGGTATGTTGCAGTGTTCAATGATATTATTGAAAAAATAGTGGCACTCATTGCATAAGTGTAGTTTACGTTAATTTTAATTAATGGTGTGAATATTATCGTATAACAAATACCATGCAATAAATAAATACTAAAACTAATTGCACCTAAAAATCTCATTACTTTTAATTTAAAAAATCCAAAAATTGAATTTCCTGAAGAGATTATCAGAAATAACAGGCCAATAATTACTGTACATAAAACCAGTAAATGAAAGGTGATTATCATGCGTGTCGAAATCAGCATCGCCCGGGAGAAAGCCAAAGCTATGCCAAAAGGCTCTATCGATGCACTGAAAACGGAAATGACGAAGCGCCTTAGCGCCAGGTATGAAGATGTTGAAGTGATTGTTAAGGCTGCCAGCAACGACGGATTATCCGTGCTTCGCTCAGCAGATAAGGAAGGCGATAAGGAGTATGTGCAGGAAGTGCTTCAGGAGACGTGGGAGTCAGCGGATGACTGGTTTACGCGCTGATTAGTCAATATACTCAACAGCGGCTGGTATCCATTCATACTCGCACTATCGAACGATCACCAGCCTGCCGCCGGCCGTTCTTGCATACGACGGTTCGGTGGCACTTTACCGCTTATCCGCAGCGGTAAATCTTCCCATCAGTCATATTCAGTTGTGTTCCCGGTTCTTCATGGGATTGTAGTGGCGCACTAAATTGGGATCCCCTTTTCCGGTCTCACATCAGTGTTGCTGACACTCACAGCAGACCCGCGTACTCCTGAGGTTGCTGGCTTAGAGCCAGGAGCGATATTCGGTACACAAGGCGGACGCCCCCCGTATTATTAGCGCTGTAATGACTTTGAACTGGATAGATTTATTACAAATCCAGTAATCATGTGATAAGGATAGTATCTCTCAGGCTCTGGGCGCAAACATAATGATGCTCATTCCCAATAGGGCTATGGTTGCCCCTAAAAAGTCCCAGATTGTTGGTTTTATTCCGTCTATGACCCAAAGCCATAAAATAGCAACAAAGATGTAAACACCACCATATGCAGCATAGACCCTACCGGAAGCCGTTGGATGTAAGGTAAGCAACCAGGCAAAAATGGCTAAGCTAAATGCCGAGGGGAGTATTAACCAGGCACTTTTACCTTCACGTAACCATAAATAGGGTAGATAGCAGCCGACAATTTCTGTCAACGCGGTTAATAAAAACAGTAGCATTGCCTTCAGTTCAGACATATTTCCTCTATTACTGACATGGCTTTTTGTTTGGTGAATTCGGATTTGCATACCAGGTTGGGTTCCAGAACAGGAGAAAGCAACCCCACTTAATTGTGTTAATATACTAGAATCTGAGTCCTGTATTTCACTCATAGCAACCTTTTAAGGCCGACCGACTCGTCATTCGAGCAGCCTTTCTATCACCAGAGTGTGTTAATCAATGGGGGAATTACCAGATTCCGTTTTCGAGACCGGTCTCATTTCTTTAATTTTCATTCAGTTAGTTAGAAAAATGAGAAAAATGTTTGATTTTCACACAGTGAAAATTCAATAAGTTAGCCTATACAATTCATTTGTTTTCTCATTAAAATCACCAACCAAACCTGCCTACAGCGCTTATAAATCCAATGCAAAATATCAAACGTCATGAAGCAGGAAACTTCTTGTACAACGTTGATATGCCAACATCAAAAATCAGGGCGACCTTTTTTCTTGGCTCACCAGCAGCAATCAATCTACCGGCTTGCGCCCATTGCTCTGGTGACAACTTTGGGCGGCGGCCACCGATCCGCCCTTCTTCTCTTGCAGCTGCTAAGCCGGCCCGGGTACGTTCGATAATAAGCTCACGCTCCATTTCCGCAAGGGCGCCCATGACATGAAAGAAAAAACGCCCCATGGGTGTGCTGGTATCAATACTGTCGGTCAGACTGCGAAAGTTAACACCACGTTGCCGCAGCTCCTCAATCAATATAACCAGGTGGCGCATGCTGCGCCCTAACCTGTCGAGCTTCCACACCACCAGCGTGTCGCCGTTAGAAAGCATCCTGAGAAGTTTTTTTAACCCGGGCCGTTCTGATGTCTTCCCGCTGATTTTATCCTCAAAAATTAGCTCACATCCTGCACACTCGAGTGCATTTCGTTGTAATGCCGTGTTCTGGTCATTTGTTGACACCCTCACATAGCCTATCAGCACAAGTATTCCTCCCGGCAAAAGCCGAAAGCATGCCAAATAGCGGGCGAACGGTCATTCTCTTAAACCTTGGTT